>DZCR01000023.1 GCA_022736495.1 Desulfobacca acetoxidans
CTGGCTTATTTTTGCGATCCAGGACCTCAGTTTCGAGCTTATCTCGACGCTATCAGCAATACTTTCAACCGCTTCTCCCCACTACAGGGGTGCGAAACTTGAGTTAATGACCCTTTAAATAATGGATTCAGGCATTATTTTCTATTTTTTTCTTGACAAAAAGTTAAAAGCTTTTAATTATGGGGCATATAATCGCTAAAATTTATGGCACTGACCAGACCAACTTTAGGCCACAACTTTTTGAGAGGGGACAATTATCATGAAAATGTTGGGGGTAATAGCAATTGTCGCCATGTTGTTTTCTGGCTGCGCACAATTTCAGCGCAGTGAAGTTATTGACACTGATAAATTAGGCGGCTTTGCCTCGGGTGAATACCGTGAGAACAGTTCCGGGTCCAATGGGAGAGTGGTTCTGGGAGGGTCGGGGGCAGGTTGGGGAATTCACGGGGGTGGCCTTGGAGTTGGGTGGATAGATATCCAAACTGGCCCACCACCGAGCGGCGCTTATAACTTCGCCAGGTCGATCGCCATGATAAACTATAGTAAGAGATTGAAGAGCGTAACATATGACCAGTTTGGCGGCGTTATCGACTACGAGTTTGATCAAACATCCTTAGCCCCAAAGCAATATTCCAGTCCGGTGAAGGCCTCAAGGCTACCTTCGTCATTTGGATATCAACCCGTTGAATAAATAAGGGGAGAGTCTATGAATAAAACATTTATTACCATAGCAGCTATGCTGATTTTTTGTCTTGGGTGGACAGGAACCAGTCAAGCAGAGAATGCCTATGAAATGAATAAAGCCTCCATGGCCTCAAACGAGGCTGGCCAAAGTGGCTTGGTTTTTGATCCATTAAACATTGATGGCTCTGCCTTGCCTCAGATGCGTGATTTGCCAGCTCCCCCTATCCAGCCAGCAAAAGCCTATACCGGGATAATTAAAAATAAAACCAAGTATGAGGTGTCAATTCCCTCCCGCAACAGCGATGCTACCATCATCATCCCACCTCATAGCTGGGTAGAGTACACTGCATGGAACAGTTATTTTGGCTTGACTGCGTATCATGATGGCAAGCCGTTCTATTGTTTAAATATCTGTGCCCATCCCCGAAATTATCCTTTTATGTGCAAGAAATACGATTTCATGGCAGAGATCGTCAAAGAGGAACCGGTGATAAGGCGTGGGCCCTCCAAGCTTAAGCCCCGCAAGAGAATTAAACACAGGGGCTAAAATTCCGATCTATTAAGTTTTCGGATTGGCTTTTTGCAGACAAAGCCCGGGGCCTCCCGGGCTTTTTTTGGGGGCTCGCCAGATTAGGATCTGGTTCAGTTGCCTTCCCCCTGGGGCGCATTTTAGGTCCTCAAGAGAAAGATAACAATCCGACTTGGCTTAATCGCCCTCTCTCCACCCATAAATTACTACCACTGTCTTTCCTGCCTCAGCCCAGTCATACAGCCATTCGATATATGGCTGTTCCACATGGATACAGCCGTGAGTTGCCAAATCTTTCTTCACGTCAGGAGCAGGCACTTCGCCTTCGTGTATAGCTCGTTTTCCCTTATAATCGAAAAATAACGAGAACGGCATCGGCGTTTTGTAGGTACGGGAATAATAATCTGCGTCCTTCACCCTTACAACATAAATTCCCGGCGGGGTTGGAGTTTCATCATCTCCGGTTATTATGGGAAATTCTCCAAGTTTTTCTCCTTCTTCGTACACCGCTCCGACCTGCTTGATTTGGTCAATCCAAATCACTTTTTCATACTCTTTGAATACATCTGCAGCACAAACAGGTAGAGCATAAATGTTAGTGAACAGAACAATGACAAGGCAAGAAATATATTTTTTCATAGCTTAACTGCCGGGCCTCTTTAATGCGTCAAGATCAGCAAGTTATTGTCCAGTGGCCCTCTGGCGGCGGGATTTTGGTCCTGTGGGTTGGCGATTTCGGGATGATAGCAGGTCAGCCAGGGCGTGAGGTCTTGGCACCCTGCCTGACATAGATTTGGACATTGCCGTCTTTGTAGCCGTTGCCCCCGGAAGGCTTGGTCAACAACCGTCATGACCACCTGGGAAACACGGCACCGGAACCTCGGTTCAAGTGGATAAGTTTTTGAAATCATAATGAAGCACGCCAGATTTGTCAATCCTGACGCTGGTCTAAAACACCTTCCGGCTATCCAGGAGCAGGGTGACCGGCCCGTCGTTGATGAGGCCTACCTCCATCATCTGGCGAAAGCGGCCGGTGGCTACCCTTACCCCATAACCGGCCAGAGCGGCGACCAGATCTTCATAAAGCTGCTCCGCGCTCTCGGGGGCGGCTGCGGCATCAAAGGATGGCCGCCGCCCTTTGCGGCAATCGCCCAGGAGGGTAAATTGGGAAACCAGGAGAACCTCAGCCTTGAGGTCCAACAGAGATAGATGCATCAGGCGTCCGTCCCCGGCAAAGACCCGCAGATGCGCCAGCTTTTGCGCCAGGTAGGCCACGTCTTCGGGGCCGTCACCTGCAGCCACTCCCACCAGAATCAACAGGCCGACGCCGATCCGGGCCACCTCCTCCTGATCCACCCGGACCCAGGCCTCCTGCACCCGTTGCACCACCGCTCGCATACCCTGCTCCCATGAATTCGGTCATCTGATTTTGATTTTCGGCTACGATAACAAATTTAGCCATTAATTACAGGCTAAGTTTGTTGAATTTGAAAGCGCAGATGGTATAGGTTAATAGATTGTTTTATCGGCAACGGATATGTTAAAGTTTTGCCAGGAAAATCCCGAAACAGGATATCGATCACGCATCATGGCTTCTCGCCCCGTTTCCCAGGCCAGTCTGACTATTCCCAACCTCATCACCCTGGCGCGGATCCTTTTGACCCCGCTGTTCGTTATCTTTTTAATCCAGGGGGCCTATCACAAAGCCTTACTCGTGTTTCTTCTGGCGGGGGTAAGCGATTTGGCCGACGGCCTTATCGCTCGCACCTGGTCCCAGAAGTCCCGGTTGGGGAGCTACCTCGATCCCCTGGCGGACAAAGTCCTCATGGCCGCCAGTTTCGTTACCCTGAGTATTTATAAGGAGATTCCCTCCTGGCTGACCGTGGTGGTTATCAGCCGGGATGTGGCCCTGGCTTTTGGCGTCTTGATTTTTCGCCTGGCGGAATTTCCCTTGGTGGTCAGGCCCTCCCTGGCCGGCAAATTAACCACCCTGTTCCAGGTGAGCACGGTGTTTCTGGTGCTTTTCGGTAAGATCCGCCCTATTCCACCCCTGGTATTGCCGACTTTTATCTGGATCACCGGCGTCTTGACCACCGTCTCTGGGATACACTACCTTTATAACGGCATTAAGATGATGCACATGTTCCAGGGAAATGGACCGCGGGAGCACGGCGGTGGCTGAAATCATCGACCTGGAACGCTTCCGGTCCAAAATCGCCGCGGACCAGGGGTTTCGCTCCTGGCTGGCTCGCTTCCAGGAGCAGTTCGGACCCGACACCCGGCTGCGGGATCTGAGCCCTTCTACCCTCCTCTACCTGGCCACCCCGGGGGAAGAGAACCTCTTCGTCTTTTTCGACCTGGTCATGGGGGCGCGGGGCTTGGGGGGATCACTGCGCTTCCGTCTGGACGACCTGGAAAATGACACCAAGATGAAGATTATCGACTGCGCCTTCGCCCTGGTGGACCGGGTGCGTTTCGAAGTCATGCGCCGTCTGGGGTGGGTGACCGCATTGCCCGAAGGGGATGTGCCCATCATCGAACTGGTGGGGCGAGCCTGGCGCCTGGGCCCCAGTTTTGGCCAGGAGGCCCCGGCCCTCGCTCCTGAACACCCGGAATTGCCGGCCTACACCCGGCTTTCCCCCATGGACCGGGTAGTCTTCCTGCGCCGGCTGATCCCCCGGGCGGTGGTGACGTTCCGGGATCAGGTAGAATCGAACCGCCAGGAATAATCCTTCTTACACCCGCTTCATTCCTGCCGGATTTTTCTCCTCCACAGGCAAATCCCCCTTCGCCTCTGGCATCGGCCCGAAAGATGACCTATCTTTCCAACAGATTTTTGGTTTAAGTTGCCCACGTCAGGAGGCCCTTATGAGCACCGCCCTGTTTTCTCCCCTCTCCTTGCGGGGGTTGACCCTGGCCAACCGCATCGTGGTCTCCCCCATGTGCCAATACAGCGCCAAAGATGGCAGCGCCACCGACTGGCATCTGATGCACCTGGGACAGTTCAGCGTTTCGGGTCCGGGGCTGGTGATCGTGGAAGCCACCGCGGTGGAGCCCCGGGGCCGTATAACCTATGGCGATCTGGGGCTCTATTCGGATGATAACGAAGCGGCTTTGCAACGCATCGTGGCATTTTTCCGGGAATACGGCGAAGCTAAAATCGGCATTCAATTGGCCCACGCCGGGCGCAAGGCTTCCGATCACTTGCCCTGGGAGGAACATGGCCGGCCCTTGGCCCCGGCAGAAGGGGCATGGACCACGGTGGGCCCGTCACCGATTCGCTATGATGATTCCTGGCCGCCGCCCCAGGCCTTGGACTTGGCCGGATTGGATGCCGTGAAGCTTGCCTTTGTCCAGGCCACCCGGCGGGCGGCCCGCCTGGATTTCGATCTGGTGGCACTGCACGCCGCCCATGGCTATCTGCTCCACGAGTTTCTCTCGCCCCTGAGTAATAAGCGCACCGACAACTACGGGGGCAGCCGGGAAAATCGGATGCGTTTCCCCTTGGAGGTCTTTGAGGCCATGCGGGCGGTCTGGCCAGCCCAAAAGCCGCTGGGGGTAAGGATTTCGGCCACGGATTACGCCGAGGATGGCTGGGAGATCGGTGATTCCGTGGCGTTCGCCACCGAACTGCAACAGCGGGGCTGTGATTGCCTGGATGTTTCCGGCGGCGGACTGGCGCCCTGGCAACGCCTGGCTGTGGGGCCGGGCTACCAGGTGCCGTTCGCGGCCCAGATCAAGCAAGCGGTAGGCCTCACTACCATAGCGGTGGGCATGATCAACCAACCCCACCAGGCCGAAGAGATCATTGCCAATGGTCAAGCCGACCTGGTGGCCCTGGCCCGGGGCATGTTGTACAACCCGCGCTGGGCCTGGCACGCCGCCGAGGAGCTCTGGGTGGACCTGGAATATCCGCCCCCTTACCGGCGCTGCCACCCTTCCCGCTGGCCCCAGGCCTTTCCCCACCGCCAGGCAGTGGAGTGAATATCGGACAGTTATAGCGGTTGCCAAAAATGTTCCCGATTGCTGATTTTTAAATCCCCCTAATCCAGACTTGTCAAAGAGGGACTTTCAAAGGAATCCCGATAAGTTTCTTCCACCTTTTGGAAAAAGGGGGGCTGGGGGGATTTCGGTTCCTGGATCAAGTGCCATAAGGGAAAAAACTTTGGGCATTTGCTATAGGTGAGGCTATCCTGGCAACTGACCACTGACAACTATCCGAATTCCTTACCACCAAAACTCGGGATAGCGGCGCTGGGGGGCTATATTGTTGACCAACAGGGCCACCATCAGCATGATGAGGGCCCCGGCCCCTGCGGGTATGACAGCATAGAGGTAGCCCAGGTTAGCCACCTTGGGGCCGCCGATGACCGCGATGAGGGCAGTGGCCCCACCCGGCGGGTGGAGGGTCTTGGTGGCATGCATCACCGCGATGCTGGTGGACACCGCCAGGGCTGCGGCGATCCAAAGGTGCGGGTCCAGCACTTTGTAAGCGGTGACGCCAATGAGGGCCGAAATAACGTGGCCGCCCAGCAGGTTGCGAGGCTGGGCCAGGGGACTCTTGATGGCCCCGTAAATAAGCACTGCCGAAGCCCCGAAGGAGCCGATCAGCATCAGTAAGTCGGTCTTGTCCAGGAGGCCGTAATTGACATAGGCCACCGCAGCGATCCCCAAAAAAGCCCCCAGCCAGGACCAGAGAATTTCCGCCAGGCTGACCCGGGGCGGACTCTGAGTGGTGCCGGTCATTTTGCGGAAGAAGTTTCCTAACATGACAGTTCCCTCCCCCTGGTGGCCTTGACGATATCCCCTCGAGATACCAGACCCAGGAGGCGGCCGGCCGGGTCGGTGACCGCCACCCGGTTGATCCCTTTGCCGGTCAGGGTAGCGGCAATAGCCTGCGCCGGAGTCTCCGGGGTCACGGTTATGGCTGGCGCACTCATAATATCCTGGGCCAGTGCCCTTTTGATGGGCAGGGCGACACAACCTTTGGTTTTCAGGCAGTTCGCCACCAGGCTCATGAAGTTTCGTGGTTCTTTGACGCCCATGCGGGAGAGAAAGTCTTTTTCCGAAATCATCCCCACCACTGTATTGCCGGCATCCACCACGGGCAGACCCGATATTCCCCGCCGGCCCATGGCCGCAGCCACCTCGGCCACCGGCGTGTCGGGATTGACCGTGACCACGTCGCGGGTCATGATCTCGGCTGCAGTAACGTCGCGGCTCAGCCGCTCCAGGGCGTGCTGAAACGCCAGGCGGTAGATTTCTTTGAAATCCCCCGGGGTGATATCCAGGTACCCTGGAATGGCGCGCATGGCCTCCAGGATATCCTCCTCTTTGAGGTCGAACCCCGGGTCAGGGCAGATTTCCGGATTGTTGCGGGCATCCGACATAATCGTGAGACTCCTTAAGGGAAAACTAGACTCGTTGCCAAAAGTTTTTTCTTATTCACCCCTAACCCTGGCCTCCACAAGGGGAGAGGGAAATAAAAGGAAAGAACCTTTGGCAAGCGCTTATAGATTAAACCCAGCGACCAACGGCTTGGCATAACGCAAAATGGGTAATGACAACGCTATGAAAGATCAAGATAGTAAGGGCGGGTTAACAACCCGCCCCATACCTCAGTTCAGCCGATCCTCATCCGCACACTGATTTCAGCCGGTATGCTCTTTTTTATACAGCGGCGACATATCCCGTAAGGTTTGGACGATCTTCGGCATCACGTTCAGGATCTTGTCGATATCCGCCTCGGTGTTGTCAATGCCCAGGGTAAAGACCAGGGTGCCCTGGGCCAAAGCATGCCCCAGGCCGGTGCCGATGAGCACGTGCGAGGCCCTGAGCGACCCGGAGGCGCAGGCAGACCGCGTGGCCACGATGATGCCTTCCTCGTCCAGCATGAGCACCAGGCTCTCGCCTTCGATGTATTCCACGGACACAGAGTACAGGTGCGGCAAGCACTGGGTGGGATGGCCGTTAACCCTGATCTCGGGGATGCGCTCGTTTAACCCTCTGGCCAGGCGATCTTTAAGGGCCTGGATTCGAGGCAGGCGTTCGGGCATCTCCAGGCGGGCCAACTCCGCAGCCGCGCCCATGCCCACAATGCCGATAAGGTTTTCCGTCCCGGCCCGGCGCTTGTTCTCCTGGAGGCCGCCGTCGATGAAAGGCCAGATGGGCGTGCCCTTGCGGACATACAGGGCGCCCACCCCCGGGGGTCCGTAGAACTGGTTGGCGGCCATACTCAGGAGATTCACCCCCAACTGCTCCACGTCCACGGGGATGATGCCGGTGGCGGCCACCGCGTCGGTATGCATCATCACTTTGTTTTTCTTGGCGATCTTGGCGATGTCGGCGATGGGTTCGATGGTGCCGATCTCGTTGTTGGCCAGCATAATGCTAATGAGAATGGTCTCCGGGGTGATGGCCTTTTCCACCGCCGCCGGGTCAACCAGACCGTATTTGTCCACGTCCAGAGAGGTAACCCGATAATCCAGGAGCCGGAGGGTCCGGAGGGAATTCAACACCGACTTGTGCTCGATGTTGGAGGTGATAATGTGACGGCCCTTTTCCCGCAGCCCGATGGCGATCCCCTTGATGGCGTGATTGACGGACTCAGTCCCGCCGGAACCGAACACCACCTCTTTAGGATCGGCGTTGATCAAAGCCGCCACCTGGCCCCGGGCCTTCTCCAGGGCTGCGGCCGCCGGCTGCCCCACCTGGTTATCGCTGGATGGGTTGCCGAACACGGTTTCGATATAATTGATCATGGCCTCCTTCACCGCGGGGAGAAGGGGGGTGGCCGCAAGATGGTCGAGATAGATTACGCCCATGACAGTATCCTCATCTTTCGAGCCGGGGTATCAGTGGTCATGCTCATGAGGGATTTCCTTGCCGCAGAAGATGCACATGGGGGAGTCTTCCTCCACCTTCTTTTCGCAATAGGGACAATAGCAACCTTCGCCTTTCTGCTTGTGATGCGGCTCTTTGTCCAGGTCGCTGTCTACCACCTTTCCGGCCTTGCGGTCCAGGTAATTCTTGATGGCGGAGTGCAGGGCATCGGCCCCCAGGTTGGAACAGTGCAGCTTGTTGGGCGGCAGCCCCCCCAGGGCCTCGGCCACATCCGCGTTGGTGATCTTCATAGCCTCTTGCAGGGTTTTGCCCTTGGCCATTTCCGTGATCATGCTGGAAACCGCGATGGCCGCGCCACAGCCAAACGTCTTAAACTTGACGTCAACGATTTTGTCATTTTCGACCTTGATAAACACATTCATCATGTCCCCGCACACGGGGTTGCCGACTTCGCCCACCCCATCGGCCTGCAGGATTTCTCCCACATTGCGGGGATTCTTAAAGTGGTCCAGAACTATCGGGGAATAAGAAGCCATATCCTTCTCCCATTAAGGTGATTTCGACAAATAGTTTCTATTATAAATATTAAGGTTTATACGGTTAAGGGTCAAGACCGAACCGGCCTCACCCGCAGGAATTCTTTGGATGAAGGCGCTTTTTCAGCACAGGCGCTCAGTTTGGGAAAAACGCGGCCCTGCGAAATTTTGCTGGCCATCGGCGGCAATCCAGGTACAATCGTCTTACTTTAGGGGTATGGCGCCGCCATGCCCCTAAGAAGCAAGGCCCTTTAGGTCTTCTTGCATTTTGTTGAGCTACCCCCCACGAGGCTGCCATGTTGATACCCTGCAACCGATTTCAGGCCAGCTTTGCCGATCCGGGGATCAGGCTGGAACTGAAAACCCCGGCACCCATCATGTGGGACGAGCATGGCGGCACGTTCGTCCTTAAAGTGAGCGACCCGGAAGTGGTCGCAATGGCCAACCCCCCGGCGGACTCCGGCTGCCGTCTGGACATCTCCCTGACCCCGGGCGCCGATCTCATCCGCGCCCTGGAAGAATTTGCCGGCCTGCATCAGCTTCCCCTAGCCCCGCCCACGGCCCCGGACCTGGAAGAAGACGCCCTTTTGGCCGCCTGCCACCTGCCGGGTCAAAACCTCTTTGTCTTCGCCGAAGAACCCACCCTGACGGCCGTTAGGCGCGGTGAGGCCGTGGAACTGGCGATCCTGGGCAATTTCAAAACCCGGCGGGTTCCCTGCCAGACCACCGACATGGTCATTCACCTCACCAAAGCCGCCATGGCGAAGTTAGTAGCGTTTATGCTCTGCCAGGCCCGGACCGGACGATAGGGCGGCACGCCATTTCAGACCGGTTTTTTCTGTCATCCGAAGGGAGTAAAGCATCTCAGCCTATCGAAAAACCGAGATTCTTCGCTGCGCTCAGAATGACAATACTTAAGTTTTGCAATGGAGTGTAATAGCTCATATCCCAGGGGCATCGCGAACCTCGTCCCTATTCTTCCGCAGCAGAGATTCCTTAATTAACCAAAAGATTGGGCGGCAGTTTGTTGAATTGGCTGCGGTACCGGAGTTGACTCCCGGCGAACAACAGGGAAAAGATATTGTGATCGTCGGTTATCGGGCGAGGGTCTTTCAAACGGGTGCGGTCCACCAAACGGGCGCCCATCAGGGTTTCGTAATCCTTGGCGGACATGTTGGCCCGATCGGCCAATTTGATCGCCACTTCCGGGGTCAGAGGTTCATTGGCCGCCACCATGCAGGCGCTGCTCACCAGGCCGGTAGAGGGGGGGGAGCGCAGTTCCAGGACATAAGGAAATGCGGCGCTGACGGTGGCCAAAATGGATTCGTTGGCACTATCATTATTTGGATCGAAATAGGTATTGATAATCACAACCCCGCCGGGCCGCAAACAGGTCCGCACTTCCCGGAAAAACTCCACGGTCAGCAGATAATCCGGGGTGCAATCCCCCTGAAAAAGGTCCGTGACCACCAAATCATACCCTTGGCGGTGGCGGCGAACAAAGGTCCGGGCGTCCTCGATATGAACTTTGATACCCCGGGGATCGAAGTTAAAAAACTCCATAGCCGCCTGTAAAGAGTTGGGATTAATTTCCACCGCGGTAACGTCCAGCCCCTTGTGGTGCAGATAGCGGGGGATGAGCCCGGCCGCTACTCCCAGAACCAAAGCATTCTTGGCCGAGGGCGCATAGGCGTCTGCCAGGCGGACCATGAATTCGGTGTGGTCCAAGACCACGCCGTCTTCAGTTACCATATTTTGGATGATGCCGTCCTGAAGGTAGGCTATAGCAGGTTTTCTCCCTTCGCCTTCAGGAATCACGGCCAAAACCTTGATGTTGCCAAACACCGAACTGTATTCGGCCAAGACCTTAAAACCTTTGCCGATATCGCTCATACTGGCGAGCAATTTTAAATAGGCGGGCTGCGCCATCAGCAAACCGCCGCTCAACAGCAAGACGATCACCCCACCTCCGACCAGGCGTTTTTTATGGCCCCCGGGAATCTCCCGGTTGAGCAAGGCCATCCCCCCCACCACGAGCCCCAACCCCAGGCTCATCCAGAGCAGGGCGCGAAAGTTGGTCAAATTGGGGATCAGGAGAAACGCGGTCAGCAATACCCCCGCCACCGACCCCACCGTGCTGATAAAAAATATCCGGCCGGCGCCGCCATCGCCGGAGGCTCTGGCATCGCGATCGAGCGCAATAAGCAGAGGGTTCATGGCAGAAAGCACGACCAACGGCACGGCCAGCAGGAGGGTGCCGCCCAGAAAGCTGGCCATAACCAGATTTATGGTCGCCAGCCGAGGAAACACGACAGGGTAAATTGCCGTGGCGATAACGATATAGAGCGCGGCCCACAGCGGCGCAGCCAGTAAAATTTGCTGCAAGCCGTTTTTGTCCCGGCGCTGGGAAATCTGCCCCCCAAGCCGGTAACCCAGGGCCAAAAAAATCAGGGTGATGGAGAGAATCCCGGCCCAGATATAAAGACTGACGCCAAAATACGGGGTCATAATCCTCGAGGAGAGAACTTCCAGTGACAGGGTGATCGCCCCGGTAATAAAGATCAGCACTTCATACTGCCGGTAGGAGAGCGGCTGGGCCTTCTCGCTGATAGCTTTCTTTTTTTTCACGGTTTTGAGCGATTAAAAGGCATTGAATTTTTCCCATCATAGCAAATCATGGCTGACCCGGGCAAGCAGATTGCTGGCGGGGAATAAATTCGGCTAAGCCAACGAAACCTTGATCTGATCTTCCCGAGGATTGACGCGGTCCAGGCGGACCAGCACGGTATCTCCCGGGGATAGCTTCACGCTGGCCGGGGCCGCCATAAAGAGTTCCAGCAAAATATCCGGCAACATCAGGCGGTAGCGGTGCGGCAGGCTGTCCAGCACCAGGGCCTCCAGCTTTTGCCCAACCCGGGTGGACAGGTGCTTCAGGAGCCAGTAACGGAGACGCCGGGTTTTCAACAGCCCGGCCCGCCGCATGGCCGGCTCGATGGTGGTCAAGATCTGCTCCAAATCAGCCGGGGTATAGATGGGCGGGTGGCCGCTGACCACCGCCAGGAGCTGGCGGTGGATCACCAGATCCAGGTAACGGCGGATGGGAGAGGTGGCAAAGGTATAGCAGGGCAGCCCCAGACCCCAGTGGGGCGAAGGCGTCAGGTCCATGACTACCCGGCTCAGACGGCGCCGGTCCTGCCAGAGTTCCAGCCGGCCTTTGTCCCCAACGGGTTTGATGGGCTCCCGGGGGTCGGGTTGGCCGCGGTAGAGGGCGGCAATGCCTTGATCCGCCAGGAACTGGGCGGCCAGGGAGTTGGCCAGCACCATGGCTTCGGCCACCAGCTGGTGGCTTAAGGTCTCCTGGTCTTCCACCACCATCTGGGTCTCGCCCTGGGGTGTAAAAGTAACCCAGACCTCGGGCAACTTCAGCTCATAGCCGCCCCGGGCCAAACGCCGTTCCTTGAGCCGGTGGGACAGATGGGACAGCGTGATCAACTGCTGATCCTGGGTCAGGAGATCATCCACTTCATGATAGGTCAGGCGCCGCTGCACCTTAATAAGGCTGGGGACAATCTCCCAGTCTTTGAGCTCCGCGTCCGGAGTCAGAGTCACCAGAAAGCTTAAGGCCAGGCGCTCCTGGTGGACCAGCAGGCTGACGGTGTCTTCCGAGAGTTCCTCCGGCAGCATCGGCAACCGCCGCTCCGGCAGGTAGATGGAGGTTCCCCGGGCCTGCGCCTCCAGGTCCAGAGGAGTTCGGGGCGTCACGTGGGCCGAAACGTCGGCAATGTGAATTCCCAGGCGCCAGCCGTCCGCCACTGCTTCCAGGCTCAAGGCGTCGTCGAAATCCCGGGTGCGCTCCCCGTCAATGGTAATGATCGCCAGGCTGGTCAGGTCCCGCCGCTGGGCCGCATAAAGATCGGGAGGCGAGGTCTGGGCCACCTGCCGGGCCAGGGCCAGGGCCTCCGGGGAGAATTCCAAGGGGACTTCCAGCCGGTGGAGATCCAGGTCTTCATCTTCCTGAAAGACCCCCAGCCGCACCAGCAGGCGAAACGGGGCCTCCGCCGGGTTGAGCCGGGCTTTGTCCAATAAGCCCTTGCCCTCGAGATAATCCGGGGCCTCGGCCCCCCACAGGGCCATCTGGCGCAAGAGTCCGACAACCCGGTCTTTCCAGAGGCCGGCCCCCCTGGCCTGGCCTTCCAAAACCGCTTTCAGCCAGGCGCCGATCTCTTCGGCCTCCTGGCGCCGCGCCAATTCCCGGCAAAGCTGTTCCTTCAGAAGTTCTACTACTTCTGGGGGGTTGGGAATCACCAGACCGTCTTTCAGCTTAAAGAGAAACCGGTCGTCCCTGAGGCTCCGCCCCATGGCAGCCACGCGGTCCGGGTCGGACCGGCCAAACCACAGGTCGGCCATCTCCGTCACCGATATGACTTGGTCTTCGGCGGCCAAAAGCTCCCACAGTTCTTCCAGATTGATGTCGGCTTTGAGAGCCTCGCGCGTCCTGGCGATATCTTCCAGGCGGTTCAACATCTCCTGGCGGGACAGGGTGGCGATGGCTAGGCGGGGGCCGGCATGGAGGATGCGCTTGGGGGCCAGGGTAATCTCGCGGCTGGACTGGCTCAGCACCTGGAGCCGCTCGCCCTTCAGGTCTAGGACGACGGCGCAGAAGATGCGCTTTTCTTCGAAGAATTCGACAATATCGCCAGGTTCCATGTGGCCAAAACGTAACAAAATCCCTGGAAAAGTCAATGAGGACAGTTTTCGGTGAGTTTCTCGCTGATCCCCAAAGCCAGGGGGCGAGGTCTGATAAATCAAAAAAATGTTTGAATATCTTTTGATTTAAGCAAAAATATCGATGTCAGTAAATGCAGGGGCCTGGGGTAAGGCGCTGGACGTTACTGGACACTGAAACTGAAAACCGAAGACTTATCATGCGCTTGGCCATCATTGCCGATATACACAGTAACTTGGAAGCCCTGGACCGCGTGCTGACCCGGATCGACGCCGAAAGGGTAGAGGTCATCTTGAACCTGGGCGACCTCGTGGGCTATAATGCCAGTCCCAATGAATGCCTGGAGTTGCTCAAGACCCGGAAGGTGTGGAGTCTGGCGGGCAACCATGACCTGGCCTTGTTCGATTCTGAACGGGCCCAACATTTTAATATCATCGCTCACCAGGCCTTGATGTGGTCCAGGGAGCAGATCCGTCCGGAATTTCTAAAATTTCTCCAGGGCTTGCCCTTGCTGCGGGAACAGCCGGGCTCGTTTCTGGCCTGTCATGGCACCCCCGCCAGCCCGGACACCTATATTGCTTATCACTTCCAGGGCAAACAGGTCTTGAAGCATTTGCTCAGTCACCCGCACATCCGGGTGTGCTTTTTCGGCCATACCCACCGGCGGGCCTTGTGGTACCGGGATATTCGGGGCAAGGTCGCTGTGCGCCCGATCTCGCCTGCCAAAATAATCTTATCCCCAGAGGAGCACTATCTCATCAATCCCGGCAGCGTGGGCCAGCCCCGGGACGGCAACCCGGAAGCGGCCTACGCCATTTTCGACGATGAGGAGTTGAGCATTCATTTCAAGTCGGTCCCTTATGATATCGCCGGGGCCCAACGCCGCATCCTGGCCGCCGGGCTGCCGGCCTTTCTGGCTGAGCGCCTGGCCCTGGGGGCGTGAGGGAGCAGTTAGCGGTTAGCGGTTAGCAGTTAGCCGAAATTGCCTGGTCAGCGTTCCTGGCTTTGGAGCTACAACGCACTATGGTTATTTTTAATAAGCTACTGTCGCAGCCTCAGACTTCAGCCTGCCTGGACCAAACCATACGGCTACCTTTGAAGTCTTTTTATATAGGTCAATTCTGTATTAGCCCTGGACTGACTAATAATTGCTAATTGCTATTTAACTGCTAACTGCTAACGGCTAAGGAGCGAGAACATGGTATACCACAAAGAGGGGGTGTTGAAAGACGGCAGCCGGGTGATCCTGCGGCCCATGGTCCAGGAGGATCGGGAGAAACTCTTGGAATTCTTCCGAGGTCTCGATGCCAAGGAATTGAGCTTCCTGCGCAATGACGTGCGGGACTCGGCCGTGATCGATCATTGGGTGAATCACATCGACTACAACCGGGTCTTTCCCCTGTTGGCGGAGGCCGAAGGCCGGATCGTGGGGGACGCTTCCCTGCACATGCGCAAGGTAGGATGGAAGCGCCATCTGGGCAACGTACGCGTAGTGGTGACCAGAGACTACCAAAACCGGGGCTTGGGCACCCTTCTGATTAACGAAATCGTCGAACTGGCCGGGGAATTCGGCCTGGAAAAGCTGGTGGCCGAAGTTCACCTCCAGGCGCTGGGAGCTATTGCCGTGTTCAAAAAGGCGGGGTTTTCGGTCAAGGCCGTGTTCGAAGACCTGGTCAAGGACCCGGCCGGCCAGAGCAGCGACCTGGTGGTGATGGTCTGTGATGTCCAAGCCCGGGATAAATAAGGGGGAAAAGGGGAAAGAGGCGGGACGGTCGCTCACCTTTGCCTCAAGTGTCATGGTCAAGATTTGACCAGAAAATATCTCCATAAGGGCATAATATCATCAGACAAAAAATAATTATTGGAATCCCCCCACAAAAGGTCAATTCGCTATTCAGATCAAATCTGGAATTTTTCCGGCGAAGGATCATTGTGGAACATGGGGCGAGAGTACCGATGCGGGGCACAGTGGCGGAACAACCCGTAGTAGCGGGGAATCCCGTAATGGGGATGGAGCGAAGTGGTTGTGTCGATCAGCCTTACCTGATGGTCAACCAGCGATGGGAGGAGCTATTGAGTAAGTCAAAGCCGTGTCGCGGCTGATCGATGGGAGCCGGATGAGTCGAGAGATTCACGTCCGGTTCTGGGAGGGCGTGGGGGTGAGATTCCCCGCGCACTCGACACGCGCTCAGCAGGACGATACCTGAGCAGAACTTCAAGTCGGTAGGGCAGAGGTTAAAGCCCCGCGCCTTCTCCCCGAATCGGTAGGGACCAAAGAGCAATGCAGATTTAAGAATGTTGAGAGGAGGGAAAAATTAACTGGGACCTTAAGGTTGCTGAGGAAATTCCAAAGTGAAAGTTGCCCCAATGCCAAAGCAGTGATATCTGGCCCGCACCGTGTGGTATCGGAAAAGCATCTCCAACGATACCTGACCGAAGTGTGCTACCGATTTAATCGCCGTTTTGGGAACGTCAATCTTTCCTTCGGTTACTCAACGTCTGTGCATCAACGAACACTATTACTCGAAATGAACTTATGGCAAAAACTGCTGAGCAGAATCAAGAGGCCATTTATCAATTACATAAATAATTCAATCTAGCGGGAGAGAGATGAAAATCATTGCCCTCGTCGCGCTCAATCTATCTTTGTTGGGCGTCTTTATCTTTCTTTTGACCCGACGGGAACTCCTGGCTTTTCGTCAGAAGCGACGGTGGTGGTTGACCTGGCTGGCCATAGGGGTGATCACCTTGATGGATGAGTTTACGTCCGTCTTTTATGCGCCGGCCGAAGCTCACCGCTTCATCGGCAGCAGCGCCCTAGTCTTCATCGCTTTAACCAGCCTGCTGATGCGGTTCATGTCCACCAGGTTCACCGAGATCGCCGAAATCCTGGAGCACCACAATATCATCGGCGGCGGGGTTTATTCTTTTTCTTACTTTGTCCTGGGGCCGCTGGTCTCCTTTGTGGCCGTAGCCTCCATTATGGTGGATTACGCCCTTACCGCCTGTCTTTCTTCGGTGAGTGCGGTGGGCAATGCCATCTCCTTCACGCCTTACTCCCAGTCCCCCAATCTCACGATGTTCCTGCCCCTGGGGATTCTCTGGTTTATCGCCGGGCTGAACATCGCCGGCATCAGAGAGAATGCCCGCTTTACCTTCGGGATTTTCGTTGTGGCCAGCTTCGTCGTCTTGAGCCTGATTGTTTCAGGCCTGGTAGACTTTGGGAGGTTCGGTTCTTGGGCCCGTCTTAAAATTTCGTTTTCCAGCGCCGCTGGTGAACTGGAGCAGGGGTCCTGGCTGACGCAATACGGCACCTTCGTCTCCCACATTGCCTACTGCATCCTGGCTTATTCCGGGATTGAATCGGTGATCCAGACCTCGGGCCTGGTGCGCGAATGGCGGGAAATCCAAAAAGCTTATTGGTTTCTGGCCCTCACCGTGGGGATAGCAACGCCCGTCATCGCGGCCCTGGCATTAACCGCGCCCATTGATATTGGCCGGCATGAAACGGACCTCATCCCTCATTATGCCACCATCTTGAATGGTCCGGCCTTCGGGGTCCTGGTGGCCGCAGTGGCCGCCTTCACCCTGACGATGGCGGTCAATACCGCGTTTGTGGCCTCCAGCGAACTTTTGGAACGGCTGGCCCGGCGATATAGATTAAATTGGCTCATTGCCCTCAATCGCCGTGACTCCCTGTATCGGGTTCATCTGTTGAACGCCACCTTCTTCTCGGCCATCATTCTCATCACCGGCGCCCAGCAGTCCATCTTGGCGGACATGTATGCCATCGGCCTGGTGGCCAGCTTTTGCATTAACATGGGCTCACTGCTCATTTACCGTTATTCCATGGGTACGACCGAGATTAAATATCATAACAGCCGTCTCGGCACCCTCATCCTGTGGATCATTCTGGTAAGCTGCTTTGGCTTCCTAGCGGCAGTGAAGACACAGGGCATCTTGTTATGGGTCACAGTCACCACCCTGGTGCTGATTGCCGGCTTTCTGGTCGCCCGGCGGCGGGCTCCGGAAATCAAGGCGATCGCCAAGGCCGATGCCGCCGAGAAGATGGTCGAATATCTGGCGGAATGCAGAACCCGCGCGGTGTATATCTTTTTCCGCCGGGCGAAAGAGCCGAAATATGGGATGGAAGAAAGGGCCCCCGGCTTGGAAAGTAAAGAGCAGGGGGTCAGTGAAAAGAACAGCGTTTATATAACCTTTTACTCTCCCCTGGCTGGCATTCCCCCCAAGGTCACCCCCAATCATTTTCGTTTTCCCCTTTCCAAACTGAGCCTGTTTCAAGAGATAGTCGGCGTCTTGCAGCTGGTAGAATCCGAATTTCCTCAGCGCCGCGTGGTGGTGTACATCGGCTGGCCCCTCTCTTCCTGGTTAGACCGCCTTTCCATCGGGGTGATGTATTTCAATATGCTGCGTCTGCCGCGCCGGTTTCCCAGTTTCGAATTCATCATGCATTACATCACGAGAGTCCCCATAGCTGAAGAGAAGGGTTTGGCCAAGAGGGCCGCCGGGAAAAAGTCAGAAAAAAAGCCGACAAACCATACTCCATCGTCTCCTCATACTGGCTCATAATTCCGGCTGTTGGCAGGAGGGACTCTCGCCATGTATGTTAAAGGCGCCTTCTATGACAGAGTGCTTATAACGTACCCACCGCGGTACCCCGGTGCGCCGCGATAACTATCAGGGGCCAGGCCTCGGCGTCGGAAGCGGCATAGTGGTGCTTCAGGGTAATACCCCAGTGATCGCAGATATCATGTAATCTTTAGGAGTTTAAACTCGTTTACCAAGACTCACCACCAAGACGGGCAATACGATCAAAACCAGCGGCAATTGTAAGCATAACCCAGAGATGATAGCAATGGCCAGGGGTTGTTGCATGGCCGCGCCTTGGCCGATCCCCAGGGCCAGAGGCATTAGGGCCAGGATGGCCGCCAGGGTAGACATGGCGATGGGCCGCATCCGGTTTTTCCCCGCTAAAATCAGAGCGTGGGGGCGCTCCAGATCGCCAGGCAAGGCCTGGTATTCGGAAAAATAAAAGATGGCCACCTCGGTGACGATCCCCACGATCATGGTCAGGCCCATCATGGAGGAAATGTTCAGTTCCGTCCCGGTGAGCCAGAGGCCGATAAACACGGCGCTGAGAGACAGGAGTGCGGTGCTGAGGATGGCGAGGGCGCCGAGGAACCGTTCATACAGAAACAGCAGCAAGGCGAAGACCAGGACGACTGCGGCCAAAAATACCACCACCAGCCCGGCAAAGGCGATCTGCTGCTGGGCATAAAGACCGCCCAGGCGGTAATAGACCCCGGCAGGCAACAGGCCAGGCTGGTCAAGAACGGCTTGGACGTCGCGGAGGACCGAACCCATGTCCCGGCCGCTGATGCGCCCGGTGACCGCCACCATGCGCTTCAGGTTGTCCCGCATGATCTGGGGCTGCCCGGTGATCACCGTGAGTTGGGCGATGCGCTTGAGGGGGAACAGATGCCCGTCGGCGGCCCGCAGGCGCAGATGCTCCAAGTCCCGGATGGTGCGACGGTTTTCCGGGGGCGTCCAGACGCGGACGCCCAGCATTTTCGGGCCTTGCTGAATCTGGGTGGTGACCACGCCGGTCATGAAGTTGGCCACCATGCGAGTGACCTCATCGGGGTTGACGCCTTCTAGCGAAGCCTTATCCCGATTCACCCGGATATCCAAGGCGTCTCCCGCCAGCACGATACCGTCCCTGACGTCCACCACTCCCGGGATCTTGCCGATGGCCGCAGCTACCTGGGGGGCCAATTTCTGCAACATTGGGGCATTATCTGAAAAGATTTTAATCTCGATGGGCTGGGGCACCGCGGTGAGATCGCCGATCAGGTCTTCCATCAGTTGGGCCATTTCCACATACAAGCCGGGCACTGCGTGTTCGATGCGGCGGCGTACCTCGCCCATTACGGTCTCGATAGGTTTGCGGGGGAAAGGTCTGAGGCGGACAAAGAAATCGCCTTCATTGGCTTCGTTGAGGAAACCACCTAACCCCAAGCCGGTGCGGCGGGAATAGGTGTCCACTTCCGGGATTTTCTGTAGAATCGCCTCCACCTGGCGCACCAGGCGGTCGGTCTCCGTCAGGGAGGTGCCTGGGGGGGCATGATAATCGATGATAAAGCCCCCTTCATCCATTTTGGGCATAAAACCGGAACCCAGGTGCTGATAGGCCAGCCAGCCCAGGGCCAGCAAAGGGACAATGCCCAACAGGATCAGCCAGTGACTTCTCAGAAGTCGGCGCATAATTGCGTCATAGGCGAGGTGGCAACGCAGGGTCCAGGCGCCCCCTTCCTCCTGTTGGGCGTCCGCGGCTCGGAGCAGGTGCGCGGCCAGGAGCGGCACCGCCAGCCAGGCCATCAGGAACGAGATAATCAGGCTGGCAGCCATGGTCAGGGACAGGGATTTGAAAAACGCGCCGGTGACCCCGGAGAGGAAGGCCATAGGGGTGAAGATAATGATGGTGGCCGCGGACGACCCCGACAGGGGCTGGAAAAATTCCCGCATGGCCGCCATTACGCTTAAGCTATGGTGAGTAGCTGCCTCACGCATTCTCCGGACAATCTGCTCTTCCATGACGATCATATCGTCAATGATAAGCCCCACCGCCGCGGCCATGCCCCCCAGGGTCATGATGTTAAAGCTCATATGCAGCACGTAGAGGAGCAGGATGGTGGCTCCCAGGACGCAGGGTACGATGACCGCGGCAATAAAGGTCATGCGGACGTTGCGCAGGAACAGCCATAAAATCAGCACCGCACAGAGCACGCCGATGAGAATGGCGTCCCGGACGCTGGCCACGGACGCCAGGATCAACTGGCTCTGATCGTACCAGTTGGCGATGGTGATGCCCCCGGGCAGGTGAGCGCGGAACCCGGCGAGTTCCTTCTTAATGTTCCGGGCGATCTGTACGGTGTTGCCGCCAGGCTGCTGGTAGACCTGGAAGATCACGGCGTCGCGGCCGTCAGCGGTGACCCGGGTCCACTGGGGGGCCGTGGCCGCAGTGACTTGGGCAATATCCTCCAGACGCACCAGGCCGTCTTTCCCTGAGCGCAGGATAGTTTGCCCAATTTGCTTCAGCGTATGGAAGCGCGTATCGGAGACCACCAGGAAGAGTTTGTAGTGGTCTTCCAACCGGCCCACCGCAGTAATGATATTGGCGGCGGAAACGGCCCGGGCGACTTCGTCCAGGGAGAGATGATAGCTGGCCAAGCGGGCCGGATTGACCACCACCTGGTATTCCGCCTGCGCGCCGCCCACCACCCCCACCCGGGCCACTCCGGGGACCGCGGAGAGCAGAGGCCGCAGTTGATAGAGGGCGATGTCCCGCAATTCCACTAATGAATGGGTGTTCGAAGTCAGACTGTAGGCGAGCACCGGGAAGACATTGGGTTGCATGCGCCGCACCCGGAAGGCGGTACCGGCCGGCAGCGCGGCGCGGACCTGATTAATGGCCGACTCCACCTGGAGCATGGCGGCTACCATGTCCTGGCCCCAATCGAAATTAACCGAGATGTCGGCGCTGCCCCGGCTGGTGGTGGAACGGATATCGAGCACGCCGGGAACGGAGCGGATAGCCTCCTCCACCGGGTAAGTGACCTCAATGGCCATCCGTTCGGCGGGCCGGTCGCCGGCGTCCAGGCTGACTTCGATCCGGGGAAAGTTGGTATGGGGGAAAAGGGCTGCCGGTAGGCTGAAACTGCTGACCAGCCCGGCCGCGGCCATTACTGCCATGAGGAAGAGGATGGAGCGGCGGTGGGCCTGAATCCACTCGGTTACCGTCATGGCGCGGCCTCGACTTTTACGGCCATACCGTTTTTGAGTTCATAATTGCCCAGCACCACCACCGGTTCTCCGGCCTGCAAGCCCGCGCCCTTAATTTCCACTTCCTTATCGTTGCGCAGGCCTACCTGAACCAAGTGATTCACAGCCAGGTTTTCTTTTATGGTGAACAGGCTGTAGCCCTGGCCTTCAGGCAGGACCGCCGAGTGGGGCACGATAAGACCCTGAACCGACGCCACGGTGATTTCCCCGGAAGTGGATTCGCCCAGCAAAAAATTAGCCGAAGCCGGAAGGGTTACAAACACATCCACGAGCCGCGTGGCGGGGTCGAGGCCATAGGAGATCTTGCGGATATGGCCGGTAACCGGCTGGGCCTTAGGGACGTTCACCCTGGTCAATGACACCGGCTGATTGGGGGTCACCCGGTTGATCTCGTCAGGCTCGACGCCCAGGCGCACTTCCAGTCGATTTTGCGCCACGACTTCCAGCAAGGGGTTGCCGGCCGGAACTATGGCCCCTTCCTGAACGAAAACTTTGTTAATCAACCCACCCACATCGGCATGAATTATTCGGGGAGCTCCGACCCCCCGTTTTTTCATACTCTCCAGGCGCAGTTGGGCCTGTTGCAGAGCTTGCTTGGCCTGGAGCACCTGGTCATTGGTGGCCAGCTTGAGTTCGAATTTCCGTTCCACAAATTGGCGGCTTTGCCTGGCCAGATCCAAGGCCTGAACGGCCTGCTCCAGATGGAGAGTAGTATCGGGGCTGGGCTTGATCTCCAGGAGATCATTGCCCTTGGCAACTTTTTGGCCATTGCTGACCATGATTTGCATCACCTGGCTCTCGAACGGCACCGAGACGGCCTGTAAGGCCCCCGGCGCAGGGGTGACCAAGCCATAGGCGGTAATCTGTTCGGTCAGCACCCCCTGTCTGATGGGGGCGGTCTGCACCTGGGCCACCGGTCCCGGCATCTCGCCGGAGGTCTTTGCCACCTCCGAATGACGCAATCGCCACACCGCGACTGCCAGGATGACCACGAGGATGAGGATAACAGCGATACTTTGCCCCCGTCTCATTTGGGTGATGTCCCCCTTTCTCCGCTCCCCAGATATTCGCCGGCGGCGATTTCCAGGGCTATGGTCTGGTCCGCCAAGTTGCGCTTCAGGGTGAGTAGCTCAAACTGCCGGGCGATCAGCTCATCCCGGGCATTGTAGTAGCTGATCACATCGGCGTTGCCTTCCAATAAGGCGTGGTAGTAAGTCTGCACCAGGTTGCTCAAGGTAGGAATGGATTTTTCCGTGGTTTTGATCTGTTGGCTTAAGGAGGCCATATCGGCAAGAAGCCGCGCCACGTCAGCCCGGGCGGTGAAAAGGCGGCTGATATATTCATCGAAAAGTTTCTTCCGGGTTGCAGTCTCAATGGCAACGCGTCCCTGGTTGCGATTAAAAATGGGCAGATCGATGGTCACTGCAAAGCCTGTGGTAATGACATGGGTGGTGTCGCTGGCATGGGCAAAACCGATATTGATTTTGGGCACCTGGGACAGAATCGCCGCCCGCAGGCGCTCCTCCTGACTCTGATACCCCATTTTAAGGGCCAGGAGATCCAGGCGCCGGGCCTCTAAATCCTGGGTGATTTCTTTAAGGGAGGACAGCCTCTGGGGTGAAAGGGGTTCCAAATGCGCCGATAGGGTGAGGCGCTGCTCCGGAGGCAGACCCAGGGCCTGGTTCAGGGCCAGACGTTCCTGCTCCCGCTGCTGTTCGATGGTCAACACCTGGAGATGGACCTTTTGCAGCGAAGCCTGGGCTGCGGCCAGATTGATGATGGTGACATATCCCAGGTCCAGGGCGCGCTTGACGGTGGCGAGGTTGTCCTGCAAACCCCTTTCTTCGCCTTTAGCCACAGCCAGTTGCTGGTCCAGGAATGCCAGCCGGTAAACCTGGAGCCGCGCCGCCTGGGCCACCTGCCATTCTTGCCAGGCCACCTCCAGGTCCACCGCCTGGGCCTGGTTCCGCGCCGCGGCCATGTTTGCGTTTCGGGTCAGAAGAGAGACAATGTCCCAACTCAATCCCAGGCCGTAGGCCTTGACCGTCCCCTGGGTGGCCCCGGCCATGGGCAGGTCGAGACTGTAGGAGAGTTGAGGGTTGGGCAGAATCCCCGCCTGGATAAGTTGGGCCTGGGCCACCCCCTTTTGGTCCCGCAACGCCCTTAGCTGAGGGTTGGCGATCACGGCCAGAACCGTCGCTTCATCCGGTGAAAGCCCGTCCCGCAGATCGAAGTTCAGCGGCCGCAGCAGGGGATGTTGGATCTGCGCGGCCTGAAGGGCAACCGTTTCCAGGGCCGGCGGCGCTAAGGCCCGGTCCACCGCGGCCTTATCCAGGGGCAGGGGGTGATAGGTGGCGCAGCCGGTGAGCGTCAGGGTCAGGAACAGGATCAACCCGAGCATAGCACCGGCCGATTATTGAGCTGTGCCTTAGGCAAAGGTGCTTGGGACAATTCCGCCATTTTAACTATCTGCATCATCTCCGCCCAATTCTCCCGGTTTTTGTTTATGATAATAACGAGCCCTATAAAAAACCATCCCCAAGAAAAGAAGCAATATGAACGCAGGCTCACCTAGAGCCACCGGCAGCACCCGCCCGGCAACAAGCGTCGCCTTGGGCTGAATCTCAAAGGGTACCAGATCGCTGACAATGGGCCGGTTCTCCCTGGGGTCCATCACGGTGAGGGCCACCCCGTACTTGCCTGCGGCGATAAGGCGCATGCCCCAATTGCGGCAATCCGTGGCGCCTGGATTCAGTCGGTCGAGGCGCACCGCTTTCTGGGCCGACCAGTCTTCCAGGTCCACCGGATGCTCGTGGCCGGGCGCCAGGGAAACCAGGGAGAGATAAACCACCAGCCCCTGAACCGGTTGGGGACCGAGATTCGTAACCGCCCCGAGAAAATTGGGCGTGTCGCCCATCTTCAAGGCGCCTGCCGGCGCCTGCAATGACACCCGGAGATCCGGACCCACTCCGGCTGAGGCGGCCATTGTGCCGGCGGTCAACCACGCGCTCGCCAATACAATGATGAGGGTCAGCCCTTTTAAACGCAACACATTCATGGTCCAAGCCTCCTGGTGCCCGTATATAACCACCACAGGACCGCCAACGCATAACCCACCATGACGGCCAGGCGGAGAAGTTGCCAGGACAGCCCCTGGCTATCGATGATGACGCTGTCCAGGGTATTCAAGGCGCCCGCCAGGGGATTGGCCAGGTCCAGTATCCGCCCCACGGCGCTCTGCCGGAGGGACGGCCCGAGGAGCACCGGACTGCCCAAAAGCAGGAGCACGGTCAGTCCCAGAGACAGCACGCCTTTGAAGGTCTTCATGCGGGCGGACAGGGCCAGGGCCGCGCCGCCGAAAAACAGGACGATCAAGGTTCCGGCCAGGAACAGATACAGTATCGCGGCAAAGAGGTTTTGCCCAGTGCTCCCCACCGCCCAAAGATAAGGAATCGCCAGAGTAAAGAGAGTGAGCCAGGAAAAAACAATGCCGCCCAGCTTGGCCGCGGCTAGCCCGGGGCCGTTAATGGGCGCCAGCAGCAGCGGCTCCAGGGTCTGCCGATCCCGCTCTCCGGCAAACCCGTCGCTGCCCCGGATCACCGCCACCAGCGCCGCCAAGGCGATGATGATGCCGGCCATCATATAGACGGCCTGGGCATTGTCCAACAGGCTCAGTTCGGTATTGCTAACCAGTAAGACGGCAAAGACGCTCAACACCAGGGTGGCTATCACCAAGAAAACCGCGCCCCGGCTGGCTTTGAAGTCTTCCTGCAATTCACGCTTAACCAAAATCAGCCCTGGGTTCATAACGCGCCTCCCGTGGTATGGTCCAGGTAGAGGTCCTCCAGGCCGCCGGTGACCGCCGCGGCCTCGACAATGGGGAGACCAGCCGTGATCAGGGCCTTAATCGCCTCAGTCGGCGACCTGCCCTCAATCGTGCAGGTGATCCAACTATCCCGGTGGTCAAGCAGAGAAATTCCTGGAAAGTTCCAAGGTGAAGGAATCATGCCCCCATTCCCTAAATGAAAGCGATAACGCAACTGGTGTCCGGCTTCAGGGCGCACCGGCCCTTCATACCGCACCAGGCCGTGGTCCAGGATGGCGATGCGGTTGCATAGACGATCCACGTCGTCCAAGATATGGGTGGAGATCATGATGGTCAGGTTTCTGACCTGGTTATGCTGCAAGAGGAGATCATGGATCTCCCGGCGGCCTCTCGGGTCCAGACCGTTCGTGGGTTCATCCAGGAAGAGGACCTCTGGGTCGTTGATCATGGCCCGGGCGAGGCCCAGGCGCTGTTTCATGCCCCGGGAAAAAGTCCGGACAGGGCGCGAATCATCAGGGTCCAAACCCACCCGGCGCAAGCGGGCGCGGTAATCGCCGCCGCTAAAACGCATGCCGTAAAGTTCCCCGAAAAAGTTCAGGTAGGCCGTTGCCGACATCCAGCCGTACAGGCCGTGGGATTCCGGCAAGGCGTTGACCCGCCGACGCAACTGAGGGCCGGAGGCGGCCGGGTCCAGACCCAGTACCGCAACCTTGCCCGCCTCCGGTAGGATAATCCCCAGCAAAATGCGCAGGGTGGTGGTCTTGCCCGAGCCGTTCGGCCCCAGGAAGCCGTAAATATCTCCAGGGCTCACCGCCAGCGAGACGCCGTGCAGCACCGATTGTCCTTCAAAGCTCTTTGTTAACTCCTGAATTTCTATGGCAGACATGGCAACCTCGGAAAAAAGTTCCGGGAGATCAAGGTGTTCCTTGATCTCCCGGAGCAAAGTAGGGGTTAGTCTTCTTCTTCGCGGCCCTCACGGTCCTCGCGCTCTTCCTTGCCGGCCTTCTCGTGGAAGAGGACGCGGCCGTCGCCCGCGTCCACTTTCACATCCATGCCGTTGCTCAGGTCCACGCTGTACACCAGGCAACCGTTTTCGTTGTCCAGTTCCACCTTTCTCACCGCGACGCCGGGAAAGGCGGCCTGGGCCGCGGCCATGGCTTGGTCAGCCTTGATCTTGGCCAGGGTGGACAGGTCGGCAGGCTCCGGTTCCGGCACCTTGATGCTGCAGGTGTAAGTAGGGACCTGGGCATTGGTCTTCTGATCTGCGGCCCAGGCCGCCTTGCCGACTCCTCCGGCTAACAGCAGGGCCAGGGCCAGGCTCGCTCCCTTCCAAAAACCACTGTTTTTCATATTCCTCACCTCCTCTTTGAACTTCATCATAATCAAGGAGGATTACCGGAACCTTGCCACAACATTACAAATTAGAAAGGTTGATTTTCGCGAAGGGGATGGAGGGAATCGGGGTCGGGAAATTATTGGGGCAGCGCGATTTCAAAGGTTGAGCCGACGCCGGGAGTGCTGGTGACAAACACTTGGCCGCCGTGCGCCTGGATAATGGCCCGAACCAGGCTCAGTCCCAGGCCCAGGCCCCGCTGCGACCGGCTTTGGTCACCGCGATACAGGCGCTCCCAAATCCGGGGCAGGTCCTCCGGCGGAATCCCTATTCCCGTATCCTGAAAGGCAACTATCGCCTGCTGATCCGCCTCCCGGGCCTTCACTTCAACGTGCCCGCCTGGGGGGGTATATTTCAGGGCGTTATCCAGCAGGTTGGCCATCGTCTGGCGGAGGCGGTTTTCATCGGCAGTTACCCAAAGCTCCGGAGGATAGGCGGTGGTAACTGTGATCTGCTTTTCTTCGGCGACATAGCGGTAAAGGTCTAAAACGTCTTCCAGCAGCCTGGCAAGATTGACCCGAGCCTTTTTCAGCGGCAGCGTGCCCGTCTCCGCCTCGGCAATATCCATCAGGGTGTTAAGCATGGTGAGAATCCGCTCGGACTCTTCCAGGCAATCACCCAGCGCTTCCCGGCAGGCCTCCGGGTCTTCCGGGGCTTGCAACGCCATCTCGGCAGTCCCCCGCATCCGGGCCAAGGGGGTGCGCAGATCGTGGGCCGCATTGTCTAAAGTGCCCTTCATACCCTTGATGAGGGCCTCAATTTTCTCCAGCATGCGGTTGAAGAGCCGGGCCAGCTCACCGAGTTCATCCCCCGAGGAGGAAGCCGGCATGCGCGCCTCGATCTCGCCTGTGGTAGTGATGGTCTGGACCGTCTGGATAAGCTGTCGGATGGGGCGCAAGGCCCGGGAGGCCAGGAATTGACCGCCCAGAAAGCCCAGGAAGATAACCGGGAGCATAACTCCCAGAAAGATGCCGCGAAAGCTTTCCAGGAATTCTTCCCGGTTTTCGGTGTCTTTACCCACCTGGAGGATGGCACCATCGGGGAGCCGCAAAGAGACAAGCTCCAAGACGCTGTCATCATTCCGGGCCTTGAGATGAATCCAAGATTGCCCGCTGAAGGGACTGCCTTCCAGGGAGGCCAGGTCGAAATCGGCCCATTGATCGGGAAGGCTCAGGAAAAGCGTCCGGTTGTGCGGCCCGGCCAGGCGCACGAAATATTCATGGCGTTTGCCGGCATATTGTTGAAACTTGAGGTCGTTTCTCAGGGCGATAATGCCCCCCGCCTGGTACTGGGCCTGGTAATCTTTGACTTTTCCTAAGATCGTCTCGTGGTCTTTATGGCGCAGGGAAGCGGCGAGAAACAGGTAGGCGGTAACAAACAGGACCAGGGAGCTGATGACAAAGATGGCCGAATACCACAGGGTCAGGCGCAAGCTGAGGGTCTGGCGGAACCATCTAAGAGGCTTTAAGAACATAGCCCACCCCCCGGATGGTCTGAATCATCTTGGGTTCGAAATCCCGGTCCATTTTATTGCGTAACCGGCATATCAGCACGTCCACCACGTTGGTCTGCGGGTCGAAACTGTAGTCCCAGATATGCTCCAGGATCATGGTCTTGGAAACCGCCCGGCCCTCGTGACGCATCAGGTATTCCAGCAAGGCGAACTCCCGGGGTTGCAGGTCGATCTTCACGTCACCCCTGATCACTTCCCGGGAAACCAGGTCCACCATCAGTTCTCCAGCCGTCAGACGGGTGGAGTGAGCCACGCCGCCGGCCCGACGGATGAGAGCCTGGACCCGGGCCAGGAGTTCGGTAAAGGCAAATGGCTTGGTGAGATAATCGTCGCCCCCGGTCTCCAGGCCCTTAACCCGGTCATCAACCGAGCGCCTGGCGCTGAGGATTATTACGGGGGTGTTGATCTTCTGCCGCCGCAGTTCTTCGATCAGACTCAGCCCGTCCCGTTTCGGCAACATGATATCAATGACCGCGACATCATAAGGCTCATTCAGGGCCAGATGCAGGCCGTCTTCACCATTGGCGGCATGGTCCACGGCAAATCCCGCCTGCTCCAGTCCCTTAATAACAAATAAAGCGATCTTTTGATCGTCCTCTACTACCAATACCCGCATCGATAAAAATTCTCCCGTAACAAAATAAGTTGGGCA
>DZCR01000158.1 GCA_022736495.1 Desulfobacca acetoxidans
TCGAGGTTGACAACACAGGCTTTCTATTCCAGCAGCCAGGACTCATGGGTGTAGATGCTGAGGAGGGCCGGGTCAAGGATGGTGTTGATCCTTGGGTCCGCGGTTTCAAGATCGCCTTTGCCGAATACCAGTTCGCTCCTGAATCCTTCCGGTGTGATGAACCGGGTGGGGACGGTGATGGAGAGATGCTCGATCCTTTCCCTGATCTTTTCTTTTTTCAGGTTGGGGTGGAAGGCCATGAACCATCCCCAGTCGCCGAAGCTGGGCACGTTTTCATGAAAGGGAAGGATGGAAAGGCCTGCGCTTTCAATGGTCCTCCCGATACACAGATAGCTTTCCCTTGCCAGATAGGGAGAGGTGGCCTGGACCACCATGAACCCGTGTTGAGACAGGTGAAGGGTTGCCTTTTTATAGAATTCCCGTGCATACAGCTTGGTGAGTTCCGGCGAGGACGGGTCCGGAAGGTCAACGAGGATGATGTCAAAGAATCCCTGGACATGGCCCAGGAATTTATCCGCATCCACGTTCATGACCCGGACCTCGGCCAGTTTTTGTGTGGCAAGGGGCTGGGAATGTGTTTTGCGGTTCACATCCATATAGACTCGCTTGCGGATACCCGGGGAAATGCCGTTTCCTTTCAGGGTGACGACCCGGGCGTCTTTGAAGGCGTCTTGGTTGATCCGGGTCAGGACGGGATGGGTGGCGGCCAGATCCGTCATTTCAGGGTCCAGATCCACCAGGAGAACTTCCCGGACATCGTCATATTTCAGGACTTCCCTCAGGGCGCAGCCGTCGCCGCCGCCCAGGATGAGAACCCGTTCCCTTAAGGGCGCCAGGTTCATGACCGGGTGGACCATGGGCTCGTGGTAGCGCTGTTCATCCGTGCTGCAGAACTGGAGGTTGCCGTTCAGAAACAGCCGGACCTCATCCTGGGGTTTGTAATGGGTCAGGGTGATATGCTGGTATTGGGTGGTCTTGCTGAAGATCACCGGGTCATCGTACAGGGGCTGCTCCAGCTTGATATTCCATTGCCGGTTGTTCAGATATCCGAAACAGACGGCGCCGAAGGTCAGGGCCATGATGAGGGGCAGGACCGGGCTTTTTTTGATAAGGGCTTTTTTTGAAAAATAGAAAAAGGTGATAACGGCCAGGGAAAAATTGGCCCCGGCGGTCAGAAAGGCTGCTTCCGTGATGGATGTAAACCTCAGCAGGATAAAGACATAGACCAGGGAGCCGATGAGGCTGCCGATATAATCCGCACTCAGGATGCTGCCCAGATTGGTGGACAATTCCCTGCTGAAATCATTGTTGATCCGGATAATGACGGGGATTTCCAGACCGATGAGGACCCCGATGAAACTGACGAAAAAATACAGGACCAGGATATAGTGGGCGGTATAACTGTACGCCAGATAGGTCAGGGTGGGGGAGAAACCCCCGGCCAGGGCCAGGCTTGTCTCCACCCCGATAAAGGCGTAGATGAGAAAGGGTTTTGAAATCCGGGACTGGATCAGGCTGCCGAACCCCATCCAGAAGAGCATGAGGCCGATGACCATGGCCCATTGCTCAAAGGAATTGCCCAGGATCATGGAGGCCAGGCCGGCCTGGATATATTCCAGGATGATGCCGCAGGCGCCGCTGGCAAACATGCAGGCGCAAAGCAGAAAGGATGCGAAATTAATCGGTTTTCCGGTCCGGGCCATGGGTTACATGGAAAAGGCGATGATGATGGCGACGGCGTTTATGGCGCATTCCACCACGATCATGGCCGCCACGTTCCGGTCCTCCTTGATTTCCGTGGCAATGCTCGTGGTGGGCAGAAGCAGCCTGCCGATGACGGTCTTGAAGACCAGGAGCATGATGATGCCGTAGCCCGTGTACAGGCAGAAACTCAGGATATCATGGGTCCATCCGGTAAAGGGTCCGGAAAGGCTGGCCATGAGGATGACGCCCAGGGCCATGAGGGTTCCCCCAAGCCCGATCCCGGCGGCCAGGTTATTGTTCTGGATCTCGCTTCTCACATTAAACGGGGTGGTCAGTTCATAGAAAAACCCGAAGACAAGGAGGGCCACCTGGCCCAGGATAAAAAAGAGGACCGCGCTGGCGATTCCTTCCATAAAGGTGCCGCCGGTTCCGGATATGGCCCCGTTCAGGATAAATCCCGTGGCCACGGACATCCCGGCTTCCACCATGCCCACGGCGGAATTGCCCCGGATTTTTTTTCCTTCCGCCGTGATGATGGTTTTGACGCATTCCTGGTCATTGCCGGTCTTGCCCAGCATGATAAAATCATTGACAAACCGGGACGAAAACATGAATCCCGTAATGATCAGGCCGTCGATCATCAACTGGAAAAGATCGGGAAAAAATCCCTTTGAAGTCCCTCCCATGGCGCCGGAAAGGGCAACGGCAATGCCGAGGTACAGCCCTGCCCGTCTTAACCCCACGGCCACATTGCCCTCATCGATTTCCACATCATCATCAAATTCCCGGGTTCTCCAGTCATCCACTTTTTTGACCAGCCAGATAAAAAACACCCCCAGGATCACATAGATCAATCCCTGACCCAGACTTGCAACCATTTCCGCCATATTCACGTTCTCCTCTCTGGAATTTTTTTATTTCCCTTTGCTGCCGGGTCCGCCGCCCCGGATGCCTTCACCCGCGCCCCGGACCGAGGGGGACCGTTCTTTGAAGCCGCCGCTCTGTGCAAAGGTTGTGCTTTGAAACCGGGGGGATTGCTTGACATAGGCCCCATGGGTCCCGTATTGGGGGATTCCGTTTTTTGTCTCCCCGAAATAGGGCTTCTGGTAACGGTAATTGTTGTGCCAGCCATTCCAGGAATTATAATTGTAGAAAAAGGGCGGGGAGAAAAAAAGGCTGGAGAAAAGGGCGTATTTCCCATACCATGACCAGAAGCGGTCGCCGCTGGTGTCTTCCTTCCATTCCCCGTATTTCGGGTTGCCCACATAGGCCATGCCCGGCGGCGCGGCCTGGATCAGGCGGTCCTGTTCAAACATGCCGTAAGGTTTGGCCAGGATGGCCATGCCCAGGAATTCAAGATTGGCCTCATAAACGCTTTCATCCACCTGTTCCCAGCCGGTTTCTTTTGTTTCGCCGTTTTCTTCCAGGATGTATTGATGAAAATAGGTTTCTTTTATATCTTCCACATAAAAGGAGGCGGCATTGTGTCCCCTGGGCCACTGGTCCAGGGGGTTGATGGAAAGTTCCTTCCAGGCGTCCCCGATATTGCTTTTCAGATTCGATCCCATGAAACCCGCCGTGATGATGACGGCAATCTCATCCAGGTTCTCCTGGGCCAGGACCTCGTAAAGTTCCGGGCTCACCTCCCGCTGAAACGCCACCGTGACCGGATCATCATATTCCGCGTTCTCATCCCAGGATTCCCGCTTGATGGTGACGATATATTCTTCCTTCATGTCTTTCAGGATTTTGGTATAGCTTGAATAAAGCCCGGTCAGGTCCTTTGAAAGGGACGCCTCAAGGGTTTTCACCTGCTCAAGCCCGGTTGAAAGGGCTTTGGCGCTGTCCGTCAACAGGGCATAGTCAGCCTCGGCCCCGGATGTATGGCGCTCATATTCAGCCTTTACCCGGCCCAGGTGGTCCAGGGAATCCGTGTCCAGCTTTGCCAGGGGGGCAAACCGGGCATTGATTTTTTCGGCCGTTTCCGGAAAGTCCAGAAGCCCTTTGGCCACCGGACCTTCTTTGATCCGGGCCGCGATTTCCCGAATGGTTGAGGCATCGGTCTTTGCACGGGAATGGAGGGTCCCGGCATTTTTCCGGGTGTCCAGGAGGGATGAAAGCCGGGAAGAAGGATACCGGTAAAGGTCTTCGGCATCCTTTAGGATCTGTTTGACCCTGGCCGTCTGCTTTTGGACTTCCGGGGCCAGTTCGGGTGTATTCTTTTTGACCAGGGGGGAAAGTTCCTTGTCATAGACCTCTTTTGCCCGGTTCAGGTCGTCCCTGGCCTGCTGGAATTTTGAAGGCCAGTCTTCCTTTAAGGCAAACCGTTCAAGGGATTTGAAATCGGAAGAGCCGGTTTGTCCCTCATATTTTTCCTGATGCTTATCCACCAGGGAAAGGCTTGTTTTTATGGCGCCGGGAAGGGATTCGGCCTCTTTTTTCAGCTCTTTGGGAAGACCGCTGCCGCATCCGGTCAAAAAGACCAGAAACCCCAGCAGGATCAGGCCTGTCAGGATTTTTTGAAACATGAATTCGGTTTTGCCGGCCATCCCTAAACCTCTCCTTTGCTGATGAGGATCATATCCTTGGGGTCCACCGGGCTTGAGGTATACATCCGGTATTCTTCCCGGCCGTCGTTTGACCATTCTTCAATGGTCAGAAAAAGGGTCCCGCCTTCATTTTCAAATTCATACATATAGACCTTTTCTTCCTTGCCGTCCCTGGCATACAGGGAGGCCCAGTCATCCTCATAAAAAAAGCGTTCCCCGTTCGCCACCACCGTGTCTTTGGTGTCAGCGATTTCATCCAGGTCGTCCTCATCAATGGGCCCGCCCTCGTCATCCTTTAAATTCCGGAAGGAAAGCCGCTCCAGGGTCATGCAGACTTCCAGGACATCATCAATTTCCCATTCAAAATAAACGGTTTCCCCGGTTTCAAGGCAGAGGCAGGTCAGTTCCGTAATAAAATACCCTTTTTTCTTTTTAAAATCATCCGAGGTTTCTTCATACCGGCCCAGGTCTTTTACCAGATAAGTTTTGCCCATATAGTCGAAAAATGAATTTTTTCCTGCATCCTTAAGGGTCAGGGCTGATTTGTCCGGGCCCGTGACAAGGGCCTGCCCGGACAGAGTCCGGATGGCGGAAAATCTTTCCCGGAATGATTTCTGTGTGGCCGTATCAAGCATGGATCTCTCCAGTTCTCTTAAATATTTTTTTTAAAAGGTTCCACCAGGATCATTGGTCCCTGCGCCTGGCTGTCAGGGCGTCAGTCCTGGCCCTGAACCGGTCGTTCATCTGTCCCAGGGCGTTGGAACTCTGGGATGCAATGCTGATGGTTTCCCGGGAAATGAGGGCAAAGGTCTCAAAGGCCTGTTCATAGGTATTGCAGGCTTCTTCCAGGGCCTGGATATTCACGGTCATACTCTGGCTCATTTGAGCGCCCCTGATGGCGGCATCGCCAATGACCCTGGCCGTGTCCTTCATGGTTTCGGCCGCGGCCTGCTGGACCATGTCCAGATGTTTTAAGGTATCCATCTGCTGCTCAGCCGCCACCCGCACGGCCAGGGCGTTTTTAACGGCCGTGGAAAGAATCATGTCCGTTCTCTGGACCAGGCGTTTGACAAGGTGGGAGTTTCTCACCATCATTTCCCCGCCGAACCGGGTCTGGAGGTTGGAATTGTCAATGGTCTGAAGATCCACCACGGCCATGGCCAGGTCACTGGTGAGGGTGGTGAGGGCTTCTTTGATCCTGGGGTCTTCCGCGGTTTTTAAGTGATCCATGAGTTTCTGCCAGATGACCTGCCCCAGATAGATCTGCTCCTGGAGCCGGGGCTGGATTTCCTTTAAAGCATCGCAGATGACCGAGAGTTCTGCAGCATCAAAGGCCACCTGGTCGGCCTCATTCCTTAAATGCTCGCGGATGCCGTCGATGGTGGAATTCACGGTTTCCCGCCTTTCGGCAATGATTCTCAGGAGTTCGTCCCCCTTGGGCAGGCGGTTTACGGTTCTCGTGAAAAGGCCCAGCATCTTTGTCTGAAAAGGGGCCTCGGTTTTGGCCACCATGGTCGGGTTGACCTTGTCCAGCTCGGTTTTGATGGCCAGGATATTTTTTCCCACCGGAGAAGAGGCATCCGTGGCCACGCTTTTCAGCACTTGGCCCATTTTCCGGTCATAGAGGCTGACCTGGGCCTGGGTCTGCTCCATGATGTCCTGGCCCAGGCTGAATACAAAATTGCCCAGTTGCCAGTTGGAAGGATCCTGTTTTATTTTTTCAATAAATTCATCGGCTTTGGCTTCAATGGCCTGGATATCCTGAACCGCCAGGTGTCTGGGCTGGACCGGGACAAGATTGGACGGGGCCTGGACCGGGGTCAGGGCGCCCTGACCGGAAACTTCCGTCACCTGGGCAAGGACGGGGGCCTTGGCCTGCCGGGCCACATTTTTGAGATCAGTGGTCATATCACTCATATTCTTCACCTTTCATGAAAATTTGCCTGCAAGGAAATTGGCCATGGTTTTGAATTCTGCCGTTTCATTCTTTTCCACAATATCCCTGGACCGGTTGGAGACCTCCCGCAGGGACTCAATGGTTTTTTTAAATATATCGAGCTGGGCTTTCCGGCTTTCCCGGGACAGGTCCAGGTATTCCTTGACGGTTTTGAAAAGATGGGTCTTCCCTATTTTCTTGATTTCATAGGTCAGGGTTTCTCCCGGATAACGCTCCATCATGGCAGGGGTGATGACCATGAGGTCGTCCATGACGGCTTCGATTTCTTCCTTCATGTCTTCGGGAAATTCCCTGTCCTTTCTTAAAAGGATATTGAGCCTGAGAAGGGAATCCAGGATGGCGCCGTATTCCTGATCCGGGGAGGGTCCGGGGGACGGGGCCGGTGCGGCGCTGCTTTCCGGCGGGGTCTTCTTTTTTTTGATGAAAAATACAAGGCCCGCGGCTGCAAGGATAAGGACGGCAACGGTAATGGTCATGGTCTTGCTCCTTTGGTGAAGGGATTTTTATCCGCCATATTTTTTATAACCATAATGCAAAATCATATAATTGCAAGCAGGTTCAATTACAATTTTAAACCATTGAGGGCTTGAAGGTTGGTCAAAGGTGCTGTAGAATTAGGGTTATTAAGTGGGGGAATAAGGAAAGGAAGGGTTTATGGGAGTCCGGAAAATCAATTGTGAAAATCTGGTAAGGCTTCCCGTCTTCAGCCATGCGGCTGTTGCAGGAGATTTTATCTACGTTTCAGGAATTCTTGGGACAAAGCACGATAAGCTGGAAATTGTCGAAGGAGGTGTGTCAAAGGAAACAGAGCAGATTCTGTTCCACATTTCAACCATTTTGCGTGAATGTCAAGCCGGCCTGGAGGATATGGT
>DZCR01000024.1:0-5151 GCA_022736495.1 Desulfobacca acetoxidans
GGCCAGTCCGATGTTTCAGTTGCCCCGCCACTGGATCCAGGACTAAACCCCGGACCTACCCCCCCTCGACCTCGCAAGGTTTCTTCCCAAAACCGCAAACATGTTTGACCCCCGGCTTGACTTTGTGCTATCTTTAACAAATGTCTATGAGGGAGGAGTACAGGATTACATGATCCGTGACGTTGAACATGAAACTATGCCCCGGGAGGATCTGGAAACCTTACAGCTCAAGCGCTTGCAAGCCGTGGCGGAACGGGTTTACCACCTGGTGCCCTTCTATCGGCGGCGCATGGATGAGCTGGGGGTCAAGCCGGGACACATCCGCACCCTGGAAGATATTCGCCTACTGCCTTACACCACCAAGCAAGACCTGCGCGACAATTACCCCTTTGGCATGTTTGCGGCTCCCATGGACCAGGTGGTCCGCATTCACGCCTCGTCTGGCACCACCGGCAAGCCCACCCCCGTAGGCTATACGCAGCGGGACCTGGACACTTGGTCGGAGCTGATAGCCCGGGCCCTGGCAGCCGCCGGGGTTCACCGGGGTGATATCATCCACGTCGCTTATGGTTACGGCCTGTTCACCGGTGGCTTGGGGCTCCATTACGGCGCCGAGCGCCTGGGAGCGGCGGTTATCCCGGTGTCCGGCGGCCAGACCCGGCGCCAGATTATGCTCATCCAGGATTTCGGTCCCACGGTCATTTGCTGCACCCCGTCCTTCGCCCTATACCTGGCTGAGGTGGGCCAGGAAATGGGGGTGGACTTCGCCAAAACCAGGCTCCGGGTGGGGGTCTTCGGGGCCGAACCGTGGACCGAGGGTATGCGCCAAGAGACTGAAAAGCGCCTCAGCCTTGACGCCGTGGACATTTATGGCCTGTCAGAAGTCATGGGGCCAGGCGTTGCCATCGAGTGCCTGGAAGCCAAGCAGGGGCTGCACATATTTGAGGATCACTTCTTCCCGGAAATTATCAACCCCGCCACCCTGGAAGGGGTACCGACGGGCGACTTGGGCGAATTGGTCATCACCACCCTCACCAAAGAGGCGGTCCCGCTGTTGCGCTATCGCACCCGGGACATCACCTCGCTGAATTACGCCCCCTGTAAATGTGGCCGCACCATGGCCCGCATCAACCGGTTCCAGGGCCGCAGCGACGATATGCTCATCATCCGGGGAGTGAACGTCTTTCCGTCCCAGATCGAATCCGTGCTCATGGAGACCCCGGGCGTGGCGCCCCATTATCAGCTCATCGTTGACCGGGAGGGGATGTTGGACACCCTGGAAGTTCAGGTTGAAGTGGATGAAGCCACTTTCTCCGACGAAGTCAAACAATTGCAGGCCCTGGCTCAAAGCATTCAGCGGCAGATCAAGGATTACTTCACCGTGTCCGTCAAGGTGAAACTGGTTGAGCCCCGGACCATTCCCCGGAGTGAAGGCAAAGCCAAGCGGGTCATCGACAATCGCAAATTATAAAGCAGCGGACCGGTTAGGCGGTAAATCCCTGGCCGCCTCCTTTCATAAATGCCAGGTTCAACGTAGATAAGGGAGCAACCCCATGAAAGTGGAACAAATCTCGGTATTTTTAGAAAATAAGGCCGGCCGGTTGGCGGAAGTCACCCGGGTTCTGGGCGAAGCCGGAATCAACATCCGGGCGCTGTCTTTGGCCGACACCACCGATTTCGGCATTCTGCGGCTCATCGTGGACCAGTACGACCGGGCCCGGGAAATCCTGAAGGACAAAGGCTTCACCGTCGGCAAGACCGAAGTGGTGGCGGTAGAGGTGCCGGACCGTCCCGGGGGGCTGGGGCTGGTCCTCCAGATCCTGGCCGGGGCTGGCGTCAATGTGGAATATATGTATGCCTTTGTCCAGCACAGCGGCAAGAATGCGGTCATCATCTTCCGCTTCGACCACCTGGAACAGGCCATCGAGTTACTCCAGAAAGAAGGGATTCATATCTATAAAGGCGAGGAAGTATATCGGCTATAAACCATTGGAGAGGAAGACCTTATGAAAACAAAGGCGATTCTGGTTGGTGTGACGCTGGCCCTGGCGAGTTTGGGCCTGATCTTCTTGGGCTGCGGCGGCTCCCAGAAGTCGGAGCCCTACGTAGTGGGCGGCATCTTCTCCATCAGCGGCCCGGCCTCATATCTCGGGGAGCCCGAACGCAATTCCATGGAGATGGTGGCAGACGCGGTCAACGCTAAAGGGGGGATTAACGGCCACCCCTTGAAACTGGTGGTTTATGATGACGAAGGCGACGTCACCAAGGCCCGCCTCCATGCCACCAAGCTGGCCCAGGACAAAAATGTCGTGGCCGTCATCGGCCCCAGCCTGACCCACACCTCCATGGCCGCCCTGGAAATCACCCAAAAGGCGAAAGTCCCCATGATTTCCTGCGCCGCCGGCATCGGCATCACCGCTCCGGCCAAAGACCGCGCCTGGGTCTTTAAGACCGCCCAAACGGACCGGATGGCTGTGGACCGTATCTATCAGTATTTACAAAAGCACAATCTTACCCGGGTGGCCATCCTCACCGTGTCCACCGGGTTCGGGGTCTCGGGCAAAGAGCAACTTTTGGCCCTGGCGCCCAAGTACAGCATCCAGGTAGTGGCCCAGGAAGTCTTCGGCGAAAAAGATACCGACATGACCCCCCAGCTCACCAAGCTCCGGGGGACCCCGGCCCAGGCCGTGATTTGTTGGGGCACCGGCCCGGCCCCGGCCCTGGTGGCCAAGAATATGAAGCAATTGGGCATTACCCTCCCCTTGATCCAGAGCCACGGCGCGGCCTCCAAGAAATTCATCGAACTGGCCGGGGACGCGGGTGAAGGGATCATCATGCCCGCCGGCAAGCTGGTGGTCTGGCAGCAGTTGCCCGACACCGATCCGCAGAAGGCCGTGTGTAAAGAATACGCCGAGCAGTATACGGCCAAGTTCAAGGCCCCGGAATCCAGCTTCGGAGGCTATGCCTATGACGCGATTCGGATGCTAAACCAGACCCTGGCCAAGGTTGGCAATATCCGGGACAAAATCCGCGAGGGCCTGGAAGGCACCAAGAACTTCGTGGGCGTCAGCGGCGTTTTCAACATGAGCCCGGAAGACCACAACGGTCTGACCCCGGCGGCCTTTGTCATGGTGAAGATTCACAACGGCGGCTTCCAACTGATAGATTAGCAGTTAGCAGTCAGCGGTTAGCAGTTAGGATCAGAGGTCGGTATCCGGAATTCCTCCCCGACTATCGACCTCTGATCCCTGATTTCCGATCCCTGTTGACGGAGGCCCTTCACTCCCCTTGGCGACCCTTGCCGATCTGCTGCAATATCTCATCTCCGGCTTGACCAACGGCGCGATTTACGCCCTCATCGCCTTGGGCTTCGGCATCATCTACAATACCACCACCATCATCAATTTTGCCCAGGGTGAGATGGTGATGTTGGGGGCCTTGTGCGCCATCAGCATTTATCAGGTGACCCCTACCCTCCCCCTGGCCTTCGGCGGCGCGGTTATCCTGGTGACCTGTGTGGGCCTGGTGTTTGAGCGGCTGGCCCTGCGGCCGGTTAAGGACCCCAGCCCCATCACCCTGATCATCATCACTGTGGGCGGTGCGGTTCTGATCAGAGGCGTGGCCATGCTCCTGTGGGGCAAAGATGCCTACACCCTGCCGCCGTTTTCCGGCAATGCCCCCATCCACCTGGGTCCCGCCACCATCCTGCCCCAAAACCTCTGGGTGCTGGGTATTACCGCGGTCATGGTCGCAGGCCTGGAGGCCTTTTTTCGCCTCACTTTGGTGGGCAAGGCCATGCGAGCCTGCGCTTACAACGCTCGGGCTGCCCGGCTGGTGGGGATCGCCGCCGGCCGCATGGTTCAACTCTCCTTCGGGCTCAGCGCGGCCCTGGGGGCCGGCGCCGGCATTCTCATTGCCCCCCTTACCCTGGGGGTCTATGATATGGGCACCATGTTGGGCCTCAAGGGCTTTTCCGCCGCGATTATCGGCGGCCTCGGGAGCCTTGCGGGCGGCGTCCTGGGCGGCTTGGTCCTGGGCGTGGCCGAGGCCCTGGCCACCGGCTTCATTTCCTCCGGCTACCGGGATGCGGTGGCCTTCTTCCTCCTCCTCCTGGTCCTGTTTTTGCGCCCCCAGGGGCTGGTGGGGGGACGGAAATGACTCTGCCCCGGTGGGCCAACCGTTGGTTTCTCTTTGCCTTGGTTATCCTAAGCATCGCCCTGGGCATGGATGACGACTATTACTATACTCTCCTCAACTTTATCGGCATCTACACCCTGCTGGTGGTGGGGCTCAACCTGCTTTTGGGCTACGCCGGCCAGATATCTTTGGGGCACGCCGCCTTCTTTGGCCTGGGGGCCTATACCTCCGGCATCCTCACCGCCACCTACGGCGTCAACCCCTGGCTGGCCCTGGTGGCGGGCCTGGCGGTCTCGGGCACTGCCGCTTACCTGATCGGCATCCCGGCCTTGAAACTCAAGGGCTATTACCTGGCCATGGCCACTTTGGGGTTCGGCATCATCATCTATATCTTCCTCAATGAGGCCCACAACCTCACCGGTGGCCCCTCGGGCCTGCACGGCATTCCCTCGCTGGCCCTGGGCGGTTTTGTCCTCGACACTCCCCGGCGCCTCTATCTCCTGATCTGGATTATTTTAGGTCTGATCCTCGCCCTCAGCGCCAACCTGATGAACTCCCGCACCGGCCGGGCCATCCGGGCCCTCCACGACAGCGAGGCCGGGGCCGAGTCCCTGGGGGTCGACACCTTTCGTATGAAGCTCAAAATTTTCGTCTGGAGCGCCCTCTACGCCTCCCTGGCCGGCAGCCTCTACGCCCACACCCTCAATTTCATCGCACCATCCTCTTTCAGCTTCATGTTCTCCATCAAGCTGGTGACCATGGTGGTCCTGGGCGGCATGGCCAGCATCTGGGGCTCGCTCTTGGGGGCCGGGTTGCTCACGGTGCTCCCCGAACTGCTGACGGTCTTCCATGATTTTGAAGCGGTGATCTTCGGGGCGATCCTCATGGTGGTGATGATTTTCCTCCCCCGGGGCCTGGTGCGGGGCATCCTGGACCTGTACGAATTCCGGCGCTACAAGCGGCAAGGAGGAATTATTAGCAGTTAGCAGTTAGCGGTTAGCGGTTAGCGGTTAG
>DZCR01000024.1:5251-28474 GCA_022736495.1 Desulfobacca acetoxidans
GTTAGCGGTTAGCGGTTAGCGGTTAGGAAAAATCACTCATCCAGGCTTTTTTTGTCAAAGAAATTTTATGGTTCAATCTTATAGAGATTTAGTTGCATGGAATAAGGCCATGGAGTTAGTGACTGAGATCTATCGGCTGATTCATGATTTTCCAAAAGAAGAACTTTTTGGGTTAACCAGCCAGATTCGCCGAGCCGCGGTATCAATCCCAAGCAATATTGCCGAAGGAAAGGGTAGATTATCCAAAGGCGAAATTCCGGCAATTCCTGGGCAACGCCAGGGGTTCTTTGGCAGAGTTGGAAACCCAGATTCTAATCGCGCAAAATCTCCATTACTTGCAGGGAGCCGAGGCACATAGAATATTGGGTATGGTGGAAGAGGTGGGTAAAGTCCTCAATGGACTGTTGTCAGCGGTCAAAAACCAATAACCCAGTTTTTTCCTAACTGCTAATTGCTAACTGCTAACTGCTAACTGCTCCATTCTGTTTATGGGATTGCCACATAACAACATATTGTTAGCCTTAGACAGTGTTAGTTTAGCCTTCGGCGGCCTCCAGGCCGTGGAGCAGGTGAGTTTTGACGTGTCTAAAGGCTCCATCAGGGCGGTCATCGGCCCCAACGGCGCGGGCAAGACCACCCTGTTCAACCTGGTGACCGGCTTTCTGGCCCCCCAGCAGGGGCGCATTGTCTATCAGGGTAAGGAGATCCAGGGACTCCCCGCCCATCGCATCGCCCGGCAGGGGATCGCCCGCACCTTTCAACTGGTGCAACTCTTTGGCCACCTGACGGTCCTGGAAAACGTCATGGTGGGACGCCACCGCCTGAGTCACTCCGGCCTCCTGGCCGGGGCCTTGCAGTTTCCCTGGACGCGCGCCGAGGAGAAGGAGATCCAGGCCCAGGCCCTGGGGGCCTTGGAGTTCGTGGGGTTGAGCGACCGGGCCCAACAGTCCGCCGCCATCCTTCCCCTGGGACTCAAGCGCCTGCTGGAAATCGCCCGGGCCCTGGCCTCGGCCCCCGACCTGCTCCTCCTGGATGAACCGGCCTCGGGCCTGGACGCGATGGAAACCGAGCGCCTCCGGGACCTGATCCTGATTTTGCGGGAACAAGGCATCACCATTCTGCTGGTGGAACACGACATGGGTCTCACCATGGAAGTAGCCGACGAAATCGCGGTGCTCAATTACGGCAAACTCATCGCCGACGGACCGCCCCGGGTCATCCAGAAGAACCCGGAGGTGATCGCGGCGTATCTGGGGACGGATTGGCAAGGATGAAAAAGCGGGTTTTAGGTTCTGGGTTCTGGAAGAGGAAAGATTTTGGTGGCACAGTCGGCTTGCCTGTGCGACTCCATATTCATCTTCATGTAGGGCGGGCACTGCTCGCCGGCTTTTAAATTGATGGTGGGCGGTGCCTACCCTACATGATTAACTTCTAAAAATGTTAAAGATTCGCAACTTATCCGCCTACTACGGTTCCGTCAGGGCGCTTAGCGGCGTGACCTGCCACATCCGGGAAGGCGAGATCATCACCCTTATCGGGGCCAACGGCGCGGGCAAGACCACCTTGCTCAACGCCGTCTGCGGATTGGTGCGCCGGGATGGTGACCTGGAATTTTCCGGGCATTCGTTAAAGGGTCTCGCCCCGGAAGAGATCGTGGGGCTGGGTATCTCCCAGGTGCCCGAAGGCCGCCAGCTCTTTGCGCCTATGACCGTGGCGGAAAATCTGGAATTGGGGGCCTACCGCCGTTATCGCAAGGAGTCCAAGACCGCCATCCAGGCGGACCTGGAAAGAATCTATCAGCTCTTTCCCCGCTTGCAGGATCGCCTCACCCAGAGAGCCGGCACCATGAGCGGCGGCGAGCAGCAGATGCTGGCCATCGGCCGGGCCCTTATGGCTCGCCCTCGGCTGCTCCTCCTGGATGAGCCCTCTCTGGGCCTGGCCCCCATTGTGGTTGAAGACATCCTGGCCCGCCTGAGCCAACTGCGAGACGAAGGGGTGACTATCCTCCTGGTGGAGCAAAACGCCCGGGTGGCGCTTAAGGTGGCCGACCGGGCCTACGTCCTGGAAACGGGCCGCATTATCCTAAGCGGCACGGCGGCGGACCTGCTCCAGGACCGCCAGGTGACCCGAGCCTACCTGGGCCGGGACTACAAAGATTTCACCGAAGGGAGGTAAGGCACATGCGCCATCCGGAAATTGAGGCCATGGACCGCGGGGAATTGGAACTGCTCCAACTGGAGCGCCTCCAGAGCACCCTCACCCGGGCTTACCGTCAGGTGAAGTTCTACCGCCGCCAGTTCGACCGCTTGGGTCTGAACCTGGACGATATCCGGAGCTTAGGCGATCTGGCCCGGCTCCCCTGCACCACCCGGGAAGACCTGTCGGAGAATTACCCTTACGGCCTGTTCGCCGTGCCGCTCCGGGACATCGTCCGCATCCTTTCTTCCCCCGGCACTACGGAAAAACCCCTGGTGGTGGGCTATGCCGCCCCGGACATCAAGCTCTGGCTGGAGTTGCTGGCCCGCCTTTACGCCGCCGCGGACATCACCCGGGAAGACATCTTACAAATCATCCTGCCCCAAGGCTTGGCCAACTGGCGCCGGGATCTTCAGGCCGGGGCCGAATACCTGGGGGCCTCGGTGATCCCGCCGGCCACCCTCAACTTCGCCAAAGAACTCATGGTAATGCGGGATTACAAGACCTCGGTCCTGGTCACCACCCCGCCTGTGGCCCGGCATCTCTTGACGGTGATGGCCCGCATGGGCCTGACCCCGGCGGAGCTGAGCCTGAAAAAAGCCCTGCTGGTGGCTTCGCCCCTGCCTGAGGCGGTGGGCCGGGAAATCGAGGCGGGTTTTCAGGTTACCTGCGCCACGGCCTACGGCATCACCGAGGTCATGGGTCCGGGCCTGGCCTTCAGTTGCGAGGCCGGTGGCGGCCTGCACTTCTCCGCAGACCATTTTTACCCGGAGATCATCGATCCCGAAACCGGCGCGCCGGTCCCGCCCGGCTCTCCGGGGGAACTGGTGATCACCACCTTAAGCACCGTGGCCTTTCCCTTGGTCCGTTTCCGCAGCGGCGACTGCACTTCCCTCATCCAGGAACCCTGCGCCTGCGGCCGCACCCTGGTACGCCTGGGGGAGATCGCGGGGCGCACGGACCCCATCTTTTCGGTGGGCGGCATCAAAGTGCATCCGGATCAGATCGGCACCCTTCTCACCGAAGCCCTGCAGGGCCACCCGCCGAAATTCTCCTACCGGGTGGTATCTGAGGAGGGTTTGGAGGTTTTAGATATCGAACTGACGGTGGAGGAGGTCTTTTTCTCCGACGAAATCAAGGCCCTGGAATGCCTGTGCCGCCAGGCCCGGCGCCACCTGGCGGACCACCTCGGGATCAACGCCCGGATAATCCTGAAGGAAGAGGCGGCCTCATAGAGGCTTACGAATCACATTTCTATTTTTTTTCCATCGGAAATAGCCTATAAGGAAAAGATAAGGAGGGTACAGATGATGAATTTCCGGAGAATTTTAGTAGTAAGTTTGACTATTACCCTGTTAACCGCCAGCCTCGCCTTTGGAGCCGAGCCCATCAAGATCGGCACCGTGCTCCGGCTGTCCATCGGCGCTGAACACGGCATCCCCTCTCGCCGGGGCGTGGAGATGGCAGTGGCAGAGTTCAATAAAGCCGGCGGCATTAATGGCCGGCCGGTGGAACTCATTGTGGAAGATGAAAAGGACTCGCCCGCAGCTTCGGTGAATGCGGTCCAGAAACTCATCAACGTGGACAAAGCCGTGGCCATCATCGGGCCCATGACCTCAGGCGGCATGATGGCCGCGGGCAAAACCGCCAATGACGCCAAGGTGGTGGAAATCAGCCCCACCGCCACCACTCCCAAACTCAGCGGCTACGGTGATTACATTTACCGGGGCTGTTCCCGCATCGACAAGCAGGCCCAGGTGCTCACCGATTACGTGGTCAAAAACTGGAAGCCCAAAACCGTGGCCATTTTTTTCTCCAACGAACCCTATGGCAAGGGGTGCGCCGATCTCTTTACAAAATTTTTTGAAAAAAACGGCATCAAGGTTGTGGCCACGGAGTCTTTCATGCGGGGGTCCCGGGATTTCAAGGCCCAGCTCACCAAAATCAAGGCCGCCAATCCTGACTTCCTGTTCATCCCCGGCTATACCCCGGAAACCGCCCCCGCCGCAGCCCAGGCCCGGCAGTTGGGCATGAAACAGAAGATTTTGGGGGTCTATGGTGATATGGACCCGGTTTACATTCAATTGGCCGGACCGGGGGCCGAGGGCCATATCATCGGGGGCGAGTATGATGAAAACTATGACACCCCCAAGAATAAGGAGTTTAAAAAGAATTACGAAGAGCTGGTGAAGAAAAACAATGATCCTTATAACATCATGTTTGCGGCCCTCCACTATGATGCCGCCTCCATGATCCTGGATGGCATGAAGAAAGAAGGGCCGACCTCTGACGGGATCAAGAAATTCTTGGACAACGTGAAAGACTATGACGGCGTCACCGGGAAATTGTCGTTTAATAAAGAGCACGATGTGGTGCGGGCCGGAACGGCAGGGGTTTATATCCTGGAAGTCAAAAACGGTAAGTACGTGACCGTGAAGTAAAAGCGGCTGTTCGGGCATTTCTCACCTGCAAAGGTAGGGCGGCTATACCCGCCCTACCTTTTTTGTAGTTCAAGCGCCAAACGGGTATTTGACTAAAGCTGCTGGCAAGAATATTAACCGCTTATGGCTTTTACCGGGAACAGAAACCGGCTATTTCTCCACCAGCAAAACCTTGTGGTTTATCAGGTTGAGACTGTGGATTGCGGCCTGCAGCACCTTCTGTTCGCCGAAAATATTGACGATTCTAATGCTGTCGCCATCCGGTACGACGACGTCCACATCCTTCATGACCAGCTCTTCCTGACCGTTTTTTAACAGGTACGCGGTCGCTTCACACATGGTTGATTATCTCCTTTAACTTCTCGCTCACGATCTTGTCCACCAGGTGGGGGAGCGGCTCGGGTATCAGGCCGACGATCTCCACCGCCTCCTGGGTCAGAGGCAATAAAATTTTCCAGGCCGGAGCCGAAGCAACGGCTGCGGCGATTTTGGGGGTCACTTCCCCCATCATGGCATTGGCCAGGACAATGGAGAGGCAGCCCAGAATAACGTCGGCCCTGGCCACCGTCCGGACAATGGCGTTTTCGCCGCTGGCGCCCCGGTTGGCCCTGGCCTTCATCATCTGGGCGGTGGCCACGGCGTTGGTCCCCAGTGCGATGACTTCATGCTCCTCCCTATAGACTTCTTTCAGGCGTTTGATGAGCGCGGCGCCGATGCCGCCCCCCTGCCCGTCGATGACGCAGATGCGCACGTTATTCGTCCTTATTCCAAGCCAAATTTTTCTCTGAGACGGTGAAACACGATTTCCGGCACCATGCCCTCGATGTCCCCGCCATGCACCGCGGCTTCCTTGAGGATGCTGGAACTCAAAAAGACCCAGCGCAGACCGGTCATGAGAAACACCGTTTCAATTTCGGGCTCCAACCGGCGGTTCATCATGGCCAACTGAAATTCATACTCAAAATCGGTGACCGCCCTGAGACCCCGGAGGATGGCCCGGGCCTGCTGCCCCTTAGCATACTTGACCAGCAGACCGTCGAAGGTGTCAATGGAGACCATGGGGTAATCCGCCAGGGACACCCGGAGCATCTCCACGCGTTCTTCGATGGTAAACAGGGATTTTTTAAAAGCGTTGGTGGCCACGGCCACGATGATCCGGTCAAAGACCTTCAAAGCCCGCTGGATAAGATCCAGATGACCATTGGTGATTGGATCGAATGAGCCGGGATAGATCGCGATATCGGGCATCAGTTACTCATGCTCCTGTTTTGGTTATTCCGCCACATAAAAAGCTACCTGGGTATCGCCATAGCGCCGCACTTCCGTACGCTTCAGATTACCGCTCTCTGCCGGAAGGGTCTCCCTCCGGCTGTGCTCCACTGCGACGACGGCCCCGGTGGAGAGCAGATTCTGGGAGGTCAGGGCCTGCAAGGCCGTCATCGCCTTACCGCCGCCATAAGGCGGGTCCAGAAAGGCCAGACCGAAGCGGTCACCCTGAGCCGCTAATTTTTTTAGAGCCGTGGTCACCGGCAAAGGCCAAACCCTGGTTCGGTCCTGAAGTCCTAAATCTTCCAGGTTGCGGCGCAGCGCTTTAACGGCCTCGGGGTGGTCCTCCACAAACACCGCGGCCGCGGCTCCCCGGCTCAGGGCCTCAATCCCCAGGGCTCCGGTCCCGGCAAACAGGTCCAGCACCCTCACCCCGTCCACCGCAACTCCCAGGATGCTGAACACCGCCTCCCGGACTTTGGCGGCCGTGGGCCGCGTCCGGCCTTTCACCGGGGCCAGATGGCGGCCCTTGAATACGCCGGCGATGATGCGCATGAGACTGCTCCTGCGGAGCAGTCGGCTGTTAGCTTTCTTTTTTGCTAACTGCTAACCGCTAACTGCTAACCGCTATTTCCTCAAATAATCCCGGATCAGAATCTCCGCAATCTGCACCGCGTTGGTGGCGGCGCCCTTGCGCAGGTTGTCGGCCACCACCCAGAAGTTCAGCCCCTTGTCGATGGTGAAGTCTTCCCGGATGCGCCCCACCAGGGTGAGATCCTGGCCTGCGGCGTCTAGAGGCATGGGATACCGGTTGCGCAGCGGATCATCCACGACCTTCACCCCCGGCGCCTGGGCCAGGATATCCCGGGCTTCCGTAGGAGTGAGCTTGCGCGCCGTCTCGATATTCACCGCCTCCGAGTGCCCATAGAACACCGGCACCCGAACCGTGGTGGCCGTCACCCGGATGCTATCATCTCCCATGATCTTGGTGGTCTCATGGACCATTTTCATCTCTTCCTTGGTGTAGCCGTTCTCCAGGAAAACGTCGATATGGGGAAGACAGTTGAAAGCAATCCGGTGGGGATAGACCTTATTCTTGGCGTCCTGACAGGATATCAGGGCCCGGACCTGCTCCGCCAACTCATCCACCGCCTTTTGGCCGGTGCCGGAGACCGCCTGATAGGTGGACACCACCACCCGTTTAATCTGCGCCGCATCGTGCAGGGGCTTCAGCGCCACCACCATCTGGATGGTGGAGCAGTTAGGGTTGGCAATAAGGCCCGTTTTGGTATAAAGCCCGATGTCTTGGGGGTTGACCTCCGGGACCACCAGCGGGACGTCCGGGTCCATGCGCCAGGCGCTGGAGTTATCCACCACCACCGCGCCCGCCCGGGCGGCAATGGGGCCGTATTCCTTGCTGATGCTTCCTCCGGCGGAAAACAGGGCAATCTCCACCCCGTCAAAAGAATCCTCGGACAACACCTGCACCGGGATCTCCTGGCCTTTGAAAGACACGGTGCGGCCCACGGAGCGCTCCGATGCTAACGGAATCAGCTCCGCCACCGGAAAATTGCGCTCCTCCAGACAGGTTACCATCTGCTGCCCCACCGCACCAGTGGCCCCCACTACCGCGACCTTATATGAACCACCCATAATGAATAAATCTCCTGAGAAAATAGCTTTTAGCAGTTAGCAATTAGCAATTAGGAGAAGCCTCTTGCTAAGAGCTAATTGCCAAAATTTATTATATCATTTCCACCGCGTACTGGGCCACCTTATCGCCCACCTGGCTGGTGGATAGGCCCATCTTGCCCGCGGCCATGCTCTGCATGTCGTTGGCTGCGGTCTTCTTGATGGCGGCTTCCACTGCACCGGCAGCCTTAGTTTCTCCCAGTTGCTCCAGCATCAGTTGAGCTGCACCGATGGCAGCCAGAGGGTTGACCACATTAAGTCCGGTGTATTTGGGGGCCGATCCGCCGATGGGTTCGAACATGGAGACCCCGGCGGGGTTGATGTTGCCGCCCGCGGCCACGCCCATGCCGCCCTGAATCATAGCTCCCAGGTCGGTGATGATATCGCCGAACAAATTATCCGTCACCACCACGTCGAACCATTCCGGGTTTTTGACAAACCACATGCAGGTGGCGTCCACGTGGGCGTAGTCGGTGGTCACATCCGGATACTGGGGCGCCATGGCATCAAAGGCCCGGAGCCACAGGTTGGAGGCAAAAGTGAGCACGTTGGTCTTGGCCACCAGGGTGAGCTTCTTGGCCCGGTTGCGTTTCCGGGTCAGCTCAAAGGCGAACTTCAAGCAGCGGTCCACCCCTTTCCGGGTGTTGATGGACTCCTGGACGGCCACCTCGTCCGGGGTGCCATATTTCAGGAAACCTCCGGCTCCGGCGTACAGCCCTTCGGTGTTTTCCCGGACCACCGCAAAATCAATGTCTTTGGGGCCTTTGTCCTTCAAGGGCGTCTCCACCCCCGGATAAAGCACCACGGGCCTGAGATTGATGTACTGGTCCAGTTCGAAACGGGCCTTAAGGAGGATGCCTTTCTCCAGGATACCCGGCGCCACGTCCGGGTGGCCGATGGCCCCCAGATAGATGGCCGGGAATTGCCGCAACTCGGCGACCACTGAATCCGGCAGGGTCTCGCCGGTGCGCTTGTAGCGCTCGCCCCCCAGGTCGTAATAGGTGTAATCGAATTTGATGCCCGCAGGCGTTGCCACGGCGTTAAGCACCTTGATGCCTTCGGCCACCACTTCCGGGCCGGTGCCGTCCCCCGGAATAACTGCGATCTTATATGAACTCATGCTGATTTCGCCTCCAGATGCTTTTTAACAAAGGCCATGAGGCCGCCAGCCGCCAGCAATTGTTGCATGAACGGCGGAATGGGTTGGCTGCTATATATCTTGCCGGTGGCCAGATCGGTGATGACCCCGGTATCCATATTCACGCTGATCTCCTGGCCGTTTTGGAGCGCCGCCGCCGCCTCGGGAGATTCAAAAATTGCCAGTCCCATGTTGAAGGCATTGCGGTAAAAAATCCGGGCAAAGCTCCCGGCAATCACCCCGGAGACCCCCGCGGCCTTCAAGGCGATGGGGGCGTGCTCCCGGGAGGAGCCGCAGCCGAAGTTCTTGCCGGCCACGATAAAATCCCCCGGCTGCATCTTGTTGACAAACTCCGGGTCCGCGTCCTCCATGGCGTGCTTGGCCAGTTCCATAGGGTCGGAGGTATTGAGATACCGGGCCGGAATGATCTCATCGGTGTTGACGTCATCCCCGAACTTGTGCACTTTCCCTTTCAGTTCCATAAAGGGCTTCCCTTAATTTGGTTTTAATCAATCAAAATAACCATAAAACGCGCCAAGAGGCAATGGCTTTTCGAAAAAACTAGGGCGTTTGGCAATGAGCTGGGGCCAGCCTTAGATCGGAAAGCGCTTTTCCAGGGGGCGGCGCTCCGGCACGTAGGCGTGTGGAAGGCTTGCGTCGTTCCACATCTTAGAGACATAGAGGTTGCAGTAGCAACTGCCATATTCAGCCACATCCGGCTCCCGATAGGCACAGGGGCAGATGATGTCCTTATCCCACTCCCGGTCGCCCGCGGCCAGCCGGCAGGGGCAACACATATAGCCGTAGCGCTCCTTGTTGGTTAAGAGGCCTTCCAGGAGCTGAAAAACCCGCGACTTATCTTTATTGAAAAAGAAGCCCTTGGGCTCCTGGGCCTTCTTTAAGAATGCATAGAGTTCTTCGACCTTCATGAAATTCCCAGGGCCTCCTTGATTTCAGCTTCTTTAAACCCGATAATAACCTTGTCGCCCGCGACCAGCGTGGGAAAGGTGCACTGGGGGTTCAATTTCTTGATTTCTTCCAAGACGGTTCGGCGTTTTTCCGGCTCCAATTGGTCGACATCCACGCAGTCATAATTTATGCCGCATTGATTCAATAAATCTTTGGTATCTCGACAATGGCTACAAGTGCTCAAAGCATAAAGTTCTACATGGCATTGCTGCATGGCGATCTCCTCGCATTCAGTGCTGGCGGCGCCCCTGAAGTCTTGGATAAAGCGGTGGCGGTAGCCATGAAGTTGGCGCAAGCATAATAATTCATAGCATTTTCATAAAGCACTGCCCACGGGGCCGGCCTGAGTCGGCAGGATTCGAGGGCCTCATCTTCTTCTTTAGCCGGGTCTGGGATAACTTCATCTGCCAACCGTTCTACGACATGCCCGATTAGCTTCCGGAGAATCCTCTTGCCCCAGCGCTTCCAGCTTCAGGGGGACTTTGTCAGAGCTGATGGTAAAGTCGAGCATACTCGGCAAATCTCTTACCCAGCCCATCCCTGGCCTTTTAATCACTTCAGACATGACTTTGCCTCCTTAACATCAGAAAGGGTTATGGTTATTTTGGCAAAAATTTCTCCGAGCGCCTCTGAATCCCGATTTTTAACCAGTCCACCGTCTTGCGTGCGTAGTAACGTTTGGTACCTCCTTTGGGGCTAAATTTAAAATGCCGATTGTTCCAAAAGCCTCTTATTCCTTAATATTAGCACATTAAATTTAATATTATCTATACATGATTATGCTATCCGTAAATTAACATAAAAAGGCCCAAACCGATCGCTGGTCGTTGAGCAGAGGTAAGACTGAGGGTAAATAGGCAATACGAAGGACTTCAAGGCTCGCAGCAGAAGCATACCGAAACGCCGGAAAGCGCCTTCTTTGAAAGCCTTTTTCCCGATACTCCGAAAAAAAATCAAAAAGCAGTTACCCTGGAGACCTTGTCGGGGTAATATTATTCTTGTAGAAGGGATTGGATTGGGCAGATTGAGCGGCAGTCCTGCCGACAACCTGGAGCTGAAAATTAAGGACCGAAGATCTCTCGATTATGACCCGTCTACCCCGACAACTGGAATCCCTGGCCCGGATGCTCACCTATATCCTTTGTCATCGGCCCGATGAATTTGGTCTGGTGCTCTCGGAAGAGGGGTTTGTCCCCCTCAAGCGCCTGCTCCAGACGCTGGTGGCTGAACCCAGCTGGGGTTTTGTGCGGCGTTACCATTTGGACCAGGTGGTGGGCCTGCTCTCACCTCCGGCGTTCGAGATTGTGGGGGAACAGATCCGGGCCCTGACCCCGAAACCCGCCCGGCTGCGCCGCGAGCCGGGTGAGCCCCCCCCTGCCCTGCTCTATCTGGCCATCCCCCCCAAGGCCCACCCGAAAGCGTGGGAAGAGGGCCTGAAGCCGCCTCCTGACCGGAAACTGGTCTTGGCAACCACCAAGGACACCGCCATCAAGCTGGGGCGCCGCCGGGCGCCGCATCCCGTCCTGGTCATTGTCCAGGCCCAGGCTGCGGACCGGCGCGGCATCAGGTTTACCGGTTACGGCGAAGGCCTGTATCTGGCCCCGGCCCTGCCTCGGGATCTGCTGCAATTGCCGCCCCCGCCCCAGGTCCCGGAAAAGCCCAAACCGGAGAAAATCCCGCCGCCTACCCCGGGCACCTTTGCCCTGGATCTGCCCGGAATGTTCCAGCCTCCTCCAAAACCCCATGGCAAAACCAAAAAAGATGAGCCCGCCTGGAAGGCCGGGACTAGAAAAGAAAGGCGAAAAGGGGAAAAGGAAAAATGGCGAAAAGGGTAACGCTTCAAACCCGCTCTCTCTTTGGAGACGATGTTTAAGGAGGGCAAGGAACGAGTATGCAGAAAGATGCGGGACTGGGAGGACTCTCCCCTTTTGGCCATTTGCCCGTTTCCCCTTTTCGCCCTGAGATTCGTCTGGACGGAATCATCGTTTTAGGAGCGCGCCTCAACCCCAAAAACCAGCCCGGCCGGGTGGCCCAAATGCGCCTGGTTCACGCCCTGCACCTCTGGCATCTTTGCGATTTTCCGGTTTATCTACTTCTCACCGGCGGCCGCCGTCCCGGCACCCACCTCTCCGAGGCCCGGGCCATGGCAGACTGGGCCCTGAATTGGGTCAAAGAGCATTGGTGTGACGATGTCCGGGAAGACTTGAGCGCCTGCCTGATTTTAGAGGAAGCCAGCCATAACACCGCAGCGTCGGCCCGGCACACCCTGCCGCTGGTAAAAGCGCGGGGTAGTCGGACCGTGGGTCTGGTGAGCGATTCCCTGCACATCCCCCGGGCGAAATTGATCTTTCAGCACCAGTTTCGGCCCCAGGGCATCAGGGTGCATCCCCTCCCCGCCCGGGGTCTGGTCCGCCACTACTGGCAAAACCGTCGCTACTGGTGGCTGAGCAAGATGGCCCTCCGGGAAGGCGGCGCCTGGCTCAAGGTGTTGGGGCGCCTGGTGTGGCGGCCTCAGGAAAGATGACTTGAATCTGTTTATCTTATCCGTTAAAGAACCCTTCACATCCCACAGAATACCTCTTTTCTTCCTATGAACTCTTATCTAAACCCGGCCACCTGGATCTTTCTCCTCACCTACATCCTGGTGGCTTTGGGGGAAAACAGTCCCCGCAAACTGGACCGCCCCACCGCCACGCTTTTGGGGGCGGTATTGATGGTGGCCACCGGCGTATTGTCCCGTACCGAAGCCCGGGCCGCCATCGATCTGAGCACCCTGGCGGTGCTTTTCGGTCTGATGCTGCTGTTGACCATCCTTTTGCAAAGCGGGTTTCCCACCTGGCTGGCGTTCAAAGCCATGGGCCGTTGCCGCAGCCCCCAATCTCTCCTGGCGTTGGTAGTCTTTACCTCCGGCTTCGCCTCCGCCCTGATGCTCAATGACACCGTCTGCTTGTTGGGCACCCCGCTGCTGTTAGAGATGACGGCCCAGGCCGGGCTCCCCGCCGCCCCCTATCTGCTGGCTCTGGCCACTAGCGCCAATATCGGCAGTGTGATGACCCTGACCGGCAATCCCCAGAATATCATTATTGGCCACGCCTCGGGTTGGAGTTGGGCGGGGTTTGCGCTGCACATGGCGCCGGTAGGCTGCGTCTGCCTGACGGTCAATTGGCTCGTGCTCGCCCTGTACTTTCACCGGCGTCTGGCAAAAATCTGTTTCATAGGAACCGCAGGCGCCCCTCCTGACCTCAAAGTGCACCGCCGGTTGGCGCTGAAAAGCGTTTTGGTGTTTACGGGCCTGATTATCGCCTTTCTCTGGGGCGCCCCCATGGACTTTGCCGCGGTGGCCGCGGGCACTGTGCTGCTCGTCTGGTCTAACCGCCCGCCCCGGGAAGCCTTGACGCGGATAGATTGGACGCTCCTGCTGTTCTTCGCCGGGCTCTTTGTCGTGGTGGAAGGCTTCCTGAAAGCCGATTCAGCGCTGTTGCTTTACCTAAAGGATTGGCTGGCGCCATTGAGCGACCACCTGGGGTGGCGAAACCTCGGGATACTGAGCGCCGCCATCGTTGCCGCCAGCAATCTCTTTTCCAATGTTCCCCTGGTGCTCATCGTCAGCCATTGGGTGGAAGATCTGCCCCATCCGCAATTTCTTTGGCTGCTATTGTCTTTGACCAGCACCCTGGCCGGGAACCTGACCTTGTTCGGCAGTGTGGCCAATATCATCGTGGCCCAGGGGGCGCAAAAGCGCTCTCCCTTAAAGTTCAGCGATTTTCTGTGGGCCGGTATCCCCGTCACCATTGCGACCACGACTCTAGGAGTCTTGATGTTATGGGCCTTGTTAAAGTGGGGCTGGATGTAAGGACCGTTGAGGGTAGTTTTTAACAATGATTCAAGCCGGTTTGCCGGAAAGGCGCGTCCTCGCCATCTGAAGCCAACGAAAAAAAGAAAAATTTTCTTGACACCCATGGGGATTGATATTAAAAAGACCAGAGTTAATAAAGAAAATTTTCACAAAGAATCACACAATGGATTGATGATAATGGAGATTAAGACTCCCGTCAGCGCCGCGTTAAGCCCCGAGCAAATATCCGCCATCCAGGAAACCGTCAGCCGCTACAAGGCCGTCAAAGGGGGGCTGCAGCCCGCTCTTCACACGGTTCAAGGCATTTGCGGCAACTGGTTGCCCATGGAAGCCCTGAAGCTGATATCCGAGGGCATGGATATCCCTTATGCCTATCTTTACGGCGTCATGAGCTTTTATACCATGTTCTCGCCGACGCCCCGGGGAAAGTATATCATCCGCATGTGCGAGTCGCCCCCCTGCCACATCCTGGGGGCCGATAACCTCCTGGAAGTGCTCAAAGCTGAATTGGGCCTCAAAGCGGGCGAAACCACCAGTGATGGTCTGTTCACCCTGGAACACACTGCCTGCTTGGGCGTCTGCGAAGTCTCTCCGGCCATGCAGATCAACGAGGTGGTCTTCGGGCGGCTTACCCCCGAGCGCATCAAGAATATCATCAGCGATTACCGGAATGGTAAGACCGTGGACTACCGGACGCTCCCCCGCACCACCAATCCTTTGATCGATTACGTGTCCAGCGGCGATGAACTGGTGCTCCTGGCCAACGTAGATCAGATCGATCCTTTGAGCCTGGACGCTTATCTCGAACGGGGCGGCTATGAGGGCTTGAAAAAGGCCCTGTCCCTGACCCAAGCCGAAGTGGTGGATACGGTGAAAAATTCCGGCTTGCGGGGCCGGGGTGGCGCCGGCTTCCCCACCGGGTTGAAGTGGTCGTTTACCCTGCCCAACCCCAACACCCCCAAGTACATCGTCTGCAACGCCGACGAAGGCGAGCCCGGCACCATCAAGGACCGCTACATCATGGAAGGCGACCCGCACCGGGTGCTGGAAGGCATGGCCATTGCGGGCTACGCGGTGGGCGCCTCCTACGGCTACATCTACGTCCGGGGCGAATATTATCTGTCCATGTACCGGCTGAACCAGGCCATCGCGGCCGCCGAAGCCAGGGGCCTCTTGGGGGACAACATCCAGGACACCGGTTTCTCTTTCCATATTCAGGTGCAGACCGGCGGCGGCTCTTATGTCTGCGGCGAGGAAACTGCGCTTATCGAGTCCATCGAAGGCAAACGGGGCAACCCCCGGGTCAAGCCGCCCTTCCCCGGCGTGGTGGGCGTCTGGGGTAAGCCCACCATCGTCAACAACGTCGAGTCTCTGGCCAGCGTGCCGGGCATCGTGGTCAACGGCTCCGAGTGGTACAAATCCAAGGGCACCGCGGACGCTGCGGGCACCAAGATCTTCCAGGTGGTGGGCCAGGTGAAGAACCCCGGCATCGCCGAAGCCAACTGCGGCATGACCGTGCGCGAGCTCATCGACAAGTACGGTGGCGGCGTCAAAGACGGCCGCAAGTTCAAGACCTGTCAGACCGGTGGCTCCAGCTTCGGGTTCTTTAAAGACGAGCACCTGGACACCCCCATGGAATACATGGCCATGGCCAAGGCCGAAGGCGCCCTGGGCTCCGGCACCATGCTGGTGATGGACGACACCACCTGCGTCATAGACGTGGTCAAGTCCATCCTGTACTTCTTCCAACACGAGTCCTGCGGGTTCTGCCTGCCCTGCCGCCGGGGCACCCGGGTGCTCTACGAGCTCATCAGCAAGGTGGCCGCGGGCAAGGGCACCGAAGCCGACCTGGACCGGATGATTTCGATATCCCAGATCATGGTGGACTCCTCCAACTGCGCCCTGGGCATGAGCCCGTATTTCTTCATTAAGACCACCATCGAGCGGTTCCGGGACGAATACGACGCCCACCTGGCGGGAAATTGCCCGTTGGGGGTATGTAAGGCCGAAGGGCCTTCCCATTAGAAGTTGGCAGCACAGGCTTTCCAGCCTGTGTCGCATCGGCGGGATGCCGGTGCCCCAGGAAATGTAGGGCGGGCATGGCCCGCCGGAAAAGGTGGGCGGTTCCCACCCTGCATGGTTACATGACTGAGGATTAACCTATGCTGATCGATTACTTACCAATTCTGATTTACATGGTTATCGCCATCGGGCTGGTGGCCGTCATGGTGCTTTTGTCTGAAATCCTGGGCAAGAAGAAGCATTTTCCCGCCAAGGACATTCCGTACGAGTGCGGCATGGACCCCATCGGCGACGCCCGCAGCCGCTACACGGTGCGCTTCTACGTCATTGCCATGTTCTTCATCGTGTTCGACATTGAAGCCATTTTCTTCTATCCCTGGGCCGTGGTCTTTAAACCCCTGGGCTGGTTCGGGTTCGTGGAGATGCTCGTGTTCATCGGCATTTTGGCGGTGGGCCTGGTGTACGTCTGGGGCAAGGGCGCCCTGGAGTGGGAATAATACAGTTTTCAGTTTTCGGTTTATAGTTTTCGGTAAAGTGCGAGGGCACATGCGCAGCCCTGAAAACGAAAAACCAACATGAAGAACGGTTTTTCATTAGGAGCACCTGAATGGGTATTGAAGAGCATTTAGGCTATAACGTCTTGACCACCACCCTGGAAAAGCTGGTGGACTGGGGCCGGAAGAGCTCGCTGTGGCCCGCCACCTTCGGGTTGGCCTGCTGCGCCATCGAAATGATCTGCACCGCGGCCAACCGCTGGGACATCGCCCGCTTCGGCATGGAAGCCTTTCGCGCTTCCCCTCGCCAGGCAGACGTGATCATCATCGCCGGCACCGTGTGCAAAAAGATGATGCCGGCCATTCAGCGGGTCTATGACCAGATGAGCGAACCCAAATGGGTCATCGCCATGGGGGCCTGCGCCACCTCCGGCGGGATTTTCGACTCCTATGCCGTAGTCCAAGGCATCGACACCTACCTGCCGGTGGACGTCTACGTGCCCGGCTGCCCGCCCCGGCCCGAAGGTTTATTATACGGGATTTTGAAGCTCCATGAGAAAATCCTACAAGATCCCTTCCTGACCAAGCAGTACAAGGAGCGGTTGCAGCTCCGGCGGGAGGAGGCGGCATGAAACAAGCGGTGGCCTTGCTCGAAGAAAAGTTTGCCGACGAAGTCATGGGAGTCGTGGAGTTCCGGGGCGAAACCACTGTTATCGTCAAGCCTTCGCTGATTGTGGAGATCTGCACGGCCCTCAAAGACGGCCATGACACCGGCTGCAAGTATCTCTCCATGATTGCGGGCATGGATTACTCCCCGGAAAGCCCCCGGTTCGGCGTGGTTTATAACCTTTATAGCCACAAACACCATAACCGCATCACCTTGAAGACCCGGCTGGAGGATGATCAGGCCCCGGCCATCGCTTCCGTCTCTTCAGTATGGTCCACGGCCATCTGGCATGAGCGGGAAATTTACGACATGATGGGCATCCGCTTCAAGGGCCATCCGGACCTGCGGCGCCTCCTCATGCCGGGAGACTGGGTGGGGCATCCCCAGCGCAAAGATTACCCCTTGCGGGGCATGTAATTTAATGTAGGGCGGGCAGTGCCCGCTATCAATCAAGGTGGGCACTGCCCACCCTACATTAACTGATAAGGCTAAACGAGAAATTGACATGAATCCAGCTGAACAATCCATGGCACGCACCGAAACCATGCTGCTGAACGTAGGCCCGAGCCACCCCAGCACCCACGGGGTCCTTCGGGTCCTGGTGGAGCTGGACGGCGAACTTATCGTGAGCGCCGACCCGGACATCGGTTTTCTCCATCGCGGCATTGAGAAGATGTGCGAATACCGCACCTACCACAAGTGCCTGCCCCTGATGAACCGGGTGGACTACCTGGCCGGCGAGGTCAACAACTTCGGCTTCTGCCTGGCGGTGGAAAAGCTCCTGGACGTGGAGGTGCCCAAACGCGCCCAGTACATCCGGGTGCTGATCGCGGAGTTGACCCGGATCGCCTCCCACCTCTTCTGGCTGGGCACCCACGGCCACGACTTAGGCGCCATGACCCCGCTATTCTATGCCTTTAGGGAGCGGGAAAAGATCATGGACCTGTGCGAAATGGTCGCAGGCGCCCGCATGTTTCCGCTTTATTTCCGGATCGGCGGCTTGGCCGCGGACCTGCCCGAGGGCTTCATCCCGGCGGTGGCGGAGTTCGTCAAATCCTTTCCCAAACTCTGGCAGGACTACGACAACCTCCTGACCAAAAACATCATCTGGCAGGAGCGCACCATGGGCGTGGGCGCCATGAGCGCCGCAGACGCGCTGGATTGGGGCTGGTCCGGTCCCATGGCCCGGGGGTCCGGAATCGATTGGGACCTGCGCCGGGATAACCCGTACTCCAGCTACGATGAATTCGAGTTCGAAGTGCCCCTGGGAACCCAGCAGGGCGACACTTACTCCCGGTATCTGGTGCGGATGCAGGAGATGCTCCAGGCCAACCGCATCGTCGAGCAGACCCTGAAAAAGATCGCCCAAACCGAGCCCGGGGACATCAAGTGCGCCGATCCCAGGGTGTCGCTACCGCCCAAAGAAAAGGTCTATACCGACATCGCCAGCTTGATCAACCACTTCAAGCTGATCCAGGAAGGCATCACGCCGCCTCAGGGTGAAGTCTACCAATGCATCGAGGCCCCCAAGGGCGAGATGGGGTTTTATATTGTCAGCGATGGGGGGCCGCAGCCTTTCCGGGTAAAAGTAAGGACTCCGTCTTTCGTAGTGTTGGGCTCCCTGGACAAGCTGTCCCGGGGTCGGCTGTTGTCGGACCTCATCGCTTTGATCGGCACCATGGATATCGTCCTGGCGGACGTGGATCGATAACGATTACGGTAGGATACGCACTGCGCACCCTACAACTGCTTGATTACATTAGGATTGAACTATGGTAAATCTGACCATCGACGGCCGAGCCATCCAGGCGGAACCGGGTAAAACCGTTCTGGAAGTGGCCAAAGAGAACGGGATCTTCATCCCCTACCTCTGCTATCACCCGGCGTTGAAACCCATCGGCTCTTGCCGCATTTGCGTGGTGGAAATCAAGCCGGGGCCGCCACGGCCTCTGCCGGCCTGCGCCACCACCATTAATGAAGGCATGGAGGTGGTGACTAATTCGCCCAAGCTTAAGGCCTTGCGCCAGGAATTGATGAAGCTGGTGCTCATTAACCACGCGCTGGAATGCCCCATCTGCGACAAGGGTGGGGAATGCGAGCTCCAGGATCTCACCCATGCCCTGGGCGTGTCCACGGTGGACCTGGACGCGGTCAAGCTTGATCCCAACCCCGACTACGTCTCGCAGTTGGTGGAGCGCCACCCGGACCGCTGCGTTTCCTGCGGCCGCTGCGTCCGCATCTGCCGGGACCGCGTGGGGGCCATGGCCATCAACTTCACGCTGCGGGGTTATTTTACCGAGCTGGCCAGCGGCGCCCAGCCCCTGGATTGCGAGTTCTGCGGCTCCTGCATCGACATTTGCCCGGTGGGGGCCTTGATCAATAAACAGTTCAAATACCGGGCCCGGGCCTGGGAAGTTGCCAAAACGGAGATCGCCTGCCCCTTCTGCGGCGGCGGCTGCACCTACCAGGTGCACACCAAAGACGGCAAGATCATGCGGGTCTTGAACGAGGACAGCGTCCTGCTCTGCGGCCGGGGCCGTTTCGGTTGGCCGGTGGTGGAAGCGCCGGACCGTTTGAAGACCCCGTTGATCCGAGAAAATGGCAACTTTAGGCCTGCTTCCTGGGACGAAGCCCTGGACCTGGTAGCCGCCAAGTTGAAAGAAACCCTGGAGGCCGGCGGCCCTAAGGCGGTTTACGGCGTGGGTTCGCCCCGGGCCACCAATGAAGCGAATTTCGCCTTCCAGAAATTTTTCCGGGATGGCCTGGCCACAAACCAATTGGACAATCCGGGCCGGTATAACTATGTCCGGGCCCTCAAGGCCATGGCCGAGGTCTTCGGCCTGCCTAAAGTCGCAGGAGTTGAAGCCAGCAGCGCTTTGAAGCCGGCTTACAACTCGGCCTTCGAGGTGAAGGAAGAGGCCACCGGCAGCGGTTTCCCCTTTGTCCTGGGGAAACTGGAGGATCTCGCCAAGGCCGACCTGGTCCTGGTGGTGGACACCGATGTCACCCCGGAAATGCCGCCCCTGGGCTGGAAGCTCATGGAAGCGAGAGAGCGGGAGAACTTCCGGCTGGTGGTGGCCAATCCCCGCAAGACCAAGTTCGACCGCTACGCCAGCCTGTCTCTGCGCTATAAACCGGGCAGCGAGCGGGTGCTTATCGCCGGCCTGATCAAATTCCTGCTGGGGGAAAACCCCGACTGGACCCCGGCCATTAAGGCCAGCGGCCTGGAGGAGTTCAAGGAAAGCGTCAAGCTCACTCCCAAAGAAATCACCACCAAGACCGGGGTAGAAGAAAGCGTCCTCAGAGAAGCCGCGGCAATGTTGGCCCAGGCCCAGGCCCCGGCCATCATCTTCGGCACTGAGCTGCTCGCCCAGGATAAGGGGCAAGCCAACGCCCTGGCCCTGGCCGACCTCTTCCTCCTGGTGGGCAAACCCGAAGCGCCCGGCAGCGCCCTGTATCCCATAGCCGAAAAGAACAACACCCGGGGCGTCAGCGAAGTTGGGGTTCTGCCGAATATGGGCCCCGGATATGTACCGGTGGAGGGTTCGGAGCCCGGCGCCACCCTGGAAGAGGTCCTGGACCTCCTGGAGAAAAACGACGCCGCCGCCCCCAAGGCCCTATATCTCCTGGGCGGGGACTTGCTCAGGTTTCTCCCGCATAAAAGCCGGGTGGAAAAGCTCCTGAAGAAGGTCCCGTTCATCGTGGTGCAAGACGCCTTCCTCACGGAAACCGCCAAGTTGGCCCAGGTGGTCCTGCCGGTGGCGATGCACGCCGAGCAGGAAGGGACTTTTATCAGCAGCACGGGTCAGTTAGGCCTGATCAGCCAAGCCCTGCCCGTGAACGGCGTGCGGCCCGACTGGAAGATTATCAGCGAGCTCGCGGCCCGAATGGGCTTTGCCGGCATCAAATACGCCAGCTCTAAGGAAATCTTCAAGGAACTGGCCAGGAAGATGCCCCTGTGGGCCGGGGTGGCACCCAAGTTGAGTGCACCATGTCCCAAGATCAAGGCCAGCGTCAGCGGCACCTTTGTCCCCTTCGAGGTGGACATCAGCCTGCCGGGCCGTCGGCCTTACACCCTGATCGTCGGCAAATCCCTGCAGCATTCCGGGTCATTCACCACTCATCACCCCTGCGGCACCATGGTCGTTACCAAAGAGGCGCTCCTGAAGATAAATCCCGAGGACGCCCAGAGTCTGGGGCTCACCGCAGGGGAGTCGGCCAAAGTCATTTCCTCCCACGGGGAAATCACGGCGCCGGTGAAACTGACCAACGAAGTTCCCGCAGGCGTGGTGTTTCTGCCAGAGCATTTCGCCGCCCCGGCAGCCAACGATTTAACCCTTAACTCCAACCTGGTGCGCGTGACCATCCAAAAGGGTTGAGAATATGAATCTGCCCCTCTTAATACTGATCAGCGTCCTAAAGATCGCCGTGGTGATGGGGGTCCTGCTTACCTGCGTAGCCTACACGGTACTCCTGGAACGCAAGGTCCTGGGATTCATTCAGCTGCGGTACGGCCCCAACCGGGTAGGCCCCTGGGGCTTGCTCCAGCCTTTGGCTGATGTCCTCAAACTCATGTTTAAAGAGGACTTCACCCCGCCGGGAGCCAACAAGGTCCTCTTTTTCCTGGCGCCGGTCATCACGGCCGGGGCGGCGCTCCTGCCCTTTGCGGTCATCCCCTTTGCCGGCAATATCCTGCCCCCGGAGATCACCTTTTACGGCTACAAGATCGACCTGACCGTGGCCCACTTGAATCAAGGCGTGATCGCGGACACCAATATCGGTCTCCTGTACATCTTCGCAGTAGCTTCCCTGGGGGTGTACGGCGCGGTCCTGGGCGGCTGGGCCTCCAACAACAAGTATTCTCTGTTGGGCGCCCTGCGCCTCAGCGCCCAGATGGTCAGCTACGAGTTGGCCATGGGCCTAAGCGTCATCGGGGTTATCATGCTGGCCGGAACCCTGAGCACCGTCAAAATCGTGGAAGCGCAGAAATTAATCCCCTTCGTGGTTTACCAGCCCCTGGGTTTTGTGATCTTCATCATTGCGGCGCTGGCGGAATGCGGGCGGACGCCCTTCGACCTCATCGAGTGCGAAAACGAACTGGTGGCCGGCTACCAGACCGAATACAGCTCCATGAAGTGGGCCCTGTTCATGATGGGGGAATATATCCACATTATCGTGGCCTCGGCCCTGGCGGTCACCCTGTTTTTAGGCGGCTGGCAGGGGCCCGTGCTGCCTCCCGTCGTCTGGTTTATGGGCAAGACCTTCGTCCTGGTCTTCTTCTTCATCTGGCTAAGAGGCACCTTCCCCCGGTTCCGGTTCGATCAGCTCATGCAGTTGGGTTGGAAGGTCCTTTTGCCCCTGGGCCTGGTGAACATCATGGCCACCGGGGCAGTAATCTTATTTTTCAAGGGTTAATCCATGATTATTCCTTTGCTCAAAGGCTTGGCGACCACTTTACGGATGGTCTTCACCAAGCCCATTACCCTGCAGTATCCGGAAGAGAAACGACAGGTTTCTCCCCGCTGGCGGGGCCATCCGGAACTCACCATCAACGAGGACGGCACCCGGCGGTGCGTGGCCTGCACATTGTGCATGGTGGTCTGCCCCTCTGGCGCCATCAAAGCCATTGTTCCGGACGAAGGCTCGCAGCACGAGAAGTACCCCATAGCCTTCACCATCGACCTGCAGCGCTGCATCTTCTGCGGCTTCTGCCAGGAGGCCTGTCCTAAGGGCGCTATCAAGTTGAATAACCTGTACGAACTGGCCCAATACGACAAACAGGTGCTCATTCTCGACATCGAGAGGGCAACCCAGAGCAAGCCGCAACTGCGCTTGGGGGATTGGCTATGAACCCCCTGGCGATGTGGCAGGAATAGGAGGCCCGAGGGATGCAGATACTCTTTTTCATCCTGGGCGGCATGGCCCTGGTTTCCGGGGCTCTGGTAGTCTTTCAGAAGCACCCCTTACAGAGCGCCCTTTGGCTCATCGTTAATTTCTTTGCGGTGGCAGGCATCTACCTTTTGGCCCACGCCGAGTTCATCGCCGCTATCCAGGTGATCGTCTACGCCGGGGCTATCATGGTGCTGTTCCTGTTTGTCATCATGCTCCTGAATATCCGGCAGCCGGAAGAGACGCCCAAGATTCCCTTTATCGGGCAGAAACTGACGGGCGTCATCCTGGCGGGCTTCACCGGGCTGATCCTGATTTACGGCGTGACCCGGTCGCAGCTCGCGGCTGGCAAAGAAATGGCCCCGGGCCTGGGCAACACCGAATCCATTGCCCGGAGCCTGTTTACCGATTATCTGCTGCCCTTCGAGGTCACCTCCGTCCTGCTCCTGGTGGCCATCGTGGGCGCCGTGGTCTTGGCTAAGAGCAAGTTAAAGTAAAAACCGGAGAGAGCTTTTATGGTAGTCCCTGTCTCCTATTTCCTGGCCTTGAGCGTGGCCTTGTTCGCCCTGGGGGTGATCGGGGTCCTGATTCGG
>DZCR01000159.1 GCA_022736495.1 Desulfobacca acetoxidans
AAGAAAAGCATTCCCGCCCTTTACGGCAGCCTCGGCATCTATCTGCCGCTGATTACCACCAACTGCGCGGTTCTGGGTGTCTGCCTCATCAATATCAAGGAGGACTATACCTTTGTCGAATCCCTGGTGACCTCCTTTGCCTATGCCGCCGGGTTCGGCCTGGCCCTGGTTCTTTTTGCCGGGGTCCGGGAAAGAATCCTACTGGCCAGGGTCCCCAAACCCTTGCAGGATGTTTCCATCGGACTGATTACGGCCGGGATCATCGCCATGACCTTCATGTCCTTCAAAGGAATGGTATAAGGCGTGGAATAATTCCCTGATTTTTTGGGTCAATGATGAGAGAATATGTAACAATATAAGGTGATACTATGATTCCAGCTCTGTTGTTAATGTTAGGCATCGGCGCCGTCTGCGGTATTGTGCTCAGCCTGGCTTCCAAGATCTTTTATGTCTATGAGGACCCGAGAATTGCCATGGTGGAAAACTGTCTTGCCGGGGCCAACTGCGGCGGGTGCGGTTTTGCCGGGTGTTCCGCCGCCGCTGCGGCCGTTGTGTCCGGTAAGGCGCCGGCAAATATCTGCATCGTTTCCGGAAAAACCGGGGCCGAGGCCGTTGCCAAGGTCATGGGTGTGGAAGTGGGCAATGCGGAAGCGCCCCTGTCCTATAATATGTGTGAAGGCGGGTTCAGAGCCGCCGATAAATACCATTATATGGGCATCTCCTCCTGCAAGGCCATGGCCGTCGTATTCGGCGGCAAGCGGGTCTGCACCGTGGGCTGCATCGGACTTGGGGACTGTGTCAAGGCCTGCCAGTTCGGCGCCGTCGCCATGGGACCCAAGGGGCACCCGGTGGTGGACGAGGAAAAATGCGTGGGCTGCGGCGCCTGTCAGAAGGCCTGCCCCAAGGACATTATCGAGGTCAAGACCCTTTCCGAAAGGCTCATGAAATTCAACCAGAAACATGATCCCCTGGCGCCCTGCGCCCAGACCTGCCCGGCCGAAATCAATATTCCGCGCTATATCAACCAGCTCAGGGAAGGCAAATACAAGGAGGCGGTCCAGACCATCCGTCTTCGAAATCCCTTGCCCCTGGCCTGCGGCCGGGTCTGCCCCCATCCCTGTGAAACTGAATGCAGAAGGGGTATTGAGGATGAACCCGTATCCATCAACCAGTTGAAACGCTTTGTGGCGGATTATGAAATGAACTCCGGGGCCCGGATCCCCATCAAATGCGCCCCGGATACCGGGAAAAAAATAGCCGTTATCGGCGGCGGGCCTTCCGGTTTATCCTGCGCCTTCTTCCTGAGACGGATCGGCCACCGGGTGGATATTTTCGAAGCCATGCCCAAACTGGGGGGCATGCTCAGATACGGCATCCCGGAATACAGGCTCCCTAAAAAGGTCCTGGACTGGGAAATCCAGGGCATCCTGGACCTGGGCATCAAATCCTTTAACCATGTTAAATTCGGCATCGATTTCGGCCTGGGCTCCCTGATGGCTGCGGGCTACAATGCCGTTTTCCTTGGTGTCGGCGCCTGGGAGGATTTCTCCCTGGGCATAGAAGGGGAAAACCTGGACGGGTGCTATACCGGCATCAATTTTCTCCAGAGGATTTCCAGCGGAGAAAAAATCAAGCTGGGCAGGACCGCAGCCGTGGTCGGCGGCGGGAATACGGCCGTTGACTGCGCCAGAACCCTATTGCGCCTGGGCCTGGATAAGGTCTATATGGTCTACCGACGGACCCGGAAAGAAATGCCGGCCAATGAGGTTGAGATTGTGGCCTCGGAACATGAAGGCATTGATTTTGTCTTCCTGGCCGCACCCACCCGGGTGGTCGGGGACGATAAAAACAAGGTCACCCACCTGGAATATCTGAAGATGCAGTTGGGCGAACCGGACAAGAGCGGCCGCCGCCGCCCGGAACCCATAGAAGGATCCGAGACCCTGCTGGCCGTGGACATGGTCATCTCCGCCATCGGCCAGTCTCCGGACGCCTCATTTAAGAACCAGGACCCCCAGCACCGGATGAAGGAACTGGAACTGACCCGGTGGAATACCATTGACAATAATCCCGCCACCCTCCAGGCTTCCATTCCCTATATCTTTACGGCCGGGGATGCCGCCACAGGGCCTTCCCTGGTGGTGGACGCCATCGGCGGCGGAAGACGGGCGGCCCGGTCCATCGATCTTTTCCTGAAAGGGGAGGCCGTTGAGCCGGTGAAAGATTCGCTCCAGAAAAAACGGATCCATGAATCCATTTTCACAAAGGTGGACGGCATCAAGCAGACCCCCAGGGCCAAACAGCCGGAACTGCCTGTCGGCGAAAGGCTGGATTCCTTTATCGAAGTCGATCTGGTGCTTCCCGAAGCCGAGGCCCACCGGGAAGCCGAAAGATGCCTCAACTGCTGCCGCATCTGCTATAACCCGGACATTGTTTTCCCCATTGCCAAAAAAGCGGGTTGACACTGATCCTGAACCATATTGACGGATAGGGGCCGGAGGGTATCTGCACGAGATACCCTCCGGCTGTTTTAGAGCATCCCATGACAAAACACCGGTATAAAATATTCCTCATTGCCGCGGCAGGCCTGTTGATCTTTGACCTTTGCGCGGCGGTTTACCTTTATTTTGATTTCTCCTCTTTCATCAAAACCCCCTTCATTCCCAATGCCCCGGAAAAAACCATCACCCTCCTTCCGGGCCAGGGCCTAAAAACCATTGCCGGCCGGCTTGAAAAAGAGGAAATCATTTCAAACCGCCTTTATTTTTCCTTATTCGCAAAGCTCAAAAAGGCCGGGAAAAAACTCCAGGCCGGAGAATATCTTTTGTCGGCTTCCAAATCCCCGGAAGAGATTCTGGATATTCTTGTCAAAGGAAGGGTAAAGCTCTACAGGATCACCCTTCCCGAGGGGCTCACCATCAGGGAAGTGGGAGCTCTGGTGGAAAAGGAGAATTTCTGCAGCCGGGAACAATTCACGGCCCTCTGCCGGCATCCCCTCCTCATGGCAAAACTGGGGATTTCCGCTCCTTCCCTGGAGGGCTATCTTTTCCCGGATACCTATTTTTTCCCGAAGCAGACGGCCTGTGAAGACATCATCGCCGCCATGACCGGGCGTTTCAACACCGTGTTCACTGAAAACCGGAAGCAAAGGGCCCTGGAACTGGGCTTCTCGGTCCATGAAATCCTCACCCTGGCCTCCATCATCGAAAAAGAAACCGGGGAGGCTTCCGAACGCCCCCTGATCTCCTCCGTCTTTCACAACCGCCTGAAAAAAAATATGAGGCTTGAAAGCGACCCCACCGTCATATACGGCCTGGAAAATTTTGACGGGAACATCAGAAAAATTCACCTTCAAACCCATACGCCCTATAATACTTACCAGATCACCGGGCTTCCGCCGGGCCCCATTGCAAACCCCGGCGCCTTATCCCTTGAGGCCGCCCTTTATCCCGCAACAACCCCATATCTTTTTTTTGTGTCGAAAAACGACTCCACCCATTATTTTTCAGAGAGTTTTGAAGAGCATAAAAAAGCCGTCATAAAATATCAGCTCAAAAGATGACTCAGCCGTCAAACCGTTCAAACTGTTTCAGATATATGATCAAGGCCCCGCTTTTAGACTTGATCTTATTGTCCCAGTCAAACCCGATAACCAGGCCCTGTTTTTTCATTTCCCGGGCCACATCCTCCACCACATCGGGCAGGACGGCGCCCTCATCCGAATGGCGGCCCTTGCCCACAATGATCCGGATGGTGAAAAATCCCTGCTGTTTGCAACTATGGATAAAGGACCTGGATCTCACCTCGGCCCCGACGGCGGTATACCCGTGAAGGTCCAGGGCCTTTTCCGGCGGTGGATAGCGTTTGAGCCTCTTTTCAAGAGGTATGGGCGGCGGCTTTTTCAAGGGTTTGACCCTGCCCTTCCGGAAGGATTCTTCCAGCAAGGTTTCAAAATCCTCTTCCGGCTCATCCCCTGCCTCAAACCCGTTTCCCGTCCGGTTGACCGGTTTTATTTCCCCCAGCCGGGATGTCCGCCCGTCATTGGTTTCATCCGGGGTTTCATCCTTGGATTTTTTTTCAAAGGCTTTTATTAACTCCTCATCCGAATGAAAAACCGGCAGATCATGTTTATTTCTTTTTTTCAAAGCGTCTTCCCTTTAATAATCATGTTCACACGGGGTTATCCTATTGCATCCGGCGCTAATTTTCAAGGGTTCCGGGCCCCTTAGTTTATTTGACAACATCCCCCCTTCCTGATATTGTCTCTGGCATGAATACAGGGAATATTGTGGAATATATTGATCAGCAGAAAATCATTTCTGCCGTCATTTTGCAGGAAAAACAAGGCAAGCTCAGATTACTCAATGAGTATAACCGGGAAGTTAATTTTTCCGAGCACCGGCTTTCTCATATATCCCAGGGACGGCTTGACACAACCCTGTCCAGGGATTTCATCGTCACCCAGCTCAAGCAGCTCACAGAGACCCGCAAAAGACTTTCTGAAACCATCAATATTGAGGAATTATGGGAAATCCTGCATGAAGAGTCCGAAGATATTGAATTGTCCACCATGACCCTGTTCTGCTTTGATCCTCCCCTGACTTCCGACCACGAAGCCGCCGTTATCCGGGCCTTTTTCCATGACCGGCTCTATTTTAAATTCAACAAGATGATTTTTGCCCCCTATTCCGCCGAACAGGTGGAAGGGAAAAAACGGCAGCTCCGGGAACTGAAAAAAAAGGAACTCCGGGTCCAGAACGGGGCCGCCTGGATCAATGATATCCTGAATCAGAAAAACGGGAGCAGCACCACCGTTGATGAGGCCGTCATTGATATGCTCAAATCCTTTTACCTTTTCGGCAATGATTCCGACCATGCCTCCATTGCCAAAGAGATTATTAAAAAATCATCCCTCCATTCAGCGGAACAGCTCTTTCATGTCTTTGTCAAAGCCGGGGTCTGGCATCCGGATGAAAATATCCACCTTCTTTCCCTGAAAATCCCCACGGTCTTTCCAGATCAGGTTCTGGAGCAGGAACAAAGGCTCATCTCAAATCCCATCCGGTTTACCGACGACCCTTTGAGAAAGGATCTGACCCATATTCCCCTCATCACCATTGACGGCCAGTCCACCCTTGATTTTGATGACGCCGTCAGCCTTGAGAACACGGAAACAGGATACCGGCTCGGGATTCATATCATTGACGTGGATGCCTTTATCAAATCCGATGACCCCATTGACCTGTCCGCCCGGGAAAGGGCCAGCTCCATCTACATGCCCGACGACAAGCTCCCCATGATTCCGCCCAGGCTTTCCGAGGATCTTTGCAGTTTAAAGGAAGGTGAAACCAGGCCCGGCATCAGCACCCTCATCCGGATGACCCGGTTCTTTGAAATCCAGGATTATGAAATTATTCCCAGTATTATTAAAATCCACCAGAAGCTCTCCTATACCGAAGCCAATCTGTTGAACGGAAAAAATGATCCCATCACCACCCTTTACCGGATGGCCCTTCAACTCAGGGAAAAACGCCTCAAAGCCGGCGCCATTCAGATTACCCTTCCCGAGGTCAATGTCTGGCTGGAGGAAAACGGGGAAATCGGGTATTCAAAAATCGACAGGGAAAATTCATCCCGCATGCTCATCTCGGAATTGATGATCCTGGCCAATTCCCTCATGGCTGAATTTCTGGCAAAAAATCAGATGCCGGCTGTTTTCAGATCCCAGGCCCAGCCCAAACAAAGGCTTTTCAAAGGCGTTGAAACCTCCCTGATCCTGAATTTCATGCAGAGAAAGCAGTTAAGCCGGGCCATGATCGGCACCACCCCGGAAGCCCATGCCGGTCTCGGGGTCAATGCCTATGTCACGGCCACCTCGCCCATCCGGCGATACCATGACCTCTTGACCCAGCGCCAGCTCAAGGCCATATTCGGATACCATGCGCCCTATTCAAAACCGGAACTGGATGAGATCCTTTTCTCCATCTCAACGGCAGTGGCCAATACCAGCCGCATCCAGGCTTCAAGAAGACGGTACTGGATCATCAAATACCTGGAATCCAAAAAAGGCCTGGCCTTTGACGCCCTGGTACTGGAATGCCACAGGGATCACTATCTTATCCTCATCAAGGAATTCATGCTGGAAACAAAACTGGTCCCGGCCGGCATCCGGCTCAAATACGGGGACATTGTCCAGGTGACCATCCAGCATGCGGACGCAAGAAAGGATCAGCTTTCTTTATTTATTTGAAGCATTAGAAAACCCGGACCTGGTAAAAAAAGAACCGCCGGTAGAATGATCAAAAAACCTTGGACATTTTCAAAAGGAGAAGGCCATGGCAATCAATGGGAACCCCCCGGACAAACCCGATACCACCCCCCACAAATGGCGTTTTGTCCGCATCGGAGGATTTGACCATGTCCTGATCAATTCCGGTGAGGATATCTCATCCATCCCCCGCCTGGATCAAAAGCTCTGGGCAGCCCTGGCCTGCCCTACCCAGGGCCTGGAATTCGACCCGGCCACCCTGGCCCACATGGACAAAGACAAGGATGGACGCATCCGGGCCTCTGAAGTCATTGAAGCCCTGAACTGGACCCTCTCCCTGATCAGAAACCCCGACGATCTGACCCGCAGCAACACCCATCTTCCCTTGTCCGCCATCAATGAGGAAAGCCCGGAAGCCAAAGACATTCTTTCCTGTGCAAGGGAAATTTTAAAAAATACGGGCAAGGCTCAGTCAGACGCTATTACACCGGCGGATGTGGCGGATAAGGTTAAAATTTTCGCCAATACCCGGTTTAACGGCGACGGCATTATCCCTGCCCTGGCATCGGAGGACCCGACCATCAGGCAGGTCATTGAGGACATCATGGACTGCCTGGGATCTGAGCCGGACCGCAGCGGTCTGCCCGGCATCACCAAGGAAAAGGCGGACCAATTCTTCACGGAGGCCAGGCAATATTCGGAATGGTGGCGCCGCACCGAAGGAGAAA
>DZCR01000160.1 GCA_022736495.1 Desulfobacca acetoxidans
CGGCCGCAGATCCATTCCACCTGCTTTTTCAGCGCTTTGAAGCCGTTGACGGCCCGAAGTTCCGCTTCACCGAGGACGGGTTGAATAAAATCGTTTTTTTTAAATATTTCATTTACCATGGGCCTGAAATTATGGTAGTTACCTTTACGTAAAATTTTATCAATCATATCCGGTATCCGGGAATACCAGATGAGGATTCCCGGTTTAGGAGACAGCGCATTGATGCAGGGTTCGTTTTGGATCGGCAATAAGGTCATGCCCGGATTTATACATCAGATGCCGCGGTTTTACAATCTTTTAGGAGGGACCTATGGGCCTGTCCGGTTATGTTGAAAAGCACCGGTGGATTCAGTCTGCTGCTCTGATTTCAATGGTTGTGCTGTGTATCCTTGTCATCGTCATTCTGATTGAATATTCCTATCAGAAAAAAATGAATGAAAAGAATATGGAAAACCGTTGCAATGAAATATCCGCATCCATTGTCGGGGGAATGACCAATGCTCTTTCCACCGGGGATAATGATATTGTCAGGGACCAGTTTAAAAAACTTCACGAGGTCCTCCCGGAAATTGACGTTTTTGTCTATGACTTCCATGCAAAGATTAGTTTTTCAACAAAGCCGGAATCCATCGGGACCTCTTTCAATGATTTTCTGGAGGACCCGGCCCATATCCGGCAGAATGAAGCTCTGCTGAAAACAGGCGCCGGAGGCGGTCTGATCAAGAAAAAGGTCAATGATAGATTGTATTACGGGTCCCTCATGCCGAGCCGGAATGAAACGTCCTGCCGCCACTGCCATGGCGGCTCAAGACCCATTATCGGCGGAATCGCCGTCCTGGTGGACAGTTCGGACAGTTTAAGATCCATGGGAAAGGCCAGAAATGTCAGTATCCTGGTAGGCGTTCTGGGGGTGATCTCCGTGGTGTTGCTTATCTGGATGATTTTTTCCCGGATGGCTTTAAAACTGAACCTGACCATGGATAGAATCAGAAATACAAGCGATTCCGTTGCCGGATTCTCCCAGGAGGTCCGGGAAATTTCAAACCGGATCGATACCAGTGCGGGCCAGGGAAGCAAAATGGCCGGCGAGGCATCCGGCGCGGCGGCTGAAATTTCCAATCATATCGCCGATATAGCCTCTGCTGCGGAAGAGGTGAGTTCCCAGATCAACGACGTCAACAAAAATTCAGAAACCGTATCCGTGGAGATTAAACATTCAAACCGGAACCTTTCCGAGGCTTCCGCCAATATCGGGTCCGTTGCGGCCGCCGCGGAACAGATGTCCTTTGCGGTTAATACCGTGGCAACGGCCATGGAACAGATGTATGCCAGCCAGAGTGAGATCACCAAAAGTTCTGCCCGGGGCGCGGCCATTACCAGCAGTGCGTCAAAAGAAGCCTCACGGACTTTTGATGTGGTGAGAAAGCTGGGTGAGGCCGCCTCCCAGATCGGAGATATTATTGATCTGATTACGGGAATCGCCGGGAAAACCAATCTTCTGGCCCTTAATGCGGCCATAGAAGCGGCCGGGGCCGGGGAAGCCGGAAAAGGGTTCGCCGTGGTGGCCAATGAAGTGAAAGAGCTTGCAAAGAAGACCTCCGAGGCCACCCAGGATATCCGGAAAAAGATCCAGGGCATGCAGAATCATACGGAAGAGGCCATAGAGGCCATAGAGGCCATTACAAAGGTGATCACCGAAGTGGATACGATCATGGGGGCCATTGCCTCCTCGGTTGAAGAACAAACCGCCACCACCAATGAGGTGACGAGAAATATCGCTGAGTCGGCGGATTCCGCCGATTCGGTTGCAAAAAACATCAACCTTGCGGCAGATAAGACCGAAGAGGTGGCCGAGAGCATGAAACAGGTCATGAACCTTGAGCAGACCGTGACTGAAAATCTTTTGCAGACCGTGACGGCTGTGGGGGAAATTGCAAAGGATGTGACCCTTTCTTCCCAGCGGGCAAGAATGGTTTCAGAACATTCGGAACGGCTATCCAGGATGGTGAATGAAATTCTGGAAAGTTCCATGCTGCAGAAGGCAGAGACGGACCGGCTTGCGCAGGTTGCGGTGGAACTCAAACAACTGACCACAACCTTCAGAATTTAATGAACGGACTTAAACCGGTATAACCAGAATGAACCCGACCCAGAATCATAATTTCCAGTATATAACCTTCAGGCTGGCCCAGACCCTCATGGGGGTGGACATTCTGGATATCCGGGAAATCGTTCCCTGCAACAGGGTCAGCAGGGTCCATCGCGCTCCCGGATTTGTGATGGGGCTTGTGAATCTCCGGGGTCAGATCCTGACCATCCTCGATATCGGCGTTCTTCTGGGGTTTGAAAAGCCGGGCCGGGATTCCGGCAGCCATATCATTGTGTTCAAGCATACCCGTGTCGGATTTGCAGTGGATCAGATCGGGGATGTCTTCAGTATCGGCAGGGAAAGGATTGAACCCGTACCAGCCAATATCAGCCCCGGGATACAGAAATACAGCGATACCGTCATCAACCTTCCGGAGGGGGTCATGATCCTGTTAAAGGCCGGGAAAATCGTATCCTGCGTCCGGACCCAAGCCCGGTCTTTAAGGAAAGATCTATGAATACCGTCGGCCATGGTCCTTTAGATGCAATGTCATCGGAATTTATTGCAGAGATAAAGGATGACCTTGCCGGCCTTGAGCCCGTGCTTCTGGCCATGGAGCAAAAGGGCGCCGGCATCGATGACGACTTGATCAACCAGGCCTTCCGATCCATTCACAGCATTAAAGGCGGGGCCGGGTTTATCAATTTTAAAGCGCTTTCCGGCTTGAGCCATGCCATGGAAAATGTATTGATGCGGGTCAGGGAGAAAACCCTTGTCATTACTCCGGATGTGGTGGACGCCCTCCTGGCCGGATTTGACAAAATGAAGCTCATGGTGGAGCAGATGGGCAGGGATGAGGCCTGCGACTGTGAAAAGGAAAAGAAAGCCCTTCAGACCATCCTGAATCCGGAGCAAGAGACAAAACGCTCAAAAGCCCGGCACAAGAAAAAAAATCAGGAGGACCCGGAGAAGACCCCGGAGAAGATCCCGGCGGACACCTGTCAGGTGTTAAAACCCTTGGGCGCAGGTCCTGTTTTTAAAGGGAAAGAATTTCCTGTGAATAAGAAAAGGCTTGAACATGCCCTTGCGGCCCAGAAATTCATCTATGCCGTCTATGTCCGGTTCGGAACCGATCTCAAGGCCAGGAATAAGGATGAGGACGCCATTGTTGAGGATATCAAAAGCATCGGGGACATCTTGTTTTCAGATCTGGAAGAAAGCCGGGGTGAAAAAGAAAGGGAGGGCTTTTTTTGTGTGATTTCAACCATCCTGGATCTGCCGCTATTGTCCCAGGTACTGGAGATTACAAAGACCCAGATGACCCTGGTCGACCGGCAGTTCACCGGCTATGACACCCTGATGAAGGGGGCTGCGTCACGGGCCGCAAAGGACAGGCCGGAGCCGGTGTCAACAGCATCGGATGCCGTGAAATTCGCCCTTCCCGAATCGGATGAGGCCCCGGCCCGGGGAGGAGCGGAAACCTTCCTGTCTCCTTCTTCAGTCGGGCAGACTCTCAGAATCAATGTGGACCTCATCTCAAGGCTCATGAACCGGGCCGGTGAACTGGTCCTGGCCAGGAATCAACTGAGGCCCTTTTTTGCCTCATATGCAAGGGAAGACGGACTCTCCTCCGGCATCATGCAGAATCTCGACATGGTGACCACCGATATCCAGGAAGCCATCATGCAGATGAGAATGCAGCCCGTCATTGATCTCATGGGAAAATACAAGCGGGTGGTGCGGGACATTGCCCGGAGAATCTCCAAGAAAGTGGATTTCATACTTGAAGGGGCGGATGTGGAAGTCGACCGGACCATTCTTGAAAAACTTGCCAACCCCGTGACCCACATCATCCGTAACTGCATTGACCACGGCATTGAATCCCCGGAAGAGCGGGTGCAAAGATCCAAGCCCGAGACCGGGACCATTCGGGTTAAAGCCTTTCATCAGGGCGGCCAGGTTCATATCATCATCTCCGATGACGGGGCAGGGATTGATCCCCAGCTTATTCTGTCAAAAGCCTTTGAAAAAGGGCTTGTACCCGAGGACCGGCTTGACCGGATGACGGATAAGGAGAAGATCGATCTGATCTTTCTCCCGGGGTTTACCACCTCGGAAGAGATTACGGATATCTCCGGCCGCGGGGTCGGCATGGATGTGGTCAGAACCAATATGGAAAGTTTAAGGGGCCATATCGAGATCGATACGGTGAAAGGGGAGGGAACCCGGGTTCATCTCATCATTCCCTTAACGCTGGCCATTGTCCCTTCTCTGATTGTCGGAACCGGCGGATTCAAATTTGCCATCCCCCAGAGGAATATCAAGGAAGTCCTTTATCTTGAAAAGGGAACCGTGCAGAACCAGGTGGAAAATCTGGCCGGTTCCGAAGTCCTGAAACTGAGGGGGAGCATTTTTCCCATTATCCGGCTTCGCACCCTTTTGGATATTGCAACCTATATTGAACAGCCTTTGACCAGGGCGATAGAAGAAGAAAAAAGAAAAGCCCTTGCCGACCGGAGGCAAAAAGAGGCGGCCCACAAAGAGTCAAAAAAAAGAATCCAGGGAGAAGATCGCCGGAAGCATGCCTGGGATACCACCTATGTCATTGTCCTGAAACTCGGAGAAAACCTTTTCGGCCTTTGTGTGGACGAGCTTTACGATATTGAGGAAGTTGTTGTCGAGCCCTTGTCCGATTATATCAGCCATTTGAAATGCTTTGCCGGGACCACCATCCTGGGGACCGGGGATGTGATTATGGTCCTTGACGTCCAGGGGATTGCCGCATTCTCATCCCTGAAATTCGATTCCATCAAAACCGAGGAAGCAAAGCGGAATGAGGAAAAAGAGGCAGAGGCCAAAGGAGAAAAACGGAATCTGATTATTTTCACCGGCGGCCAAAAAGAATATTTTGCCCTGGAACTGAAACGCATCTCCCGGCTTGAGCCTGTGAATCCGGGGGATATCCATTATACCGGTCATCTAAAACATATTGAATATAAGGATCAGGCGGTCCTGCTGTTTTCAATGGATGAATTCCTGCCGGCCGGCGGCTGCGATCTTACGGCCGGGGAGATTTTTGTTGTGTTCCCCAAGCAGGTGTCGGCAAGAGTGGGGATTCTCGCCTCGGGCATCATTGATACCATTGAGACGGATAAGCCCCTCAACCGGGATGACATCTGCCCCGGGCCGGTCCTGGGAAAACTGTTCATCAACGATATGATGGTGCAGGTGCTGGACCCGGATCAATTTGCAGATCTGATTGAGCAGAAGGTCATGATGATAAAAGGAGCCGGAGCCTCGCGTGAAAATACTGATCGTTGACGACAAGGCCTCCATCCGGGCTGCAATGAAAGCCATACTGGTTCATCTGGGGTTTTTGGATATCACTGAGGCGGTGGATGGGGAAGATGCTTGGTACAGGATCAATGAATCAGTAAAAAAAGGACGGGTCCACGGCTTTGATCTGATCGTATCGGATATGGAAATGCCCGGGATGACGGGCCTCGAACTTTTGAGAGCCGTCCGGACCCATCCGGAAACGGCCAAGACGCCTTTTATCATGGCCACGACGGTTACGGCCCGGCAGATTATTCTGGAAACCATGAGGCTCGGTATCCAGGCCTATATTATCAAACCCTTTGATGCAGACATGGTTGAACTCAAATTAAAACAGGCGGGAATTTTATAAAAGCGGATGGCTGACGGGCTGAATATACTCATAGCGGATAAAGATCCGGTGTCGGCAGCCCTTCTAAAAGAGATGTGCGCCTTGATCGACGGCGTCCGTATCCTTGGAATCGCCCGGTCCCGGGATATGCTGACAGCCAAGATCAATGCTGCCGTTCCGGACCTTATCCTTTTGGACCCGGCCCTGGGGGGAATAGAAACCGTTGAGGCTTTAAAAAAAACAGACCCCGGCCTGAATATCATCATTACCTATCATCCGGACCACCCGGATTCGGATATCCTGATCAGCGCCCTTGAAATGGGAGTTTATGAATGCCTTGAAAAACCTCTGGGTGTCAAATCCCGGCAGTATAATGAATTCCGGCTTCATTTGTTGACCATCACAGGGCTTTTGCGGAGCCGCAAACGGTTTTCGACCAGACCCCTGGTCCGTGAATACAATAACCGGTTTTTCATGCCCCAAAGAACTCCCGGCCCCCCCCGGGTAAAAAAAACAGTATCTTCTTTCGAAAAAGCAGAGATTGTGGTCATGGCATCCTCAACCGGCGGCCCTGAAATCCTGAGCCGGATTTTTTCCATCCTGCCCAGCGCCCTCAAGGCCCCCATCCTTCTGGTCCAGCATATCCCGGCAACCATGACCGGCTATTTTGCCAAAAGCCTGAATCAGAAATCGGAGCTGGACATTTTTGAGGCTGTTCACGGGGGTGAAATTCTTCCGGGAAAAGTGTATATTGCCCCCGGCGGCCGGCATATGACCGTTTCAAAGCCCGATGACCGGGGCCGACGAACGATTCTTTTAAACAGCAGGCCTCCGGTGAACAGCGTCCGGCCCTCAGCCGATGTTTTGTTTGAATCCGTTGCCGAGTCCTACAACGGCCGGATCCTTGCCGTGGTCCTGACCGGCATGGGCGAAGACGGCAAAAAAGGCGTGGCCGCCCTGAAATCCCATAACTGCTTCTGCCTTTCCCAGACTTCGGAAACCTGTGTTGTGTACGGGATGCCCAGGGCCGTGGATGAGGCAGGCTTGTCCGACGAGAGCCTTGATCCCTTGGACATTACCCAGAAGATCGTTCTGGCTGTGCAATAAACCGGAATCTTTTGAACAAGTCTTATTTTTTCTTCTTTTTCAAGAGAAAATGGGGAATGAAGCGCGGGTCAATGGTTTC
>DZCR01000025.1 GCA_022736495.1 Desulfobacca acetoxidans
AGATATCACAAAGCGGAGATTAATTAAAGCTAATTGTGAATCAATACACTAGTTAGGTCTCAAAAATAGGCAAAATCAACATCCAACTGTCGAAGATGAGTCTTACTTACTCACTTTTTCTCCAAAAAAAACCGGCTTCCTTGGGCAGAGCCTGGGGAAGCCGGGCTTTATGTTTGGTGCGCAGGGCGCACCCCTTATAGATTACTTAGAACAGGCCGGTCACTTTGCCAGTCTTCACATCCACGTCGACTCGGCGGTAGGCCGGGTCGGAGCTGGTGCCGGGCATGAGCGAAATAGCGCCGCATACCGGGCAGATGAACTTGGCGCCGCCGTAGATCAGGAAGTCGCGCACCGGTAACCGCCAGCCCTTGGGGGTGCCTTTCTTGGTGGGGTCGGCGGTCAGGGACAGGTGGGTCTTAACCATCATGGTGGCGAACTCGTTGAATTTGGGATCCGCTTCAAAGCGTTTGGCCTTGGCCACGGCTTCGGGGGCGAAATCCACGCCGTCAGCGCCGTACACTTCTTTGGCGATGAGCTCAACGCGCTTGCGCAGGGGAAGCTCGTTGGGATAGAGGAACTGGAAGTTGTTCTTCTCTTTGCAGGCATCCATGACCGCATCGGCAAATTCCAACGCGCCTTCGCCGCCGAACTGCCAGTGCTTGGATACGGCCACCCGGGCGCCTTCCGCCTCGCAGGCCCGGCGAATCACATCATGCTCTTCCTTGGAATCGAAATGGAAGGCATTGATGCACACCACCGGGTTGATGCCGGCCTTCTTGATGTTGCGGACGTGGTGTACCGCGTTCTGCACGCCCTCTTCCAGCCATTTCAAGGTCTCGGGAGAGGATGAGAAGTACTCTTTGGGGACCGGTTTGCCCGGAGGACATGGCAGGGCGCCAGCGTTGATCCCGTGGTGCTTCAGGCCACGCACGGTGGCGGTGAGCACCGCGACATTGGGTTTCAGGCCGCTGAACCGGCATTTGACGTTCCAGAACTTCTCAAAGCCGATGTCGGCGCCGAAGCCGGACTCGGTGACGTGGTAGTCAAACAGCTTCAGGCCGATCTGGTCGGCGACGACGGAGCTTTGTCCCACGGCGATGTTGGCAAATGGGCCGGCGTGTACGAAGATAGGCTGCTTTTCCACGCTCTGCATCAAGGTGGGATTGATGGAGGGCACCATCCAGGCCATCATGGCATTGCCTACTTCCAGGTCGCCGGTGGTCACAGGGTTGCCCTTCTTGTCGTAAGCTACGACGATTTCGTTCAACCGTTTCTTGAAGTCCGCCAGACCGTTGAAGATGGACAGGATGGCCATGACTTCCGAGGATACTGCGATGCCGAACTTGGAATCCATCAGGAAGCCGTCCATCTTGCCGCCCCGGCCGATGGTGATGTGGCGCAGGGCCTGGGCACAGAAGTCCAGGATCCAGCCCATCTCGATGTTTTTGGGATCGATGTTGAGGCGCTTCAGGTTTCGCTTGGCCAACTGGGCGTCGTCATAGTTGAATTCATGCTGAATCCGGGAGGTTAACGCCACCATGGCCAGGTTGTGGGCGTTCATGATATTGTTGATGTCGCCGGTCAGCCCCAGGGAGAACTCGGTCATGGGGATCAACAGCGAGATGCCGCCGCCCGCCGCGGTGCCTTTGATGTTCATGGTGGGGCCGCCGGAAGGCTGGCGGAGGGCGCCGCCGACGTTGACGCCACGCTTGCCCAGGCCCTCAATCAGACCCAAGGAGGTAGTGGATTTGCCCTCTCCCAGGGGAGTGGGGGTGATGGCGGTGACGTCAATGTAATAGCCGTCGGGCTTGTCCTTCAGGCGCTCCAGGCACTTCATGTAGTCAACGCGGCCGATTTTCTGGCCGTGGGGGATGCGCTCGTTGTTGGGGATTTGCAGCTTATCGCACATAGCGTCAAAAGGAATCATCTCCGCTTCGGCGATTTCGGCAATCTGCCAGTCTTTCTGTTTAACCGGATCGTACTTCGCCATAAAAACTGCCTCCTTAAGATATGGTGATTATTGACTATTTAATGGACACCTTCCCGTGTGGCCCGGGTGATGGGAATGCATACTCAAACCCCTCAGGGGACAGATCGCAGCTCATACTTTTTTTCACATAGTCTCCCATTTAATAGACCTCAAGTTCATTTGTCAATAAAATTTTGAGCTCTCGATTCAGTTAGCTTAAAATTCCTCTGGATTTTTCTATTTGACAATAGCCCCGGTTTCGCCATAAAATTAAGTGAATAGTTGTACAAAGCCTGGCGCTGGTATTTCCATATCCTTAAATAAGTTGGCTTTGAAGAAATTCGTTTATTCCCAAACCCCGTTTCGATATCCGGTTTCGGGGGCCCGAAAAGCACAAAATGGAGAAATTAACGATTTTTTTTTGCACTGGATAAATGGATTAATGGATTAGGAGGAACGCTATGGTTATAGCGGAATCGAAACCCTTGGCCGAAATCCTGGATATGGTCAAGGATTTCAAAAAGATCGTGGTGGCCGGCTGCAAGGGCTGCGTGACCGTATGCTGTGCGGGAGGCGAAAAAGAGGTGGCCATCCTGGCCTCCGAACTCAAGATCGCCCGCAAAGCCGCCGGGAGCGAATTGGAAGTAAAGGAATACACCTGTGAACGGCAATGTGATCCCGAATATATTGAACCGCTGGATGACCTGGTAGACGGCGTCGACGCCGTGGTCTCTATCGCCTGCAGCGTCGGGCCCCAGTATATCGCCGCCCGTTATCCCTATCTCCGGGTATACCCCGGTCTCAATACCACCAGCATCGGCGGTGCCACGGAACATGGGGTCTGGAAGGAATTCTGTCAGGCCTGCGGCACCTGCATCATCGGCAATTTCGGCGGGCTGTGCCCCATCACCCGTTGTGCCAAGCAGCTTTTGAACGGGCCCTGCGGCGGCTCTTCCGAGGGCATCTGCGAAGTCGGCAAGGGCTCCATCCCCTGCATCTGGCAACTTATTTATGATCGCCTGAAAAATCTCGGGGAGCTGCATAAACTCACCGAAGTGCAACTCTATAAAAATTGGTCTACCAGCCGGGACGGCGGGTTACGTACCACGATACGGGAGGAATTGAAACAATGACCGCCGAATACTCCGCGGGAAGCAAACTGGAAAAAATCTTTAAAAGCGGTCAGAAGGCCGTCACCGGCGAATGCGGTCCGCCCCGGGGCTGCGACGCTGAGCATTTCAGGCATAAAGCGTCTTTTTTGAAACCCGTCGTGGACGCGGTGAACGTTACTGACAACCAGACCGCGGTAGTGCGTTTCTGTTCCATGGCCGCCTCGAAAATCCTCCTGGAAATGGGCGTGGAACCGGTAATGCAAATGGTCACCCGGGATATGAACCGCATCGCGCTCCAGAGCAATATCCTGGGTGCCGCAGCCATGGGCGTCAAAAACCTGCTGTGCCTGACCGGTGACCACCAGTCCTTTGGCGACCATCCCCAGGCCAAGAACGTCCACGACCTGGATTCCGTCATGCTGGCCCACACCTTAAAGACCATGCGGGATGAGGGCAAGATGATCAGCGGCACCGAACTTCAGGGCCGGCCCAGGATGTTCATCGGGGCCGCAGCCAACCCCTTCGCCGATCCCCAGGAATTCCGGGTGGTGCGGATGGGCAAGAAGATCAACGCCGGGGTCCAGTTCATCCAGACCCAGTGTATCTATAACATGGAGCGCTTCAAGAAGTTCATGGAAATGGCCAACGACATGGGCCTCACCGAAAAGTGCTATATCATGGCCGGCATCACCCCGCTGAAATCCGTGGGTATGGCGAACTACATGAAAAAATTCGTCCCCGGCCTGGACGTGCCCGACTCCTACATCACCCGCTTAAAGGGCGTGCCCAAGGACAAGGTGGCCGCGGAGGGCATCAAGATCGCAGTGGAGCAGATCCAGGAGTGCCTGGCGATGAAGGGCATCGCTGGCATCCACCTCATGGCCATTGAATGGGAAGAGAAGGTCCCGGAGATCCTGGAAGCCGCCGGCCTCCTGCCCCGCCCCAAGGTGGAAGCTGACTGAGGCAATCTCTTACTGACAATTCCCAAGCCTGGTTCCGAGAGACCGGGCTTTTTTTGTGGGAAAAAGGTTGAATGTAATCCCAGAACAGACTATAATGACCATAGATATTTGACCATAATCAATTATCTGCAGGAAAGACCATGGATTCTATAACGGTGTCCAAATTCAAAGCGATCTGCCTGGCAGTGGTGGAAGAGGTGGCCAAAACCAAGGGGCGGGTAATCATTACCAAACGGGGCAAGCCCGTGGCGGAATTGATCCCCTACGACGCAGAAACCGAGCCGGCGCCCCTGAAAGACACGGTAGCCTTTATGGGGGATATCATCTCGCCCGTGGCCCCAGAGGAGTGGGAAGCTCTCTGATGAAGCCGGTTCTCCTGGATACCCATGTCTGGATTTGGCTGAGCATCGGCGATCTGAGCTCCCTTTCCGCCAAGGCGCAACAGTCATTAACCGGCGGAACCCGTTGGATTTCAGCCATCTCCTGCTGGGAGTTGGCCAAATTGGTGGAGCGGCGACGTATCGGCTTCACCATTCCCACCCTGAGCTGGATACGCCGCTCCTTGAGTGAAAATCATATTCGCATCGGCGAGTTGACCCCTGAAATTGCGGTAGAAAGCACTAATCTCCAGGGATTTCACCGAGACCCCGCGGATCAGATCATCGTGGCCACTTCCCGGGTGTTGGGGATGCCGCTGGTGACTACGGATCAGAGAATTATCCAATTCGGCGATGTGGAAACCATCCATTAGCGAGCCGTCCAAGCTCGGCCACACCATGGATATGGCATCCTGGGGCGGGTGTCCCGCTGCCGCCTCTAAAAGCCCCGCCCCGCAACCCGAAAAAAAACGCGCCCGACGCGATAAAACCACCCCAGCGTCTCCGAAAGTGGCATAATAGATGGAGCATGCGATTTATACCCCCGGAGGAAAGCACTGTGAACATCTCATCCGCTCTCAAAAATTCGGCTTTTCGGTTACTCCTGGTGCTTTTGGTTGGCCTCGTCGTGCTGCCTGGCTGCCTCGATAATCTCTGCAAGCTCAGGCTCTATCTCTACCGCGATGTGGAGCAAAAGAGTCTCCCGCCCACGGACCTGGCCTTGCTCATTACTGATCCGGCCATAGTCGCCGCAGTCCTGCCAGAAGCCGCCTCAAAACTACCCACCGGGCTGCCCTGGGCCCCCGAACAACCAAATTATGAAAAGGACTATTATCAGCTCTCCATGGACAGACTGGACAACCGTTTAGTTTATCAGGGCAGGTGCATGAATGTCACTCCCACCTTTATTTGTGAGGTGAAGCCGGGTACCCGGCGGGTCACGGCCAGCTTGGGGCTTTTTGGACCTTCGGGCCGGCGGTTTCACCAAGACACTGCTTCCTTCAATCTAGAGCCGGGCGGGGTGTATTTCTTTTATCCTGACTGGCAAGAAGCTGCGCAAGAAACCCTGCGTCTTAAAGTCCAGCGCTTGCCGGCCCGCTATGATGCTGCTCTGCGCGCCGAGGTGATGGCCTGGCTGCACCGCAATACCCAAGGCCGTTCCCTGGAAGACTGACCAGGGCCGAAAGAGGGGACGTAGAAGGCGTCTGCGGCCCACCGCCTCACCGCTAGCCCGGTCCGTTAAGGATCGGGCTTTTTTTATTTTAGCGGATGTTGTGTGGTGGATTATTAAGAAGGGCGGGTTTGAAACCGGCCCTTACCGTAATCTATTTTATCAAAAAGATCTGCCATTAGGAGGTCAGAATATGGACCATTCCCCTGCCCCCGATAAACCCGTTTCCATCCACCCCGATACCCTGGCCACGGTTGACAAGGCCCATCAGGAGGGCCTGGAGATTGTCTGGGATCGGGCCCAAGCCCAAGAGCCCCAGTGCGGATTCTGCGAACTGGGATTGAGCTACCGTATCTGCGTCATGGGCCCCTGCCGGATCGATCCCTTCGGCGACGGTCCCCAGCGGGGCATCTGCGGGGCCGACAGCGCCCCTAACCTTCAGCTGTGATTACTACTCAGGCTCAACTGACCGTCTTTGAGGCGGTAAATATAGTCGAACCCCTCAATCATCCGCTCGTCGTGGGTCACGCAGATAACCGCGGTCTGTTTTTCTCTGGCGATGCTCTTGAGCAACTCCATTACCTTCTTGCCCCGGACGCTGTCCAGGGCGCCGGTAGGTTCGTCCGCCAGCACCAGCCTGGGGGAGCCGGCCAGGGCCCGGGCGATGGCCACCCGCTGCTGCTCTCCCCCGGACATCAGGGCCGGCAGATAATGGGCCCGATCGGCGATTTCCATGTATTCCAGCAGTTCCATGGCGCGCCGGTGGGCCTCGCCCCTCTCCAGACCCAGCAGGTCCAGGGGCAGCAGGACATTCTCCAGGGCCGTCAGGAAGGGAATGAGATTGCGGGCCTGAAAAATAAAACCGATCCTGTGGAGGCGCACCTGCCGGATATCCACCTCTTGCCAGCCATGATCGTAAAGAGTCTCGCCATTCAAGCAGATTTTGCCGGCGGTGGGCTCCAGGATCAGGCTGACGCACAGCAGCATGGTGGTCTTGCCGGAACCGCTGGGACCCAGCAGGGCCACCAGGTCTCCGGCCTTCACCGTCAGGTCGATTCCCTTGAGGGCCTCTACTGCCAGGTGGCCGCTGCCATAGGTTTTGTTAAGATCCTCAACTTTCAGAACTTCCGTCATCTTATTGTTCTCCCAGAGCCAGGGCGGGGGGCGTCTTCAGGGCCTTCCAGATGCCCAACAGGCTGGCGATGACCCCTCCCGCCAGCGCCAGTCCCAGGGTCGTCAGATCATCTCCGGGAGTGAGCAGGACCAGGCGAGGCCAAAGTTGATAGGTGTTGTGGATAATAATCCAACCGATGAAATAACTGCAGGCGGTCAGCAGGATGGATTGCTCCATGATCAAGCGGACAATCACCCGGTTGGGGGCGCCGATGAGTTTCATCACCGCAATGCTGCGGATTTTTTCCATGGTTAGGGTGAAGACCACCATGGCGATAATCACCACGGAGACTATCAGCAGCAGGACGCGAAACAACCATAACTGCCGCGAGGGTTTGTTCAGACGGCCCTTCATCATGATCTCTATCTGCTCAGGGGTGGTGAAGATGGATAAATAGAGATAATCTTTAATCTGCCGGGCCACTTCCTTGGCCTGGGCGCCTGGTGCTAAGCGCACCAGCACCGCGTTGATTTTGTGCGTGTCGATGGCATAGCGGGAAAGATACTTCTCCGCCTCCTGGGGGGTGAAAAAGCCGGGGCGCACCAGGCTCTGATAGACCCGCAGCCGCTGGTTGCGCACTTCTTCGTTATCCGGCAGCCAGATCACCTCCTGGGCATCCGGCAGCGACAGATACAGGAGGGGTTCGCCGTCGGGAGAGGTGCCCTCCCGGGTCAACCCCACTACGGTGTAAGTGTGGAGGCCCAGGCGAAAGTTTTGCCCCAGACGTAAGCCCAGCTTTTGGTGGGCCACGGCTTCATAATGGGCCTGGGTGATGGGTCGGCCGGCTATCAGCTTTTTCGGCCCCCCCAGGCCGGTAAAGACATCATAGCCGATGATGGTAAAGCGTTTACTCTCCCCGACGATGTCGCGCTCCACCGGATAGACGATGAAGGGGCTGGCCTTTTCCACGCCGGTGATGGCCGCGACGCTGTAATGAAAGAACTCCGGGAGCAGGGATTGCTCGTTAATGGGGCCGCCCCGGTAGCGCTCCACCACCCACAGGTCAGGGTTGGCGGTTTGGATGAGGGAAAGCCCTTCAAAGACGAACCCCCGATAGATGCCGTTCATGGACAGCACAATGGCAAAGAGCATGCCGATGCCAACCACGGTGGCCAGAAACCGCCCCAGATGCTGCTTGATATCCCGAATCGCCAGGTCCATCATTTCATTTTCCGGAGACGATTTTGGTTCGAACTTTTTGGCCGGGTTGGGCTTGGGAGGGCGGCGCCACCACCAGTTCACCGGCTTTCAGACCCTGCTCCACCGCCACGTTTCGGCGGTCACGCAGTCCCAGCCTGATCTGACGAAATTGCACCACTCCGCCCTCCACCACCAGAACCCCGGGGTGGCCCTCTTGTTCCTGGACGGCCATCCAGGGTACGGCCAGCGCCCGGGTGCGGCCAGTGGAAATGGCGACCTCGGCTTCTTCGCCCACCACCAGGTGCTCCGGGGGAGCGGCAAACTTGACATCCACTTCCATTTCCCGGGTCACCATGTCGGCTTCTTTATTCAGGCGCACCACCGTTCCCGAAAAATTGCGGCCGGAGCGCAGACGGATTTGCGCATCCTGACCTTCCTTTAAAACCGCGATCTGAGTTTCATCAATCCAGGTAGCCACCCAAATCAGTCCCAAATCCACCATTTGAAAGATGGGGAGGCCGGGCGTGATCGTATCGCCCACCTCCGCCTTGCGCACCGTCAGCAGGCCGTCCATGGGCGCCAAAATGCGCGTGTAATCCAGGGTCGCCGCGGCGGCGTGGGCTTCGGCGGCGGCTTGTTTGAGGGCGGCCTCGGCCGCCGCCACATTGGCCCGGGCTTCGCCCGCCTCCCCGGCCGCCACCTTCAGGGCGGCGCTGGTGGTGTCAATGGCCGCCTGGGAAATATAGCCGGGCTTGAAGACCTCGAAATCACGGCGATAATTGCTCTGGGCCAGGACTAGATTGGCCTGGGCCTTGGCCTGGGTCGCCCGGGACCGGCCTAAATCTTTCTGGGCCCGCTCTTGGGCGGCCCGGGCCGCAGCCAGCCGGGCCTTGAGTTCGGCCGTGTCCAGTTCCGCCAGGAGCTGACCCGTTTTGACCCGGTCCCCCTGGTCGGCATAGAGTTTATCCAAAATCCCGGTGATCTTGCTGCTCACCGCCACCGGCACCTTTGATTGCACCGTGCCCGGCCCCTGAACCTCACCACGGACTTCCTGTTGCTGCGCGGCCACCACCATAACCGTCGGGCGATACAGGAACAGGCGATAACCCAACAAGAGCACGATGATGAGGCCGATGGCAGCCAGTATAGTTTTTTTCCCCCACAGGCGTTTCACTTACTTGTCCCCCTTTGTGTCATGGCCGCCGCGGGTGCGGGCGCTCTCCCGACGAGCTGCTGCACCCGGGCCCGGCCGATGCCGTAAGCCGCTTGATAGCTGATAAGGCTCAGGCGGGACCTGGTCAGGTCCACCTGGGCAGTGAGTACGTCCAGGGCGATGGCCTTGCCGTAGCGGTACAAAGACGTGGCACTGGCGTAGGCCTCGGTGTTGGTGAGCAGCGTCTGCCGGGCGGTGTTCACCCCCTGGCGGCTGTTTTCCTGGTCTTTCCAGGCTGAGGTCAGGTCCGCTTTGAGGCTGTTGAGCCGGTCCCGCTTCTTCTCCAGCAATTGCCGGTATTGGGATGCAGCTTTGGCCACTTGGGCCTTAGTCAGCCCGCCCTCGAAGAAAGGATACTCCATAAAGACCCCGGCCAGCCATTCCGGCTTGGTGCCGCCCACGTCCCGATGGCGCACATTCGAGGCCGCTTGCAGGCTCACTTCCGGGAAATAGCCGCCCCGGGCCGCTTTTGTCGCGGCCTGGCTCTGGGCTAGGTCTAAATCAAGCCGCTTGATTTCCGGATTGATTTGCAAGGCCTCCTGCCACAGCGAGGCGACCTCGGCTGCCGGGGTGAAGTCCTGGGGGAGTCCGCCCTTGATGTCCACCTGAACCCGCTCGTTCAGTCCCAGGGTGCGGGCCAGAATCTCCCGCGCCAGGATAACGGCGTTGGCCGCCTCCACGCGGGCCTGCTCGGCGTCGGAAACCTGGGACTGAGCACGTAAATTATCCAGGCGAGTGACTTTGCCGGCCTTGAAAAAGGCCTCCGTGAGCCTGGCAAATTCCTGCCGCTCGTTAAGGGCCTCCTGGGCTACCTTCAGATTTTCCTTGGCCTCCACCAGGCGATAGAAGGCCTCGGTCACCGTAAAGGCCGCTTCATCGGCGGTCCTCTGGACTTCCTGTTTCTGGGCCTGGGTCCCAAACTTGGCGGCCTGGGTATTATAATAGGTCTTCAGGCCGTCGAAGATGAGCTGTTTGCCCGTGACGCCGACATAGCCTTCTCGCTTAAACAGTTCAAAAGGGGTGGAGCCGCCGGCGGCGAAGCGGTTAGGCGGCTGTCGATCATAGAAAGACGACAACAAGAGCCGGGGGAAAAACTTGGACCTGGCTGCCTGATAATCCGCCACCATTTCCTGGACCTTCTCCCGGCTGCCGGTCAACACCGGATTCTGTTCTCGAGCAATGGCCAGGCAGTCATCCAGACTCAAAGCCCGGTAATCCGGCGCCGGCGCTGCCGCCGCCTGGCCAATCCATAAGATTATGGCACTAGCGATGGGAAGGATGAGCTTCCAACTTTGCCACCAAGACAACATTCCCAACCTCCATCAGAACTGGATCATTAAATTTTTTGGCTCATTTTTCTTGTGTGTTGTGATCCACCGCAATTCTTCACGCTCCAAGGGGTGCTCTCTTTCCTGTTCTTCTCGGGTAATCTTGCCATGCCACCACACCATGCTGCCGGGAAATTTACCCGGTTTGAAATGGACATTGAAGACATGCCAGATAAACAGGGCCAGGGCCGCCAGAATTGCTTCGTGGTAATGCGCTTCCCGGGCCACCCCGAAAATCCTGTTGGTCCAGTTTGAGGGAAGAAAAGCCGCGACCGCCTGGGGATAGAGCATGATGATCCCCGTGCCGATCATGATGATGCATCCCCAAAACACCGCCCAATAATCGAATTTCTCCAAATAGGAAAACCGCCCAAAGCGCGGTGGGTTCCCGGATTTGCCCAAAAAGTACCTTAAGTTTTGGTAAAGATCGGCAAAATCCTTTTTCCTGGGGAGCATCTGGCCCTGCTCATCCCGCAGCTTAAAAGGCGGGCAGACGCCGGCGGGGGTTTTGGGCTTATCAGGGGCGGCCAGGGTTGGCCCCGCGGGTGCGGCTTTCTCACCGAGGGTCACTTGGTGGATAACTATGAAAAGAATCACAATGAGAACCAAGCTCAGCAAAGCTGCAAGTCCGGCTCCAGTCCGGCGAGTGTTTTTCATCGGTCTCCCTAAGGGAGTAAGATTGTAAGCCTCAAATATATTGCTCAGGCTGACCCTGTCATGCAAAGATTGCCTTTAGTCACCATCCAGGGCCCGCCAGCCGAAGCTGTCCAGGTAGGCCTGGAGCTTTTCCCGTTTCTCCCGGTACTTGTCTTCCCAGAGAGGCGGGCAGTCCTGGAGGCTGATCTCGCCTTCCCGCAGGGCCGCGGCATAGGCCATGCAGGTGGCGTAGCCGCATACCTTGCAGTTGGTCATGGGCGTCAGCTTCAAAATCTCGATTACCTTGAGGCTGGCCTGGCTCACATAGCGGGGCCCGATATGGTCCCGGCGGTCGTAAATATCGTTTATCTGCCCCTTAATCCAGGATAGCAAAGCATGGGCCTCGTCGATGTCCTTTATCCCCCGGATGGCGATTTTATGGGGGTGCAGGGTGATCCATTTGCCGTCGGAGAGTTTGAGCAGCAGCACCTGGTTGGCTTGGTTATAGTCCCAGCCACCCAACTCGGCATTCACATAAGGGAAGGACGGGGAGATGTCCGCCTGGAAGGTGGCGATGGCGTGCAGGACCTCCTTGGTGGAGTCCATTTTGGGGCGGAAGATGTCAAAGCGATCGATCTTGTCCAACAACATGGTCCACACTCCCCAGACTATAAGAAAATCTTGGCGATGAATCCCCTCAATTTTTCCCAGCCGCTTTTTCCATATCGCCACAGGGAGGCAAAGACGCCCCCCACCAGGGCGGCCCCGCCGATTCCCATCGGACAGCCCTGGGCCCCGCAAAAAGGGCAAACCGAGGAGGAGGCGTAGATGCCAAGAAAAGCCAGGAACCAGAGGGCATAGCGTTTAAGAGAGTCCCAGCGGTCCCCTTCCTGGAGGTCCGGCCGGTCCGTTAAGGTCCCCCCGGCTGGATTACTATAAGGAGTCTCATGGCCGCAGCAGCCAGGGTGGTCGCAGGGGTGGCGGAGTTCAGGCTGAGGCGATTTTAGCAGCATCAACCGCGCTCCTGGCGCTCCTTGAGTTTCTCCCGGAGCAGCAGCACCAGTTGCTCCCGCAAAGCATCCCGCACCCGGCGAAACACGGTGAGAATCTCCGCTTCGCTGCCGGTGGCCGTAGCCGGGTCCGGAAAGCCCACGTGCATGACTTCGGTGTCACCGGGAAAGATAGGACATTGCTGCTGGGCCCGGTCACAGACAGTGATCACCAGGTCAAACTGCTCATCGGCCAGTTCGTCTACGGATTTGGAATGGTAGTGGCTGATGTCGATGCCCAGTTCGGCCATGACCTGGATGGCCATGGGGTTGACTCGCGTGGGCCGCACCCCGGCGGAAAAGGCCTGCACCTGCCCGGCCAGGTCGTGGTTCACCAGGCCTTCCGCCATCTGGCTGCGGCAGGCGTTTTCGGTACAGAGGAACAGAACCTGAAACATCGGCGATATCCCATGCCCGCTTTTTGCGGCCTAAACGATCAACTTCTTAATTTCTTCTACGCTGGGCACCTGGCCCACCACTTTGACCTCCCCGTCCACCACCAGGGCCGGGGTCATGAACACCCCGAAGGCCATAATCTTGTTGAGTTCGGTGACCTTTTCCACTTCAAACTCTCCGCCCACGGCTTTGGCGGCCTCGCCGGTGCGTTTGGCCAATTCTATACACTTGGGGCACCCCGGCCCCAGTATCTGCAATTTTTTCATGAAAATTCATCTCCTTTCAAAGTGGCTTGCAACCGGAGCGCCCAGAGGACGGGTCAAGCTTAGCCCGGTTGATCTTTATGGGTAAGGCATTACTTTTTTGCCTTGTTCCCTCAGCCGCAAAATTGGGAAAGCTTGTCAGCGATTTCTTGTTCCTTCAATTCTCCCGCCCGCATCCATAACAGGTTGCCTTGGGCATCCAGAAATAGCAAGGCCGGTGCCTGGGTGACCCGATATTTTTTAAGATAAACCCTGGCAGCCTCCTTGTCGGTGGAATAATCAAGGCGTTTGACGAGACCCTGCCGGGCGCCGTTAAAGACATTTCCCACCGCGACGTCTCCGGCCTGACACCGTTCCAGGGTGCAGCCGCAGGCCTTGGTGAGGGTGATATAAACGACCTGGGCCAGCTTTGGCTGTGACCCATAAGCCTCAACCAAGCCGCCCGTCAAGAAGATCAGGGTTGCCCAGACGGCAAGGATGATGAATTTTGCCTTGGTTTTTCTCATGTAAACTCCCCCCTATGATTTTTTCGGCCCCATATCCCTGAGCCATTGTTTGAGCATTTCCTTAGCGGGCACCTGGCCAGCTGCTTTCACCTCATCATTTATTATCAGGGCCGGAGTCCCGAAAACTCCCAAAGACATGATTTCCTGCCGGTCCCGCACATGTTCCACTTCGGCCGGCAGGTTGAGTTCGGCTACTGTTGCCATTACCATATGTTCCAGCGCCTCGCAGTTCGGACAGCCGGGGCCCAGTATCTTGACGACCAGGCCGTGGCGCTCCTCGGTCACCTTCTCGCCCAAAGCTTTTTTGTATTCCCTCAAGAAGGCCTCTTGATATTCCTCCTGGGCCGGAGCGGGGATGTAGTTCTTGGGCTTGAGTTTTTGCAGCAGCGCCTGCGAGATTTCCACATCAGACCGCCCCTCCAAGGCCCTCACTTCCTCAATGGCCTCTTTCAGGCCGGTAATGCCCACCTTGAACTTCCCCAGACATACCTGGGTTATGCCCTCTTGGGACATAATGCTTTTCCTCCTCCTCAGAGGCCAGGTCCCGGGCCAGGGTCCTCTCCGCGGAACTCAGCTCGCCCGGGTGCAGCTCTATCCCTAGAGCTTGTGCCATGCCCTGGCGCAGGGCTTCCTTGATCTCAGATAATTTGGGCGTCCTTCCCAGGATTTCCTCTATGGAAGTCAGGCGGGCGGCAAGCCTGGCCCGCAAGTCCGCCGGAGATTCCCCTGCGCTGGTAACCAGGGCCAGCCAGGCCTCCACCTGGGGCCTGACGATGATGGAGCCGTGTTGGAGCAGGGAGGAGCCCTGCCAGGTCTGAGCGCTGCCCACCAATTTCTTTTCCTGATAGACGATGGCTCCCCGGGCGCGGCGCAGGAAGCAGATGTCGGTACGGTGGAGGTCATCCCGCTCCCGCCCCATTTTGGCCTCGATCCCTAAAAGGCGGAAGGCGTGGAGCAGGCCTTGGGCGATCAGGTGATAAGCCGCGGTGACGGCGGAAGGGATTCCCTCGGGAGTGCCGGCGATAACGGCATAAGTTAAATCATTCAGGTGGAGCACGGCCCGGCCGCCGGTGGGGCGCCGGACCACTTCAAAACCCAGGCGGCGGCAGGCCTCCAGGTCCAGGTCATATCGCTTTTGAAAGTAACCCAGGGACACGGCGGGCGGGCTCCATTGATAGACACGCAGGGTGGGCGGCGACTTGCCGTTGGCATGGAGCCCCAGGATAGCCCGATCGACGGCCATGTTGAGCGCGCCGGACATCGCCCCGGTATCCAAAAAACGCCAGGCTTTCATCGGATTTCCCCAAAGAATACTGGCGCCTTGTAGGAGCTGCGCACCAAGGGCCCGGCGGCCACGCTCTTGAAACCCAGGGCCAGGGCCTGCCGCCGCCAGACGTCAAACTCTTCCGGGTTCACATAGCGGGCCACCGGGATATGGTGGAGGGAGGGGGAGAGATATTGTCCGAGGGTAAGCATGTCGCAATCCACGGCATGCAAATCTTGCAGCGCCGCGTCGATTTCTGCCGATTCCTCTCCTAAACCGAGCATCAGGCCGGATTTGGTGATGAGGTTCGGGGTAAGCTGTTTGGCCTGTCGCAGCATATTCAGAGAGCGCCGGTAATCCGCGCCCCGCCGCACTAAGGGGTAGAGCCGGGGCACGGTTTCCAGGTTGTGGGCCAGGATGTCGGGCTGAGAGGCCAGCACCGCTGCCAGCGCTTCTTGGGAACCGCCGAAATCCGGCACCAAGAGTTCCACCCGGACGCCGGGGCAGTGCTCCCGCAAGGCTGCCACCACCCGGACGTAGTGAGCCGCGCCGCCGTCCGGCAGATCGTCCCGGGTCACCGAGGTGATGACCACGTGGCGCAGGCCCAACTCGGCCACCGCCCGGGCCAGGCGCCTGGGTTCGTCGGCCTCCAAGGGAACCGGCTTGCCCTTTTTTACAGCGCAAAAGGCGCAGTTCCGGGTACAGACCTCGCCCAGAATCAGGAAGGTGGCGGTGCGATGGGAGAAGCATTCGCCTCGGTTGGGGCAGCGGGCTTCATCACACACCGTGGGCAACCCCAAATGGTCCAAAAGGCCGCTGGTTTTGGAAATCAGTGCAGCTCCCCGGCCTTTCCTGGCCTGGCGCACTTCAGCAAGCAGCCACTCCGGCGCGGGTAGAGACATCACGCGCCTCCCGGCGGCATATGGATGGCCTGGCCGTGCAGGGCCTGGGCTACCTCCAGCACCGCCTCGGACAAGGTGGGATGGGCATGGATGGTTTCCATGATCACCCGGCTGGGGAGTTTCCCCCGCATGGCCAGGGCCAGTTCGTGGATCAGGTCCGCGGCGTGGGGGCCGATGATGTGGGCCCCCAGGATTTGATCGGTCTGAGCATGGGCGATGATCTTCACCAGACCTTCCATCTCCCCCAGGCACTGGCCCATCCCCAAAGATTTGAAGGGAAAGCGGGCCACCTTAATGGGGGATTGGGCCTCGGCTTCTTCTTCCGAAACCCCCACCGCGGCGTACTCCGGCAGGGTGAAGGTGCAGCGCGGGACAACCTGATAATCCATGGGGCTTTCCAGACCCAGGGCATGCTCCGCGGCGCAGATACCTTCGGCAAAGGCCACGTGGGCCAGCAGCCAGCCCCCGATGACGTCCCCTGCGGCATAGAGGCCGGGAATATTGGTCATCAGGTGGTCGTCCGCCACGATGCGCCCATGCGCCAGTTCAACGCCCAACTCTTCCAGTCCCAAGCCTTCGGTGTTGAAGCGCCTGCCGGTCGCCAGGAGAATGGTATCCGGGCTAAGCTTAGTGCCATCGGCTAGCCGGACGGTGAATTTCCCCTGTTCATCCTGCACCTCACTCACCTGGACGCCGCACTTGACTGTGACTTTGCGCCGCTTGAGCACGCTTGTCAGATAATCGGCCATTTCCTGGTCGTCATAGGGCAGCAGGCCATCCATCAACTCCACCAGAGTCACCTGAGAACCCAGTTCCCGGAAAATGGCGGCCATTTCCACCCCCACCGCACCGCCGCCCACTACCAACAGATGCGGGGGAAGGTAGTCGATGTTGAGCATTTCGTCGGCCAGGAAGATGCGAGGGCTTTGGGGAAACAGGGGCAGGCGGGCCGGGCGGGAGCCGGTGGCGATCACCACCTTGGCCGCTTCCACCAGGCTTAACTGGCCGTCCTTTTCTACTTCGATGCGGGTGGGAGCAAGCAACCGGCCTTCCCCCTCTATCAGGGCGATGCGCCGGGATTGGAAGAGACCGGCGATGCTCCGGCGCAGGCCCTGCACCACCCGCTCTTTCCGGGCGATGATGGCCTGGATGTCGGGGTTGGCCTCCACCGGTTGAAAGCCGAATTCCCGGGCCCGGCGCAGGATCCGGGCCACTTCGGCAGAGGCCCGCACCGTCTTGGTGGGGATGCAGCCCCAGTTGAGGCAAACGCCACCCAGGAAACTTTCTTCAATCACCACCACCCGGGCCCCCAGTTGGGCCGCCCGGACCGCTCCCTGGTAGCCCGCGGGGCCGCCTCCCAGAAAGGCGATGTCGTATACTTCCGGCATGGGACTCCCTTACTGAATCACGATCTCCGGCTTAATGACGAGTTCGGACTTGAAGGACTGGTTGATGGTGGAGTACTTCATGGCCATGTCCAGGGCCCGCTGCACCATTTCTTTGGACTTGCCCTTGACCACGACCTTGGGGTAAAAGGTTACCCGCTTGAACCAGGAGGTGCGGTCCAGGTGCTCTTCCACCTCGCCTTCGGCTTCCATGGTAAGGGACACCAGGTCCATCTTGAAGCGCTCGCACGCCCAGACCACCATCATGAAGTAGCAGGTGTTGGCCGCAGCCACAAAGGCGTCTTCGGGAGTGAGCACCCCGGCCTTGCCGAAAAGGTCCGGGGGCGCCGAAAATTCCATCTCCACGTTATTCTGCAACCAGGTATAGCCGAGGTGTTCACCTCGCCATTCCACTTTATTTTTATACGTAGCCATTCATAGCTCCTTGATTATTCTTCCTCCAGCACTTCGTCCACCGCCTGGGCGATTTCCGCGGCCACGGCCTGGACTGCGGCATCTTCCTCCGGCCCGAAGTGGCGCAGCTTGGTGGGAGCCGTCAGTCCATGTTTCTTGAGGATCTCGGGAATGGAGAGCGATTTGCTGGGTTTCCCCGACAGCATCTCCGTGGCCTTGGCGGCGCACATCTTGTCGCAGCCGTCCACCGTGATGGTGGGGTAATTGGACGCAAAGGTGCGCTCTTCTTCGCCCCCGGCGATAAACAGGGGCAGGCAGATGGTGACGGTTTCCCCGGGGCGTTCGTCCAGCACCTTGCGGCAGGCCAGGCGGCACAGGGTGCCCTCGGGGATCTCCTCGCCGCTGCAAGAAACCACACCCACTTTCGCAACTTGAATTTCCATCACTGCCCCTCCCCGGCGGCCAGTTCGTCCACCACTTTGGCCACTTCCTCCGCAGCCACTGCCGCCAGCTTCCGGCCCGTCTCATTCACTTCGGCAATGCCTTCAGGCTTCAGATCCTTATGCTCTTTGTAGAACTTGATGGCCTCGTAGGTCTTGTCCACCACTTTGCCCAAGGCCTCAACGCTCTTTTTGGCGCAGTCCTTGGGGCAGCCGTCGATGGTGATCACCGGGTTTTCCGTCACCAGGGCCACCGCCTCAGGGTCCTTGATCACCAGGAGCGGCAGGCAGGTAGTAGTAGCCAGGCCGGGGCGCACCTTCTCCACCAGTTCATAGGTGGTCTCCCGGGCCAAGGCGCCATAGACCTTACCGATGCCGCTGCAAGGGAGTACCACTACTTTCTTGTGTTTCTTACCCATAGAGTTTCTTCGCCTCCTGGGCGACCTTGCCTTTCATCATTTCGAAATATTCCTTGGCGTCCATGAGCTGGGCCTTGTCGCCCTCCGGGTCGCTGAGCTCGATACGATAAATCCAGCCCGCCCCGTAAGGGTCATGGTTGATTAGGTAAGGGCTGGCGTCCATCTCCGGGTTGACTGCCGCGACCTTGCCGGACACGGGCGCGATAATCCCGAAAGTTGCCTTGATGGTTTCAATCTTGCCGATCTCCTGGCCCCGCTTGATTTCGGCCCCCGGCTCCACGGTCTCCAGAAAAGCCACGTCGCCCTTGGCTTTCTGCATGAAGTCGGTGAGTCCTACGGTGGCCGCGCCGTTCTCAAAATTCGCCCAAAATTCTTCCTGGCTATACACATAGCCAACTTTCACCTTGAAGATGAATTTCTCATACGTCGTTTCCAGGAATTCTCCCATTACTCTCTCCTCCTTTGCGTTATCCTAAGATGGCGCCAACTTCCTTGACGATCTTCTTCACCTGGATGGAACCGGCGAACTTGGGCTCCCCGTTGATTACCACCAGGGGAGGCGGATATTTCTTGGTGACCAGGAGTTGGCCGATCTCGCTGTCCTTTACTTCCGGATAGTCACGCAAATCCACGTATTCCACCCCAGCCTGGCCGGGATAGTTTTCTTCCAGGGCCGCCCGGAGTTCCGCCACCTTCTGCTGCAGCATGGCGGCGTATTCCGGAGTCAGCGCCGGGTTGCTGCAGGCGCACCCGCCGCTTACCCCCGGCAGGTCGAGAACCTTTACTTTGACAAAATCTTTATTCGCCATCATGGCTTTCTCCTACTCGCTAAGTTATATATTTATTATTGTAACCGGATAAGCGGATATTATGCAAAAAATATTTTTACCTCCGGGGAGGGGCATAAATGCGCTGATGTATTCGCCATTGATTAATAATGCTGCTTGATATCATTGACCTTTAAAAGCGCGCACCTTGACGCTGATTATTTTTCCCTGCAAACGCTTATCCATGCCCGGGGCCTCATAGGGAGACTCGGAAACTACTGCTACCTCCACAAAGCCGGCGCGGCGGATGGTTGCCAGATAAGCCTCCTTCTCCATGGCCCCGGCCAGGCAGTCGGCCCAGGCTGCGGCGCTGGCCCGCACGTCTTCCGGTAAGTCGCCCGCAGTCACCAAATCGGAGATCAGGATACGTCCGCCGGGTTTCAGGACCCGATGGATTTCGGTAAAGCTCGCCAGTTTGTCCGGGGTCAGGTTGATCACGCAGTTACTGATGATGACGTCCACACTGGCCGACTCCACCGGCAGATGCTCGATATCGCCCTGACGGAACTCCACGTTCTCGAACCCATGGTCCCGGGCCAGTTGCTGTCCCCTGGCCACCATAGCTTCGGTCATATCCACCCCGATGACCCGGCCCGGTTTGCCAACCTTATGAGCCGCCAGAAAGACGTCAATGCCGGCGCCGGAGCCCAGGTCCAGAACGGTTTCGCCAACTTTCAGGTCCGCCAGCGCGGTGGGGTTGCCACAGCCCACCCCCAAGATCGCCATTTCCGGGACCAGCTTAAGATCCTCAACCGTATAACCCACCGCCAGGCACTGATCGGTTGTCGTAGGCCCGCAGGAAGGGCAGCAGAACGTTTGCTCCCCCCGGGCGATCTTGCCGTAGCGGTCCTTGACCACCGCCTTGATGTCCTGATCATTCATAGTCGGTTTTCTTCCTTCTTCTGAGATGCTCACCAATTCCTGATTCCCTGGAACAAGATATAGCAGCCGGCAAAAAAGATGAGGCCGCCGGCCGCCTTTTGCAGCATAGTGCCCACTTTGGCGCTTTTGGATTGTAAGTAGCTCTCGATTACGCCGGTGAAGGTCCCCGCCAGGAGGATGAGGGTCCCCTGTCCCAGGGCGTAAGCGAAGAGCAGCGTGCTGCCGTAGATGACCTTGCCCTGGACCGCGGCCAGGGTCAGGATTACCGCCAAGACCGGCGAGGCGCAGGGCGAGAGCACCAGGCCGAACAGCGCCCCTAAAATCAAGGCGCCCACCAAGCCGGTGCGCTGGGGGAGAAATCTTTGGGCATTGCCCCCCATTTTCAGGTTGATGAGGCCGGACAACTGCAGCCCCATGACGATGAGAATCACCGCCACCACAAAATACCAGTAAGTGCCCACCTGCCCGAACATGGTGCCCATAAGGGCCGCCACTGCCCCCAGGATGGACATAACTACGGCCAGGCCCACCACAAAGGTGAGGGAGTATAAAAAGGCCTGCTTCTTGTTGCCCCCGGCGTAACCGCCCACAAAGCCGATGACCAGGGGAATGCTGGCCAGGATGCATGGACTGGCGGTGGCGATCACCCCGCCCAGATAAGAGGCCCCGTAGGCCAGGACCGGGCGGGTCTGCATGACCTGGCCCAGAGATTCACTCCATGCCATAAACTCGTCTCCCCATTTACTGAATAAATTTTAGGTCCTTGAGTTTCTGGATCACCTCTTCCTTGGTCAAGGCCCCCATATGCCGGTCGACCTCTTTGCCGGAAGCATCGAGGAAGACCTGGGTGGGGATGAGCATGATCTTGTATTTTTGAAACAGGTCTTTATTTTTATCGATATAGACCAGGCGGAATTCCACCTGGTCGCGGTAGGTGGGGGTTAGCTCCCCCATGATCTTGGCCATCTCTTTGCACGAAGCGCAGTAACCGGCGCCGAATTCATAAAGCGCCGGCCTGCCCTTGGGCGCATTCGAGCCCTGCGCCTGGGTCGGCATGGGTTGCCAGACGACCAGAAATCCTATTACCAGACAGGTTAACCCGATAATATAGTGACGTAAAAATCCCATCAGTTTCCTTCCTTATTCAGATTTTAAGGTCATTTTTATGACCAATATTATGAGAAAAAACCTCCGAAGGCTGAAAGCGGCGTCAAAGCCGGCCCACCGGTTTCATAACTCCCATAATCACCGCGTCGCCGGCGGGATCAAGAGCACCGGGCAGGGGGCCATCCGGGAGACGTTATGGGCAACGCTCCCCAGAAAAAGCTCCTTGATAAAACCCTTCCCCTGGGTCCCCATGACGATGAGAGAGATGCCTTGAGAGTCCAGAACCCGCAGAATTGCGGGTATTGGATGACCCGGGTCGAAGTGGCCTGCAACCTGGAGAACCCCGGCCTGGCGGAGACGCCCCGCCGCGGCCTCCAGGGATTCCCGGGCCTTGGCCTCCGCCCTCTCCTGATAACCCGGGGGGTAAATATCCCCGGCCGGGAAATCCAGGGCGTGGAGCAGCGTAACCTGCTTCAGTCCTTTCCCAGCCAGGCGCTCAACATACTCCGAGGCCCGTAAGGAGATTTCCGAGAAATCCGTGGGGAAAAGGACGTGGCGGAGAATTTCAGCCCGGGAGATTTGACACGAGCCCGGCTGCCCCAGCGTTTCTAATCCCACGTTGATCAGCAACACCGGGTAGAGAGCATGATGCAACACCGCGCAGGTGAAACACCCCAGCACCCCCTCCCGCCACAGAGATTGGCCGTGAGACCCCGCCACGATAAGATCGGCGCAGTAGCGCCGGGCAATGTCGTTCAAAGCCTCGGCCGGCAAACCCACCGGGGTTTCCACCGTCACCTGCAATCCCTGGGCTGCCAGTTGCTGTCGTTGCGCCTCCAGTTTGGGGCGGGCCTCGGCCTCAATCTTGCCTTCCATGCCGCTCATGAACTTGACGCTGATCACGTAGGTCAGAATCACCTGGGAACACCCCAGGGCCTTAAATTCTCCGGCGCAGGCGACGATCTCATCCCAGGCGGGGGACAGGTCGGTGGCTAACACGATGGTTTTGAACATGGGCCTACCCTCTTTCATCCAGTGCCTGCGGCTCGCATAACAGAGGTGTAAAATACTTCTGTCGGAACCGCAGGGCCACGTTTACCAGGCCGATGAGCACCGGCACCTCCACTAAAGGGCCGATGACCGCGGCGAAGGCCTCTCCGGATTGGAGCCCGAAGACCGCCACCGCCACCGCAATGGCCAGCTCAAAGTTGTTGCTGGCGGCAGTAAATGACAGGGTGGTGGAAATACGATACCCGGCCCCCACCTTGGCCGACATATAAAACGTGACAAAGAACATGACGAAGAAATAGATAGTCAGAGGTATGGCGATGCGCACCACGTCCAGGGGGAGTTCCACGATATATTCGCCCTTGAGGGAGAACATCACGACGATAGTGAACAGCAGGGCAATGAGCGTAATGGGGCTGATCTTGGGCATAAATTTTTCTTCATACCATTTAAGGCCCTTGCGCTTAACCAAAAAGAACCGGGTAAGCATGCCTCCGAAGAAAGGGATGCCCAGGTAGATCAATACGCTTTCGGCTACCTGCAAAATGGTCACCTGGACTTTCAGGCCCGAGGCGATCCCCAGCCAGGAGGGCAGCACCGTGACAAAGATATAGGCGTAAACGGAGAAAAACAGCATCTGGAAGATGGAGTTGAAGGCCACCAGGCCGGCGCAGTATTCCGTATCCCCCTGGGCCAGGTCGTTCCAGACGATGACCATGGCGATACAGCGGGCCAGCCCGATGATGATCAGGCCTACCATGTATTCCGGGTAGCCGCTAAGAAAGGTGATGGCCAGCAGGAACATCAGGATGGGGCCGATCACCCAGTTCTGGATTAAGGATAGGGCCAGGACCTTATAATTCTTAAAGACTTGCGGCAGTTCCTCATAACGCACCTTGGCCAGGGGGGGGTACATCATCAGAATCAAGCCGATGGCGATGGGTATGTTGGTGGTACCCACCTGGAAGACGGTCAAAAACTTGGTGAAGCTGGGCAGAAAATAACCGAGGCCAACGCCGGCAGCCATGGTCAGGAAAATCCACAGGGTCAGAAAGCGCTCTACGAAACCCAGACGCTTGGCAACAGTGGCGACCATATCGAACTCCTATCTCTTTGATATCCGTATAACCGTTTTATTAAGTATAAAAAGGCCAAAATTTTTTACGTTTCAGGCAACTCCTGCTGCGGCCTCTTCTGCCTGGACTTCAACCTCTTGGCGCATTCGGTGTGCCGTTTGGTCTCCAGGCAACGTTCCAGGTGTCCCCGCAGCGCCTGAGCTTCCGCCTGAGGCGCCAATACTTCCTCCAGGAGCTTGAGCAGTTTCTCCCTGGGGCTGCCGGGGAGCAAGGTCAGCCGATAATTCATCCACAGTCCGTCCCGGCGATCCGTAACCCAGCCCAGGTGAAAGAGATGGCGCAGGTGCCGGGAGGCCTTGGATTGGGTAATGCCCAGGACGTCAATGACATCGCAGACGCAGAGTTCTTCTGTCCCTGACAAGAGCCAGAGAATTTTCAAGCGGGTTTCGTCCGCCAGGGATTTGAAGAGTTGCGCCTCGGTTTTCATATTAATTATTTATATAACCGGATAACCGCATATGTCAATATATAAACTAATAAAATGGCGACTGGGGTAATATTTTTCAGGAGCATTGACAAGCGGCGGCGTCTTTGCTCTGTCCTTTGGCTGCCAGCCACTGCTCCAACCGGTCTTTGAGCGTCTGGGCCTCCGGGCGCGAACCCAAGATGTCCGCCAGCAGCTTGAGCTGTTTGTCCTCCGGGCTGCCCGGGGCGACGCTCAGTCCGTAATTCATCCACACCCCCTCCCGGCGGTCGGTGACCCACCCCAGATGATAAAGATAACGCAGGTGCCGGGAGGCCTTGGATTGGGTGATGCCCAGAACCCCCATAATGTCGCAGACGCAGAGCTCTTCCCGACCCATCAGCAGCCAGAGGATCCGTAGCCGGGTTTCATCCGCCAGAGACTTAAACAGTTGGGCTTCCTTTTTCATGATTTTTTATAACCGGATAACCGCATATTGTCAATAAATTTCTGTGATGGTTTTTATTGCCAGAGATAGCCAAGAACTAAATAATCTGTATACAGTTTATGCGCTTAACTAAATATAAGCGGCGCCCTTGAGGGCTCGACTCCGTCACCCTGTAAACCTTGTAGGGCCGAAAACATTTTCGCACCACTTAACATATTGTTATCACAATACTATTTTTTCTTGCTGTCGAAGATGAGTTATAGAGAATATGTTTTTGTGAACCAATTCGCTAGACCCATCCAACAGAAAGTGCTGCGCGAGGTTCGGGTGACGGTCACGAAAAAGAGTGGCTTAGGAGCAAAGCAAAAACAGCAACTTACTGGCTACATCAGGAACTTCTTAACATTTTTAAATAGTTACCGATATGATCTGGATAGCGAAATGGGCCTTTAGTGGGGGGCCAGCACGTCGGATTATATTGAAGTTTGATGAAGAGGTTACATGGTCAAGTTTCGACCACTACCCCTTAGTCGTCATGAGCCGGGGAACCAGAGTGATGGCGCGCGGTACGCACCCTGCGCTAAGTTAAACTTTTCCCCAAATCCCCGGAATCTTGGCGCCGCAGTAAGCGCACTTGCCGTCCTTCAGGTGCACCTCGCCGATCTGGTAGCCCCGGCGGGCGATGAGCAGTTTGTGACAACTGGGGCAGTAGGTATTTTCGGCCTCATGGCCCGGCAAGTTGCCGATGTAAACGTACTGCAGGCCCGCGTTTTGGGCCAGGTCCCGGGCCCGCTCCAGGGTGCTGACCGGGGTGGGATAATGGTTGAGCATCTTGTAGAGGGGGTAAAACCGGGAGAAGTGCAGGGGCGTTGCCGGCCCCAGTTCGTCTTTGATCCAGGCGCACATGCGGCTGACGGTTTCCGGCTGATCGTTAAACTGGGGGATGACCAGGTTGACGATCTCCACGTGTACCCGGTGGCGGTGCAGGGTTTTCAGGGTATTCAGCACCGGTTCCAGCTCCGCGTCCACCAGTTCCCGGTAAAACTTGCCGTCAAAGGCCTTGAGATCAATGCAGGCCGCGTCCAACAGCGGCGCCAGCTCCTCCAGGGGCTCGGGATTGATATAGCCCGCAGAATGGCAGGTATTGAGAATGCCCGCGGACTTGGCCAGGCGGCCCACATCCCGCATATATTCATAGAAGATAATGGGTTCGACATAGGTGTGGGCAATGGAAAGACAGCGGTTGTCCCGGGCCGCGACCACCACTTTTTCCGGCGGCAGATCGAAGTTATAGGTTTTTTCCGGCCGGGTCTGGGAAATTTCCCAATTCTGGCAGAACTTGCAGTGCAGGTTGCAACCCGCAGTGGCGATGGAAAAAGACTGGCTTCCGGGGAGGACATGGAAGAAAGGCTTTTTTTCCACGGGGTCCAGGTGGACGGCGCAGGGGTTGCCGTACGCCAGGCTGTAGTAGGCGCCTGCCCGGTTCTCCCGGACGCCGCATTCCCCCCGGTCGCCGGGCAGGACTTCGCAGTTCCGGGGACAAAGCTGGCACTGCACCACACCCTTGTCCAGTTGACGGTAAAAGGCGGCGGGATGCGGCCGCATGAAGCCGTACGCCATCGTCTGAGCGCTGGCGGGGGCCGGCCAGGCGGGCAGAGACAGGAGCGCCAAGGCCCCGGCGCCGGTTTGGATAAAGTTCCGGCGACTGCACCTATAGTCACATAAACTTTGCAACCCGGGCTTCATCTGGCCTTGCCTTTTATGACCAGGGTGACCTGACCGACGGGCGCGGCTACGGCTGCCTTGACGGCTGGGGAGCAGGGGAACGGGAAATCAAAATCACCGTGCCATAGTTCTGGGCGCTGCAGTGCGTAGTTAAATCAGGACCCGTTGATGCGATTGCGCAACACGCCGGAGGTCTTAAACACCACAACCTTGCGGGCGCGGAGGATGAGATTTTCCTTGGTTTGAGGATTGCGGCCCCGGCGGGCATTCTTTTGCCGCACCGTAAATTTCCCAAAGCCGCTGATGAGGAGATCTTCTCCCACAGCCAGAGACTCCTTCATAATATCCAGGACCCGTTCCACCACGGATCGTGATTCTTGCTTGCTCAAACCTACCTGCGTCTGTAAGCGGCTGATCAATTTTTCCTTGGTGAGGGCCATTCCGATCTCCTCCGGCTATCCCGGTGAAATTACTTAATTAATTATGAAGGAAATCCAAAGGCTGTCAAGCATTTTTTCTCCAGCCTAGAGAAGGGAGTTGGCGCTCTTGGCTTTGACCGGTTTTCCCGGCGGCCGCCGAATCCCAAAATCCAGGGCCCGGAAGTGGCAGGAGTCCACACAGCGCAGACACATGATGCACTCGGGGCTGTCAAAGTCCTTGTTGGGCACGACTCCCGTGGGACAGGTGCGGACGCAGGCTCCGCATTCCACGCAATTGCCTTCCACGAACTCCAGTTGCACCAAACTGATCCGGCTGAACAGGCTATAAAAGGCGCCCAGCGGGCAGATCACCCGGCAGAAAAACCGGCTGATGAGAATGGCGGCGACGAGGATCAAAATAAGGAAGGTTAACTTGTTCCAGAAGGCCAAGCCCACGGTGCCCCACAGGCTGGGCTTCAAGAGAAGCAGGGGCATAGCCCCCTCCAGGGTGCCGGCGGGACAGACGATTTTGCAGAACCAGGGATGACCCAACCCGGAATTATCCACCAGGAAGATAGGCATGACCACCACCAACAACCCCAGCACCGCGTATTTCACCCAGCGTAAGGGTTTCCACAGGGAAAATTTCCGGGTGGGGATCTTGTGGATCAGGTCCTGGATGAACCCGAAGGGACAGATCCAGCCGCAGGTCAACCGGCCGACCAAGCTGCCGATGAATCCCAAGTACCCCAGCACGAGGATGCCCAGTTGGGGAAAGCCGCCGGTACTAAAGCGCAGGCTGGCCATGAAATTCTGGAAGGCCCCCACCGGACACGACAAGAGTGCGCCGGGGCAGGAGTAGCAGTTGAGACCAGGATGGCACACCGCCTTCAAGGGCCCCTGATAGATCACTGAGCCTCCGAAGGGGAACAGGAGATAGGCGTTAGTCCCGAACGCCATCAAGGTCTGGATCAACCAGCGCAGGCGGGGCATCAGGCAACCCCGACCCAGCTGGTAGCGCCCAGATTCAGCAAATAGGTGAGATCACCTGAGTTAATGCCAATGAGGAAAAAACCGGTAACGAGATTGATGAACCACAGGATTTGCTTTGGCATGGACAACCTCCCAGAATGGACCCGGATAAATCATCGAGACGCCGCCAGGAAATAGCATAGAGGCGTTGGCACCCAACGCCGCCGGGGTCTGGATCTGTGACCAAGTTTGGTCATCATCCTACCCCGATACAAGCTAGTCAGATAGTGCTCCCCAGATTCATCAGATAACCCACTTCTCCGGTGTTGACCCCAATAACAAATAAAATGCTGAAAATAATAATAAGCCAAAGGACTGTTTTCGACATAGCCAGCCTCCCGTTGAACTCACCTGAGTAAGGCGTTGCATGATACCCGCCCTTTCTGCTAATCAGCATTATATCCATGGGCAAAGGGTCTGGGGGAAAAAAATTTCAGGGCGCTGAGAATTTCTTGACAAATTCAGTATTATTAATATATTCAAATATTATGGATATTGAATATATAAAAGAGCGGTTGGAACGAGCGGCCCGCTGTCTCAAGGTGCTGGCGCACCCCATCCGCCTGATTATCATTCATCTTTTGGGAGAAGGGGAGTTGTCGGTGCAGGAGTTGGAAAAGGCCGTGGGCATCAGCCAATCCAGTGTGTCGCAGCATCTCAGTTTGCTAAAAGATAAGGAAATCCTGGAGTCCCGGCGGGTGGCCCAGCAGGTGTTCTACCGCGTGCGAGACCCGCGCTTGCTGCAACTCACGGCCATCACCCGAGAACTGTTTTGCAAGATAGATTAAGGGCCGGACTGTATGGGCGCCGGCGCCTTGGTCATGACGCCCCCCCCACGGGTCTGCTCCGGTTCCCGAGACCGGGCAGACGGTTAACTTAAGAATTAATTTCTGGAAAACATTAAGGAGAAAAATATCGTGACTGCCAGCAAGGAAAAAGAAAAAGCTGCGTTTATCTG
>DZCR01000161.1 GCA_022736495.1 Desulfobacca acetoxidans
TGGGATATGGTACTATAATAAAATTGTGTTTCGGAGGCTGCTGCATGGATTACAAAGAAACCCTTAACCTGCCCCGCACCAATTTTCCCATGAAGGCCGATCTGCCCCGGCGGGAACCGTTGTTCCTGCAGCGCTGGGTCGAAATGGACCTATACCGCAAGATCAGGGCTCAAAGCCTGGGGCGTCCCAAGTTTATCCTCCACGACGGCCCCCCCTATGCCAACGGCCATATTCATTTGGGGCATGCCTTAAATAAGATCCTCAAGGATATCATCATCAAATCCCGGCAGATGATGGGCTACGACAGCCCTTACGTGCCGGGCTGGGATTGCCACGGTCTGCCCATCGAGCACCAGGTGGACAAAGAGTTGAAGGCCAAAAAGCTACGCCTGTCCCAGGTGGAGGTGCGCCAGCGCTGCCGGGCCTACGCCGGCCAGTTCATCGAGATTCAGAAGGCCGAATTCAAGCGCCTCGGCGTGCTGGGGAACTGGGAGCATCCCTACCTCACCATGAATAATTCGTACGTGGCTGAAATCCTCGAGGAATACGGCCAGTTCTATTTCAGCGGCGCCATTCACCGGAGCAAGAAGCCCATCCACTGGTGCGCCCAGTGCCGCACCGCCCTGGCCGAAGCCGAAGTGGAATACGAGAATGAAAAAAGCCCCTCTATCTTTGTGAGATTTCCGCTGGTCAAGGCATCGGAGATGGCTCCGGAGTTGAGTACTCATAACAATGTTGCCCTGGTCATCTGGACCACCACCCCCTGGACCCTGCCGGCCAACCTGGCCGTCGCGGTACACCCGGACCTGGAATACGTGGCTATGGGTCTGGGAAACGAGGTCCTGGTGATGGCAGCGGACCTGGCGCCGGGTCTCTTGAGTCAGTGGGGGCTCACGGGGCAAGTAATCCTTAAGGTCAAGGGACGCAAACTGGAGGGCGCCATCTGCCGCCATCCCTGGCTGGGACGTGACTCCCAGGTTATTCTGGCGAACTACGTCACCCTGGAGGCGGGCACCGGCCTGGTGCATACCGCGCCGGGGCACGGCCAGGAGGACTACGACAGCGGACGCAGATATGGTCTGGAGCCCTATTCGCCGGTGGACGACGGTGGCCGGTTTACCCAGGAAGTGCCGGAGTTTGCAGGACAGAAGGTCTGGGACGCCAACGCCGGCATCATCGAACTCCTCAAGGCAAAAGGCAAACTCCTGGCGGCCCAGGAGATGACGCATAGTTATCCCCACTGCTGGCGCTGCAAACAGCCCATTATCTTCCGGGCCACGGAGCAGTGGTTCATCTCCATGGAGGCCAATGATCTGAGGCAAAAGGCCCTGGCGGCCATCGACCGGGTCACCTGGATTCCCCGGTGGGGCCGGGAGCGCATCTACCAGATGGTGGAACGCCGCCCGGACTGGTGCATCTCCCGGCAGCGGGCCTGGGGCGTGCCCATCGTAGCCTTTCACTGCGAGGGGTGCGACAAGATTTTGCTCACTCCGGAGATTCTTGAGTCAATCATTGCGCGAGTGCGCCATGAGGGGGCGGATTTCTGGTTTGCGGCTCCTGCGGCGGAACTGCTCCCGCCGGGGACCACGTGCGCCTGTGGCGGCTCGGATTTTAAGAAAGAGACCGACATCCTGGACGTCTGGTTCGACTCCGGGGTGAGTTGGGCCGCGGTGGTGGAGCCCGACCCGACCCTGGCCCTGCCTGCTGACCTCTACCTGGAAGGCTCGGACCAACACCGGGGGTGGTTTCACTCCAGCCTCCTGACCTGCGTGGGCACCCGGGATCAGGCCCCCTATAAGGGCGTCTTGACCCATGGCTTTGTGGTGGACGGCGACGGGCGCAAGATGTCCAAGTCCCTGGGCAATGTCATTGCCCCCCAGGAAGTGATGGATAAATACGGGGCCGAAATCCTGAGGCTTTGGGTGGCGGCGGAGGACTACCGGGATGACGTGCGGCTGTCACCTGACATTCTGAAACAGTTGGCCGACGCCTACCGGCGTTTCCGCAACACCGCCCGCTTCATGCTGGGCAACCTCTCTGACTTCGACCCCGAGAGGCACTGGCTGGCGCCGGATCAGCGGGAGGAGTTGGATCGCCTGGCCCTGTCCTGGCTGGCCCAGTTGCTGGCCCGGGTCAAACGGGCCTATGAGGATTACGAATTCCACCAGGCCTTCCATCGCCTCCATCAGTTTTGCGCCGTGGAGATGAGCGCCATTTACCTTGATATTTTGAAAGACCGCCTGTACGTCTCCAAAGCCGATTCACGGGAACGCCGGAGCGCCCAGAGCACGTTACTTGACTTACTCCAGGGCCTGACCCTGGCCATGGCGCCCATCCTCTCTTTTACTGCGGATGAGATCTGGGAGGACCTTCCCGGCGCTGGCCGCCCCGAGAGCGTCCACCTGGCGAGCTTTCCCGAGCCGCCCCCGGGGTTCCCCGACGAGGCCTTGCTGGCCAAGTACGAGTTTTTGCTTAAAATCCGGGGCGAAATCAACCGGAAGCTGGAAGAGGCCCGGAAAGAGAAGCGTATTGCCGCTTCACAGGAAGCCGTGGTATATTTGGGAGCGAGTGATGAACGGTACGACAAACTGGCGGGTCAGATCCCGGAGTTGCAAACCCTGGCTCAGGTGGCTGCATTGAAGGTCGAGCCCATTGAAGTCCTTTCAGGGGAAGGCATCATCTCGGGAGAGATTTCCGGCTTGGCAGTGGCAGTGAAAAAAGCGGCAGGAGAAAAATGCGTCCGTTGCTGGTTCCATTATCCAGGGGTTGGGGAAGACCCCCGGCATCCCCAGGTGTGCGCCCGCTGCCGGCAGGTCCTGGAGGGCTAAGACGTGTCCCGGAAATTAGCCATACTCATGCCCGTTTTGGTGGTGGGCCTGGTCCTCGATCAGGTGAGCAAGTTCCTCATCCTCCTGAAGCTGCCTTTGGGAGGCACGGTGCCCCTCATCCCCGGCTTTCTCAACCTGGTGCACGTCCATAATAAGGGCGCGGCGTTTGGGCTGTTGTCCGGCTGGTCGGCGCAATTTGCCTGGCTGTTTTTTGTGCTCACCACTGCTCTTGTTCTGGTAATCCTGGGTTATCTGTTATGGCGGCTGCCCGAGGACCAATGGCCCGCAACCCTGGGCTACAGCCTGATCATGACCGGCGCCCTGGGCAACCTGATTGACCGCATCCGCCTGGGAGAAGTGGTGGATTTTATTGACGTCTATTACGGCCACTACCACTGGCCGGCTTTCAACGTGGCCGACAGCCTGGTCTGTGTGGGAGCCGCGGTTTTGGTATGGGTTATTATCAGAGAAGAGAGAACCGCTGATGCATCCAATCCTGCTTAAACTTGGGCCGATAACCATCTATACGTATGGGTTCATGCTGGCCGTGGCCTTTCTGAGTGCTATTACCGTGGCCGGCCGGTATGCCCAAAGCCTGGGGATACCCAAGGGACAATTTTATGATCTCTGTTTTTACCTCATCGTAGCGGCCCTGGTGGGCTCCCGCTTGCTCTTTGTCATTTTGGAGCCCGCGGTTTTTTTAAGTCATCCGCTCAAACTATTCGCCCTCTGGGAAGGCGGCCTGGATTTCCAGGGCGGCTTATTCCTGGCTCTGATCGTGGCCTTTTTTTACATCCGGCATCAGGGCTGGCCCTGGCGCCCCACCCTGGATGCCCTGGCTCTGGGTGCGCCCCTGGGCCAGTTTTTAGGGCGCATTGGCTGCTTCATGGCCGGGTGTTGCTACGGCAAACCCTCCGATGTGCCCTGGGCCGTAACCTTTAACAATCCCAATACGCTCTGTCCCTTGCGGGTGCCGGTACATCCCACCCAGCTCTATGAAAGCTTCCTTGACCTGGGGGTTTTCTTGTTGCTTTACTGGTTCCGGCCTCGGAAAGTATACCACGGCCAGATGGTCCTGATTTATTTATGCCTGGCCGGCCTGGTGCGTTTTGTGGTGGAGTTTTTCCGCAGCCCCCTGGATTATCGGGGACCGACGTTCTTTGGCTGGATGCCCCTGACCCAGCTCATCGCCCTGGCACTCTTTCTGGTGTGCGCCGGCCTCCTGTTCTACTGGGGCTTTAAGTCCCAACCCCAGACCCAAGAGCAGCATTAAAAGGAAACTTGATTCATTTAAACACAGGCCAGGGCGCCTAAGCTCTATTTAGTAAAGAGAGCTCTTGGGACTTGCGCAGCGGTCTCATATTGACCTGGTGCCAGGCCCCAAGGGGGGGAACCTTTGCACGCACGCCGTTGGCTGACCGCCCTGATCATCCTGCCCATCCTGTTCTTGGCGCTCTTTAAAGGCGGGCACCTCTTTTTTGTCCTGCTGATCCTGGTGGTGAACGGGTTGGCCCAGTGGGAGTTCCTGGGCATGTACCAGTCCGAAGCCGACACCTTCCGCCGGGTGAAAGCCATTAGCCTGGGGTCGATTCTTATTTTAAGCTTTTGCACGGCGCAGCGGGCCACTACCCTGTGCAATCCTTCCGGCCCCCTCTTTGTCCTGGTGGGAATTCTCTTTGTCCTCTTCCTCTTTTACCTCATCGCCTATAGCCACATTGCCGACCTGACCAGGGATTTGATGGTCAATGTCCTGGCCCTCCTCTATATCCCCTTGCTTCTGGGGCACTTTGTCTGGCTGCGCTACTTGAATGACGGCCAATGGTGGGTCTTCTGGCTCCTCATGGTGATCATGGCGGGAGATACCGGGGCCTTCTACTGCGGCCGGACTTGGGGCAAGACCAAGCTCTATCCTGCGGTGAGCCCGGGCAAGACCTGGGCCGGAGCGGTGGGAGGTATTACGGCTGCGGTGATCGTCGGCGCGGCCGTGGGGCGCTGGGTCTGGCCCCAGATGAGCCTGGCGGGTTTGGCTGGGCTGGCGCTGGTCCTGGCCATCGTGGGGCTGCTGGGAGACCTCTTCGAATCCATGCTCAAGCGCCAGGCCGAGGTCAAGGATACCTCGGGGCTCCTGCCCGGCCACGGCGGTATGCTGGACCGCCTGGACAGCCTGCTCTTTGCGGCCCCGGTGGTCGTCTACGTCCGGCTCTTCCTCATTGGCTGATGACCTCTTCAAGGAATTGATTCGACCGGAAAATTTATCTGGCGTCGCGTCAATCAGCTCCAGCACCTTCCGGAAACTTCTACATAGCCACCAAAAAACCGGGCAGGCCCGAGGGCCTGCCCTAATAAATTTGCTATCCGGCCTGACGGAACTCTATTTGGTTCCGACGGTTGAGGCGGCGCTGGCAGGCTGGATGGCCCGTCCCGGCGACAGGTCCTTTCCGGGTTTACCTTCCCCCGGCAGGTGCTTCAGGTAAGCGCCAGTGGATTTATCGAGTTCGGCCACCGCCAGGTTATAGGCAAAGAGGGTCTGGAGGTAGTCTCCCCGGAAGGTGCCATACCGCTCAAAGGCCCTAAAAATCTCATCCATATTTCCCAGGCCCATGTCGAAATTGCTGAACGCAGTGATCAGCCAGCGGCGGGCATTGATGTAGCCCTTCTCCATGCCGATGGAGCCTTTGTAATTTTCCTGGAGCTTGCCGTAATCCTTGGCTACCTGAATCGGGATGCCCATAAGGGCAGTCTTTTCATCATGGCGCAGTTTCTCGAGTTCCGCTCTGGCCTGACCAACCTTGGCTTTCAAGATGCCGAAGTCGAAGTGCCACCGGGCTCCCAGCGCAGGCATGGCGCCGATCCCGTTAAAAAAGTCATTGACATAGGGGTCGGGATTATGGTCCCGGCCCGGAGCCCCGGCTACCTGGCCCAATACGACAAAGAAGAGAGACGGGAGGCGGTCGGCCTTAGCCGCGTCCACCAACAGTTGCCGGGCAACCAGGCCTTGTTTCAACTGCTTGAATTCGGGCCGCTCGTCCAGGGCCATCTTGATATAATAATCCAGACCGCCACGCGGCGCCGTGGGCGTCGGCAGGGACTCGGGAACCTTGAAATTCTGATTTTCATCATAGCCGATGAGGCCCTTCAGGGCCCGGTAGGCCACTTTTGAGCCTTCTTCCGCCTGGGCCGCAAACTTTTCCACCCCGCCCTCATACATAGCCAGGCGATACTGGTCGGTATCCTTGACGTTGGGCGATTTGATCTGGAGCAGGCGTGTGATCCGTTCCCGAGCATCCTTGAGGTAGGTGCGAGCATCGGCTACCGCCTCCCTGCCCTGGTTCGCCAGAATCAGACCATAATAGGCATACGACACATTGTAAATGACCTCGCCTTTCTGGAGATCCACTCCGGATTTCTTAATCGAGATGTTCCTGGCCGCAGCTTCTTCCCGGTAGGCAATTTTGCCGAAGGTATAAAGAGGCTGGAGTAGAGTGAACGTCAGGTTGCCAAAAACGTTTATGCCATGGACGTCTCGGTTGGAATCAGGAAACCAGAGGGTCTTATCTTCGCCGACCTGGCGCACCTGGCCCCGCCGGACATTGGGCACCACGCCTCCCAGGGCTGTGGCGTCAAACTGGGGAAAGCGGTAGCCGTGCGCTTCGGCCTTTTGTTCTTTGGCCAAGGTTACCTCGCTTTGGCTGGACTTGACTTGCGGGCTGTACTGCAAGGCCATGACGATGAGTTCTTTCAGAGTAAGCTCTTTTTCGGCCTTGGTCTGGGCGCCGCTGGCGGCCCATGGGGCCAACAAAAGGACCAAGCCCAAAACTGCTCCCCCAACTCGGACCCTTAGATCCATATCCCCCTCCTTGTGACTTTTCTTGCCGAATTTGCTCTAATGAAGAAGTTTTCAATTTATTTAAACTTCGCGGTCATAATAGCAAAGGACAAGGCAAAATTCACCTAAATTCTTCCCAAACTATTGTCCGAGGGGTAAGACGGGGAAAACATTGCATCCGGAGAAGGAAATTAGTTATCATAAAAAATTAGACCTAA
>DZCR01000162.1 GCA_022736495.1 Desulfobacca acetoxidans
CGGCCTGGTGGTTTCCTCCCAGTCCGAGCGGAGCCAGCACCGCAACCGGGAACTGGCCATGAAGGTGCTCCGGGCCCGCCTCTATAACCTGGAGAAGCGCAAACGGGCCGAAAAGAAACAAGAACTACAAGGTACCCAGAAAGACATCGCCTGGGGCAGCCAGATTCGCTCTTACACCCTCCAGCCCTACCGCATGATCAAAGACCACCGCACCAAGCACGAAGAAGGCAACGTGGACGCGGTTTTAGACGGCGACCTGGACCGCTTTGTGGAGGCCTACCTGCTCAATCCGGGGGAGGAATAACAAACTCCCTTATGCAACTGCTGGCGGCATTGCCCCTTTTCGGTGCTAGCGCAGGCTGAAGCCTGCGGCTACCCGAATATGTACGGTGGCCACCGCCCACCTATAGTAATGGCGGGCAGGGCCTCGGCCTCGCCTTCCTGAAAATAGACCCGGGGCCGGCCCAGCCGCGCCATTTCCGCAACCCATGGTTAGCCGATATCTTTGCCGACGGCGAAGGCCTGGCCCAGAAATTTCCCGATGCCGTGGTAGGTGCGAATCTCGGGGCCGAAGATGATGGGCCGGACTTTCTCGATATCCGGAAAGCCTTTTTCTCCGATGACGCTCTCGTCGGCCTTGACGTCCAGAATCTCCCCGATGAACAGGGTATGCAGGCCGATTTCCAGCGTGTGGATCAGCTTGCACTCCAACACCAGGGGGAATTCCTCCACGTAGGGGGCGTCCACCACGGTGCTGGCCACCGGGGTTAGGCGGGTGGCGGCGAACTTGTTTACGTCCTTGCCAGAAGCCATGCCCAGATAATCGGCCTCCCGGACATGGGCTTCGGACGGCACGCTGATGGTAAAGGCCTGGCGCGCCACGAGGTTGCCGTAGGTATAGGTGGCTTTGCGCAAGGAGACGCCAATGGCCGGGGGTTTGGAGCAGCAGATGGAGGCCCAAGCTGCGGTCATGGCATTGGGTTTGTCGTTGGCGTCATAGGTCCCCACCACCCACACTGGGGTAGGAAGGGCCATAGTCCTGGGGCCGATGGATTTTTTCATGACGATATCCTTTCTTGGCAGCAATGGAGTAGAAGGCGCGGCTTGGGGCGTGCCGAGCCAGGGTTCTAAACGATAAGTTAAACACCCGATACCGTTTCGTCCACTTTGCGGGCCGAGATTACCACAAAACCACCCGCACCAAAGCCCTCCTGCACCGGTTCCGGCTCGGTGATTTCGGACAAGCCTTTGAAAATGGTCTGACAAAGGTGTTCTTCCCGGTAACCCAATCTCTTCAGCCAGGCCAACACTTCCCTGACCCCGTAAAACCGGGCGTCACGGTAAAACCTGCTCTGTAGGCGGTTGGCTTCGTATAGGCGCCCCAGCGGACTGTCCTTATCTATCATGCCGATGAGAATCCGCCCCGCAAGGGTCAGCACCCGAGTAGCTTCCGTGAGGGCTTTAAAGGGGTCTCGGAAGAAACAGAGCGCAGTGATAATGGCTACCAGGTCAAAGGATTCCTGAGGAAAGGGCAGAGCTTCGGCGACGGCGCTAACCACCTGGATGCCCCGCTCTCGGGCGATGCGGGCCATGGCCCGGGCCGGTTCGATGCCCATGGCGATCTTGAGGGGGACGGCGAACCGGCCGGTTCCCACCCCCAGTTCCAGGCCGCGGCGGTGAAGGCCGGCCAAGGTTTTTAAGGCCCGGAGTTCGGACTCGTAAGAGAGTCGGTGTTGTTCAAACCAGGCGTCATATTCCCGGGCCGAGGTTTCAAAGACTTGAATGCCGGTCTTATCCATACCCAGCGCCTCCTGGCCGGCGGCCGGCCTTGCATGAAAAAGGGGCAAGGCGCCGGGCGCCTTACCCCCTCAGGTGGGCGTACGCATTAGAGAAGCCTTATTCGGCTTCGTCCATGATCAGGGCGTCGGCAATCAACTCCCAAATGTATTTTACTTCAGCATCCAGCTTGAACTTTGGCTTCAGGTTTTTCATGATCTGGTCCCGGCAGTTGGAACAGGCGCACACCACCAGGTCGGCCCCGGTGGCGACGATGTCGTCGGCCTTGAATTTGCCATGTTCAGTCTTTTCCTTCTCGTAGGGGCCGGGCCAGTTGCCGCCACCGGCACCGCAGCAGAATGAGTCCATCTTGGTATGGGGCAGTTCCCGGAAGTTGTTCATGTCGATGCAATAAGAGAGGATCTCCCGCATCTTGTCGAAGTTGGACTCGTCCCCGAAGGCGTAGTAGGCGGCGCGGCCATGTTTACAGGAGTCGTGCCAGGTAACGATACGCCCGTCGTAGACCGATTTGTCCACCTTGATGCGGCCTTCTTTAAGCCACTCCAGGAGCACGTCGAAGAGGTAAACATAGTTGTGGCCGGTTTCCGGGCCGAACTCGTCCTTAAAATATTTATCCAGGTTCATGCGGGTGCCCCAAGAGGAACCGCCGCAGTCCGGCAGGATCATGGTTTTGGCCTCAAGGCGCTTCATGTTGTCCAGCTTGCGCCGGGCAAACTCTTTGCTGGCATCCCAATCGCAGGTGAAGATGCCCCAATCCACTGATTCCCAGTTGGTAGATGAGGTCGTCCAATCCACCTTGGCGGCATAGAAGATCTTCCACCACCACTTCATATCATCGGGTTCGGCGTAGGCCTCTTTGGAGTTCTGGTAATGGATGTAGTCCACCCCCACTTTGTCCACCGGGGTGACGAAGCCGGGGCATGCTTCTTCGGCCAGTTCCTCGCCCAATTCCTGGAGAAGCTCCACATAGTCGTCGGTGGGGATGCCCATATTATTGCCGGTCTTGAGGCACATCTCCACGCCTTTGTGGAGGACGCCAGGAACCCGATCCCGGGGACGGGCCGCTTTGGCGGTGTACCAGATATTGGTCAGATGGATGCCCATGGGGCAGCCGTGCACGCAACGGTAACACGCGGTGCAGGTCCACACGAAGCGCGCGTCAACGAGTTCCTGGTCCATGCCCAGCAGCGCCATGCGGATGCCCTTCCGGCAATCCAGGTTTTCATCCCGGGTGCTCTCCATGCCGGTGAGGGGACAGCCGCCGGAGCACGTGCCGCAAGTATAGCAATAATTTGCATGCGCCGTGGGGACGGCATCAGCAAATATGCTTTTCTTTCTCCTTTCCGCCAGATTGCTCAGATCCAAAACATCCATATATGTTCTCCTTCATCCTGTCAGGCATTTTTATCTATTTCACCTTAATGTATGGATATATAAAATTTTGGTTGGAAAGAAAAGATTTTTTGACAGGGGGTTCGGGAATTTTAGAACAATGATTCACCGGGAGCCCTGAAACCCAAAAGGGGCCGGTTAAGGTTTTTCTTGACAATAAATGCCATAAACATATAAATGCATATAGATATATTTTAACCCATGAGGTCGTGAGAACACCGGATGGGAGGATAGTCATGGAAAGGAGCAAAGCTTGGAAGACTATCGGGTATTTGGTCTTAGCGATGCTCGTTATTTTGTGCACAACCGCCGCGGCAAGTGAACTGGATCTGAGCCGATACACCAAAATAACCGATAACTGGCGACTTACCGGATACTGGCGCCTCAGATTAGAGTACCTCAACTTCTTTGACCCCAAGGCCCGGGTGGGCAACCAGAACTCCTATGCCTACCCTGCCTTGTTGGGTCGCCTGGGGGTGAGTTTTTCATATCCCTGGATCGAAGGTTTGGCGGAGGGGCAGGTAACGGGCCTCTGGAATTTGCCGGGCGCCGCCGATGGCCGTCTCTCTGGCGGACCATTAGGTCCAGGGGCAACCTACTTTGCCACCCACCAGCGCCATAACCAGGGGCGGCTCTTTTTACATCAGGGCTATGTGCGTTTAAAACCGCCGTTTCTGCCGGGACTGTCCTTGCAAGGTGGACGGTTTGACTATTTCATGGAGGACGAATTCAAAACCGGCAATAAGGCCATGGATTTTCTCCGGTCCATCCGCATCGGCCAGCGGTTGGTGGGTCCATTCGGCTTCTCTCACGTTTGGCGAGCCTACGATGGGGTCCTGACCAGCTATGATGACCGGCGGGCCAATGTCACCCTGACCTTAAGCCATCCCACCCAAGGAGGATTCGATATCAACGGCATGGAAGAGATCAGCCATATCGACCTCCTTACCGGGGTGGCCACCCTAAAGGCAGGGGCGCTGCTGCCCAATACGGAAGCGGCTTTATTCCACATCACTTACCGGGACCAGAGGGGCGTCACCCCTACAGACAACCGCAGCTTGGCGAATCTGCCCCGTCCTCCCCTAAATAACGAACCCTTACAGATTCACACCCTGGGAGGGCATGTACTCGGGGTCTACCCCTGGGGGCCCGGGGCCCTGGACGCCCTGACTTGGTGGGCCTTTCAATGGGGCCACTGGGGCAACCAGCGCCACTTGGCTTTCGCCTATGCCGTGGAGGCGGGCTATCAGTTCCGGCAGGCGCCCTGGAAGCCCTGGCTGCGGGTGGGGTGGTTCACCGGCTCAGGGGACCCGGATCCCCGGGACAATACTCACGAAACGTTTTTCCAGGTGTTGCCCACCGCCCGCCTCTATGCCTTTTTTCCTTTCTACAACCTGATGAACAACCGGGACCTGTTCTTTCAGATATTCCTTTATCCTTATGCTGATGGCTTCATACGTTGCGACTATCACTCCCTTTGGTTGGATGAGGGCGCTGATTTGTGGTACTACGGCGCCGGCGCCACCAGTCGAGACCGGCTTTTCGGATACAGTGGACGAAATACCGGAGGACGTCGCAGCCTGGCCCAGGTAGCCGAGATTACCTTTAAGCATCAATTCAATAAGTATTTCTGGACCGAACTCTACTATGGCCACGCCTTCGGAGGGAAGGCAATGGACCTGCTTTTTAAAGACAGGCAGGCTGATTTTTTTTTCGTGGAATTCAATTGGAAATTTTGAGATCCGAGTCTGGCATAAGAAGTCGTTTTTTTCCAAAAATCCATGCCTTTCTGAGACGACAAAGAGGGCGTTCATTGCTTTAAGAAGGCTAAACTTATATGTGTGCTAATTTTTTTTTAGAAGAAAATATTTGATTTCCATGAAGGGACCCTCTTGAACGAGAGCCTGGCCAAAGTGGCCTTTTTGACCAAGAGCCTGGCGGATGAAAACCGCCTGCGGATTCTGCTGTGCGTCAACAACGGCAAAAAGTCTGTCTCCAGTATCGTGGAAGAACTAAGCCTGTCGCAGCCTCTGGTTTCCCACCACCTGAAGGAATTACGCCGGGCTCTGCTTGTCAAGGTGGAGCGGAGCGGGCCTTTCGTGTACTACGAAATTGCCGACCCCAGGGTCATTCAGATTTTGGAGGACTTGAAGGAATTGGCCAACGACTTGCTGGCGGCTCGCCAGACCTTTTAGCAACGGGGAGGGGATGCATATCATGCCCGGAATTCAAGAATGTTTAGACCGCATGACTCCGGAGGAGGCTCTGAGGGAAATTGAAGCGGCGCTGAAGAGGACCCTGCCTCTGTTTACCGAAGAAGATCGGCTAAATTTTGTCGTCCATCTGATCGGCGGCACCAGCGACGATAAGGTGGCCAGCATGGTGCACCTCTGACTGGCGGAATGCCTGGACGAAGGTGTCGATCCTACGCATATGTGTCAGAGGCTGGTAGAGCGGGTGGCGCAATCCAAGCAATTAATGGCCGTTGCCGACCCTGAATTGTTGGTTTTATTTGAGGACTGGCTTGATGAACTGGAAGCAGAGGTTATCTCACTGGCCCAAAAACAAGGGTCCTTGAATCCTCAAGAGTTGGCCGCGCATCTAAACCTGTCCCAAAGGGGAAGTACCTTCCTGATGTCGAAATTGCGGAGAGAAGGAAAGCTTTCCTAAGCCTTTGGAGGTTGCCCAATATAAGCTGGAAGAGTTGTTTAAAACCTTGGCTTTGAGCGAGGGCCGGATCTTAGTCTGAGGCACCTGTCTCCGCTCCTGCGGGTTGGGAGCTTTAGAATATGGGGATAACATCAAGTTGCAAAATCAATACGACTTGGTCAAGAACTGCGACAAATTGCTTTGCTGTTAACCGGGCTGATTCGCCGAATAACCGGAGACATCCCGGTCAATTAACTATTCCACCATGATTCCGGGCTGCATAGGAACAGCGGTAGGGGTCCGGCTGGGCTCGGTGCCGTCCGGCCAGAGCCAGTAGTTTTTCGAAAAGCTGAGGGGCAAGACCACCAGATGCCAGAAGCGGTTGTGCTCCGGTGACAGATAGCCCGCCACGCCGATGGTAACGTCCTGCTGCGGGACATTGAGCCTCAAGGTGCGGTGCAGGGCGTCCCACCAGCGGAAAACCACGGAGAAGTTGGACCCCACCTCTTCGCTGACGACGGAGTGGTGAATGCCGTGCATGCGGGGCGTCACCACGATTTTGTTCAAGGCCCGCTCCAGGGCCAGGGGCAGGTGCAGGTTAGCGTGTTGGAACAAATTGGCGGCCTGATATACCACCTCGTACAATACAAAAGTAAAGGGGTCCACTCCCAGCAGGCTCACCTGGATGGCCCGGAATCCCGTGGAGTAGAGAATTTCCCCAAAATGGAAGCGGCTCGCAGTGGTGACATCCAGGTCGGGGTCCAGATGATGGACGCCGTGGAACCGCCAAAGGAGGAAAAAGCGGTGGTTGGCCCAGTGCCACCAATAGAAAGAAAGGTCCATGAGGACGAGCCCCAGCAGGATCGCAGCCGGGGCAGGGAGGCTGATCAACCGTAGAAGGCCGAAGTTATGGTCCCCGGCCCAGAATATCACAGATAGGGCCACGGGGCGCACCACCAAAAATCCCACAGCCATAACTAAGGCGGTCAGGGCGAAGTTTACCGGCAAGCGCTGGCGGCGAGTCCGGGTACG
>DZCR01000163.1 GCA_022736495.1 Desulfobacca acetoxidans
GCGGCATTTGCGAGCTCGTTCTTCACCGTCTGCACGTGCGCCATATCGATGACGAAGGCCAGTGAACCGACAAATACGAACATCAGGATAACCATCGTAACACCGATGGCGCCGTCCGCGTCTTTTATGAAGGCATAAATCCGTTTCATCGGTAATCTCCCGCTGCTTAAAACTGCATCGGCTTGGCCCCCCCGAAGAGGCCGCCCTTAAAGAAGACGTCGATAATGTGGATGATACCCGGGCCCGCGGTCACGATGACAATCGCCGGGAAGATGCCGAAAATCAAGGGGAAGACCATTTTTACCGGCAGCTTGGCGGCCTTTTCTTCGGCCCGCAAGATGCGCTGGGTGCGAATGAAGTCGCTGTGATTCCGCAAAGCGCCCGCCAGACTGGCCCCCAGCTTATTTGACTGAATCATGAGGCCCACCATGGACCTGATGCTTTGCACGTCGGTGCGTTTCCCCAGATTGTCAAAAGCCTCGTCCCAGGGCAGGCCGGCCCGAAGCTCACCGGCCGTAAGCTGCAGTTCTTCGCAGAAGTCCTGGTAAACCCCGCGAATCTCCTCCGCCACCCGGCTTAAGGTGCTGTTTAACGACAGCCCCGCTTCCATACAGATAACAAACAGGTCCAAGATGTCGGGCAGGGCCCGGTCCAACCGTTCTTGCCGGCGCCGGATCTTGACCGCCAGGACCTTATCCGGGAGAAAAAAACCGAAGATCGCGGGTAAGAAGGCCATGGCCAGGGTAGCCGGGCTCAGGAAACCCTTGATTACTAAATACAGGATAAAGGGCAGGGCAAAGGCAAAAGCCGTGACTATCCTGAGGCCCAGATAGATGGCCGGGGCCTGAGGGTGCCGAATCCCGGCCCGGATCAGGTCCCGGCGCATGGCGGACACCTTCTCCAGATCGGGTAAAGCCCACTGCCCCGAGTAGGATAACCACTGCAGCACCCATCCTTTGACGGCGGAGGGCGTCTCTGGCCGGCGCAACAGCACAGACCCGGCTGCCGCCGGACCCGGATATCCCACCCGGCCCTTAACCCGGGCTCGCCGGTCCCAGGCAATCGCGCCCCCGTAAGCCAACGAGAAACAAGCCGTGAATACTGCGACCGAGATTAGCCAGATCATGCTCTTTCTCCGTTCCTGGAACCTAGCTCTCTACAGACTGAATAATTTTCCGTAAGGAATAATAACCGAGCCCTGCCAACACTATCCCTCCCAGCAACATGGCTCTGCCAGTGGAGGTTTCAAGCAAGGCCCTTTCATACTGCGGGGCCAACACCAGCATCAAGAAGAACACTGCTATCGGAACAGCTATCATAATCGCATTAGACAAGCGCCCCATGGCGGTGAGGCCCCGGACTTTGGCTTTAAAGTTCAAGCGGCCTCGCACCACGTGGGCGATGGTTTCCATGAGTTCGGCCAGATTGCCGCCGGTTTCTTGCTGGATCAACACGGCCGAGACAAAATAACTGAGGTCCAGGCTATGCACCCGTTCCAGCATGTGGCTCAAGGAATCCGAGACGCTGATGCCGAATTTCTGTTCCTCATAGGCGATCTTCATCTCGGTCCCCATGGGATCTCCCATTTCCTCGCCCAAAAGCTCGATGGCCGAGGGCAAGGTGTGCCCCGCCCGCAAGGACCGGGCCAGCAATTCCATGGCGTCCGGCATTTGCTTTTCGAATCGATCGGTCTTCTTGGCCTTTCTCCATCTTAGGTAGAGGAACGGCAGGGTCCCGAGACCACCGCCGATCACCAGCCCTAGAAGGATGCTCCTCAACGCCACATATCCTGCCCCAAATCCCGCCAGGGCCACCAGGAAAACCCAGCTTAAAAAGGTCCCGGAACTCCGGTAGATGTCCGCCTGGAGCATGAGCGTCTGCAGTCGGGCCAGCCGCGCTGGACCCAGGACTTTTTTCAGGAAAAACACGTGCCAGCCGGTCTGATTGTCTGATGCATCTTTGAGAATCTGGAGGCGCCGGAAATGTTCCCCTTCACTCAGGCGCTGACTGATTTTCCGCCGCCTGCGGCCCGGCTCAATAAAGTATTGATACATCGCCAAGACCAGCAGAATTACTGCCACCAGCACCGCGGAGAGGATTGCGGCCTTCCAGAGGTCCCCGAAAGAAAAAGACATCATGGTTCACCTGCCCTCAAAAGCTCGCCTCAACGCACGCTGAGACTGATCCGGCGGGGGCGGGAAAAAATATTCCGTGGGAAGCTGAATGCCAAATTTCTCTAAACGGTTGATAAATTGCGGCCTGATCCCGGTGGCCACATACTGGCCCAGAACATCTCCCTTATCTGAGGTGCCGCGACGGTCGAAAACGAAGATATCCTGCAGGCTGATGACCTCGCCCTCCATGCCGGTGATCTCCGAAAGCGAGACGATGCGGCGGACCCCGTCCGAATGCCGGGCTAACTGGATGATGACGTCCAGAGAAGAGCTGATTAACTGGCGCAAAGCCTTCTGCGGGATCTGATAGCCTGCCAGGTTGGTTACGGTTTCCAGGCGCAGCAATGCGTCCCGGGGACTGTTGGCATGAATGGTGGTCATGGAGCCATCGTGCCCGGTGTTCATAGCTTGAAACATATCCATGACTTCGGGCCCCCGCACCTCGCCCACGATAATGCGGTCCGGGCGCATCCGCAGCGCATTGCGGACCAGCTCCCTCTGGGTGATCTCCCCTTTGCCTTCGATATTGGGGGGCCTGGTCTCCAGCCGGCAGACATTCCGTTTTTGCAGTTGCAGTTCCGCGGCATCTTCGATGGTAATGATGCGTTCTTCCGGATCAAGATACGTGGACAGGATGTTGAGCAAGGTGGTTTTGCCCGATCCGGTGCCGCCTGAAATCAAGATGTTAAGCTTACCCTTGACGATGGCCTCGAACACCTCGGCCATCTCCGGGGTGAGCGAGCCCCGGGCCAAAATCTCATCCATGGTGGGCCGCATCACCATGAACCTCCGGATCGAGAGCATAGGCCCGTCCAGGGCCAGGGGCGGGATCACGGCATTGACCCGGGAGCCGTCCGGCAGGCGCGCGTCCACCATCGGCGAAGATTCATCAATGCGGCGCCCGATGTTGCTGACAATTTTATTGATGATCTTCATGAGGTGGGCGTTGTCCCGGAAACGCACCCCGGCGAGTTCCAGGCGGCCCCGCCGTTCGATGTACACCTCATCATAACGGTTAACCATGATGTCCGAGATGGAGTTGTCCCGCACCAGGGGCTCCAGGGGACCCAACCCCAGAATTTCAAATTCCAGTTCCTGGGCCAGGCGAGCCCGCTCTTCCGTGTTCAGCGGGTACGGATCTTCGTCCAAAAGTTGAAACACGGCCCGGCGGATTTCCGTGGTTACCTGGGCCTCTTCCATGGCCTCCAATTGAGCGATATCTAAACGTTCGACCAGGGACCGGTGCAGGCGATTCTTGATGTCATGGAGAATCTTTTCCCGTTCCGGCCGCAAGAGGGTCCGCCCGTCGTAACTGACCTGGCCCTCCATGACCTGAAGGGGGCGGTTTTTTTGCCGATCAGCAGGTAACCATGCCATGGGTCAATTCACCTTTCTTAATGAAATAGTTTCCGGAGCAGTCCCTGTCGGGCTACCCCCGGTTTTTCACCGTGGCATTGCCGCTCGTCCACCAGAGTCGCCGCCACGTCCTTCAAACTGCGCCACAGCCTTGATCTGGGCGTCAGTTCACCCAGGGCCATCCCTTGATTGATGGCTTCCAACAGCGCGGGATAATCGTGGGGCAGCGTCGCAAAGGCCGGCTGATAACAGAAATTTTCCAAATCTTTGAGTACCAGGCTGGAATGTTTCACATAGTGATTGACCAGAATTTTCACCTTACTGTCGTCAATGTTCCAATCGCGCCACATGGCTTTGAGGAACTTCAAATTCTGCAAATCCGGCACGGTGAGTTCGGTAACCAGCAAAATCTGGTCGGCCTCCTGGAGCATCCGGATATAGTGCTTATCCAGCCAGGCCCCCAGATCGGCGACGACCCAGTCGTAGGCCGAGCGCAGCGCCGCGTAAATGTTGTCCAGGGCGGGGAAATCCGCAAACGTCTGGGCGTGAAGCTGGTAAGACGGGTGCCCGACGAGCACTTCGAGCCCGGATTTATGCTTTTGGACCACCTTCTGTATGAACACCGGGTCCAGACTGCCGGCGCTTTCGACTAAATCCATCACGGTGTGGCCGCCTTTGAGGTCCAGAAACTGCCCCACCTGCGGGAAGGGCCGGGCCAGATCCACCAGGATGACCCCCCCGTTGAGGAATTCAGCCAGGGCTACCGCCAGATTGGTGGCCGCAGAGGTAGTCCCCACCCCGCCCCTCGTGCCGGTCACCGCCAGTACCTGGGCCTGGCCGGCGCCGTCGTTCCCCGCGTTGATCCTGAGCCGTTGCAGGGTGGCGAGGAAATCCTCCCGATCCAGGGGCAGGGGGATGAAGCCGCCCGAGTGCAACTTCATAATCTGGATGAGAAAGTCGGGGTCCCGGTTGGGAGAACAGACCAGGACTTCCGAGCGCGGCAGGCGCTCGATTAAGGGCTTCAGCCAGCCGGGGATCATACCCTTGCCGTTCAGTTCCACCAAAACCACATCGGGGGGCTTGGCCTGATGCAGGGTCAAAAAAGTCTCCGGGTCTTCGGCCCCTTTTAAGAGCCGGAGCTGATCCAGGCTCTGCAAGGTTTCCTGGAGCACCGGATCCGGGGCTTGCGTCCCATTCAGTACCGAAACGTTGATGGTCCGTTTATGCATCGCAGCTGCGCACCTTAGGGAGCCGCGTCGGCGCGGTCCCGTTCCAATGCTGAAACCCGCTGGTCACGACCCTGCTCAGGGGGTTTATTGATGGAGCGCCCCGGGCGCTCAAACTCGGAGTAGGTGATCTTCATCTTTTTAATCACCTGGATGCTCGGTCCTGATGCTTGGGGTGCGCCCTGGGCCCCGGCCGCAACCTGCGGCGCCGCTGGCCGCTTGTAGGCCAGTTGCGAAGAGACCACGCCCCGGGTGGCGGAGTAGGCCTGGTTCAGCTGATTGCGCAAGGCCAGGCGGATTTTCCCCTGGAAGGTGGCGAGGTTCAATACCTCGGCCTGCTCCGGGGTGACTTCCAAGGTAACCGTGGGCACCTCTTTCGGCTTCTTTTCCTCCGACTGATCCCATACCTGCCCCCGGCTCAGGACCTTGAGGTTCTGCAAAATGATGCGGGAAAAATGTTCGCCGCCGCCCCCGGCCCCGGGACTCGGCATTTCCACCAACACGTCCACCCGGTCCCCCGGGTTGATGAAGCCGGCCACCCCGGAGACCGCATCGGTCTTCACCGTCACCGCCAGCATGTTCTGGTCTAGTAAGCCCCCCAGGCCGGCCGCGGTGCCTTCCGGGGCGAGCTTGGTGAACAGGATGGGCTCGCCTTTGGCAATGGGGATGTGGACCACCCGTCCCTCCAGTTGCTTCGGGTTGGCCACGGCCTTGGCCGGGATGATGCTCCGGGGCCAGGCCGCGACGCGCAGCACCCGGCCGTGCAGGGCCGTGCCCGGCGGAATGTCCACTTCCGCCACCACCACCTGGCCGGGCGGCTCGCTCACCCTCGCCGTCCGGGTGGTGATGTAGCGCTGCACCAGGAAAACCGCAACCAGGCCGGCCAGGCCGGCCAGCAGGAAATATTTAAACCCCGGGGGTAGTTTCATGGCTCCACCTCACTGCAAACTCATGGTTGTCTCCGCCGCCAGGGTGATGCCGCCGAACGCGGGGAGTAATTTGTTTAACAATATCAGGCCGCTGGGGCTGGTCACGGTCACGATGACCGGATCGCCGGCGTTAGTCCCATTGGGAAAAACGACGTGCGCCGGAGGGCAGGTCAAGTTAGTAATTTCGGAGTAATTCTCCAGGTAATTGCTCACCGCAGTTTGGGCCTCCGTGGTGGCCCAGGCCGCCCGGGTGGGAAGATGCGCGGCCGGAGGATAAATCACCGCGGCCCGGGCCCCTTCCCGGCTGGCATTGGTGAGGGTCTGGCGCACATACCACAGGTGGCCGAATTCCACCAGGCCCACCACGAGCAGCACCAGGACGGGGAACAGGATCACCATCTCCACCGCCGCCACCCCGTCTTCCCGGGAAACCAACAAGTACCTGGTTTTTTTAAAAAAGTTCTTCATGCCACCGCCATCAACTGCTGGGCCTCTGCGGCCCCAAAGATTTCCGATTATCGACACCATTGCGGCCATTACGTCGGGCCGGGGGGGTGCGCTCATTCCAATCTCATGGTCGTCTCTGCCGCCATATTGCCGAGCTTGCTGAAGTCAGTCTTGTTGAAAAAAGGTAGAGCAAGTAACTTGGCTAGCAAAATCAGGCCGTTGGGGGAGGTCACGGTCACGGTGATCAGGTTGCCGGAGGCCGCGCCGGCGGGGATAGCGACCTCCGCCGGAGGACAGGCCTCGGGAAATCTCGTACCCGCCAGGTATGTGGCCACGGCAGCTTGGGCTGTAGAGGTTACCCAGGCCGCTCTATCGGCCCCGGTATAATACACCACCGCGGCGCGGGCCCCCTCCCGGCTGGCGTTGGTCAGGGTCTGGCGCACAAACCACAGGTGGCCGAATTCCACCACGGCCACCACGATCAGCGCCAGGAGGGGGAACAGGATCACCATTTCCACCCCCACCACGCCGTCTTCCCGGGAGACCAACCCCTTGAGGAATTTTTTGCCTGACTGCATACTACCGCCTCCAGCCTCTGGGTCTGTGCGCCCTGAAAGGCCCGCTTCCAGGCCCTCAGAAGGGAACTAGCCTGGCCGGGCGGCCCCGGAGCTAACCGGAACCACCCGGCGGTTCAATTAACTTCAACTAGCTAAGCCACCAATACCGCTGCTAGC
>DZCR01000164.1 GCA_022736495.1 Desulfobacca acetoxidans
GCCGGGAAAAACGATAAATAGGTGCATAAAAAAAGAATGAGGGTCTTTAAATAAATTCTTATGAATAAGCCTTTCATTTTTCCTGTCCTTTTTATTAATCCGTTTAAAACCGGTAATTCAGTTTAAAATACCATTCCTGGTCATGGACCTCTGTATCGTCCGTGTCTTCCAGGGCCAGGCCCCAGTCCAGCTTGAAATCGATTCTGTCCTTCCAGGTCCCCTGGAGTCCCAGGCCCAGTCCGTGGATGAAGACGGAATCCCATTCCCCGGGCAGGGGGTCCCGCACCGAGAGCCAGGCCCAGTCATAGAACACATAGGGCATGAGCGGGAGCTGCTTCACCAGACTGGGGCTGAAGACCTCCATGGTGCCGTGCAGGGCGTTGTCGGACAGCAGTTCGGATTCCTTATACCCCCGGACACTGGTCACGCCTCCGGCCGAATACTGTTCGTTGTTGACCAGGGGCTGGTCCGAAATCTGGCCGTCCACCTTGGCAAACAGAGAAAATCCCCTGGGCAGCTTCTGGCGTCTTTCCACGCCTGCGGTTAAATAGATATAATTCCCTGTGGCCCCGTACCGTTTGCTCTGAAACTCATCCATATCATTCATGAGCACGTTGCGGAAAAGCAGGTTGAGATCCGCACTGAACTGGGTGGCCCCGGTCTCATCGGCAAAGCTTGAGGCATAGCCGAACATGAGGGGCATATATTCAATGGGGGTGACGGACCCCTGGGTGTCTTCTTCAAAATCCTTCCAGTCCAGGCCCAGGGTCAGGTTATGGTCATACCGGCCCTGGGAGGGCAGGGGGATCATATACCGGAGCCCGGCCATCATTCCTTTTCCGATGACGTTAAATCCTTCTCCGCTGGCGGTTTCACTGTCGGAATCGACAAAATACCCGATGAGGAGATGATTCCGGTCCCAGGGGGCCGGCAGGGAATAGGAGCCGGAAAACACCAGGACCTCACTGGTTTTTTCCGGCGAGGTCTGGAACTGGGCACTGATGGAATGCCCCTTCTGCCAGAGGTTGTCATACCGGATCAGGCCGTTGAGCCGGGTGTCCGTGGTGGTGTGGGTGGACCGGTTGTTGAGTTCCAGGCTGCCGTGCAGGGGCAGTTTGTCCTCGACCTTCAGTTCCACGTCAATGGTCCCCAGCTCCCGTCCCGGAATCAGAACCGGAGACACCTTGAGGTCCGGATTCCGGTTGATCTGGGCCAGTTCCGTCCGGATCTGGGGCAGAAACAGGATTTCCCCCGGTTTCAGGGCCGGCAGGCTCTCCCGGATATGGGCCATGGTAAAATATTTGTTTCCCGCCACCCTCACCCGTTTGATCCGGCTTTCAATGACCTGGAGTTTGACAATGCCGGTGTCCACGGTCTGTTCCGGGATATTCACCAGCACCGTGGGATACCCGTTTTCATGGAAGAGGCGCTCCAGGGCGTCCCTGGCCCCTTCCACATCTTCGGCGGTTTTTTTCTCGCCGGTAAAGGCCTGGACCGCCTCCATCAGAGATTCCTTCCGGAGGACGGTATTGCCCTCAATGGAAAAGGACCGGATGGCAAAGCCGGGGTTTTGGTTTTCATCGGCCGGGAGAAGGGAGGCTGCCGCCAGCACCAGGGCCGCCACCAGCATGAGGGTGGCCATACCAAAGGGTTTTTTCAGGGCAAATTGCTTTTCAGCCTGGTATTTATGGGGATTCATCACCGGCCTGCTTCCGCCTTTTCAAGATCCGTAACCTGCTTCAGTTCCGACAGAAAGCCGTCGGCGTCCTTGAACCCTTCCATTTTTTTGATGATATTTCCCTTTGCATCCATGAAAACCATCATGGGAAATCCCTCCTGCCGGTAAAAGGATTTCAGTCCCGGGTCCAGGTCCGAATTGGCCTTGACAAAGACAAGCCGGTCTTTTAAGAGCTTGATTCTCGGGTCCTTAAAGGTCTGGCTGAACAATTTTTCGCACCACTGGCACCAGTCGGCATACAGGATCAGGACAGCCGGCTTTTCTTGGAGCCTAGCCGTTTCCAGACCCTTGTCATGGTCGTCGATCCATGGAATCTCAAGGTTTTTGAAGGCCGAGGCCTTGGTCAGGGAAAGGATTTCCAGGTCATATTGAAGGGCTTTGCCGGCAAAGGGATGGTTAAAGTCCACCACAAACCCGGCGCCGTCGGCGGAAATGATTCTTCCTTCCCTGTCTTCCACCGGGAAAGAGGCTCCGATCTCGGGCACAAGCCTCATGGTGATGACATCCCCCTCCACGGTCAGGGTGGTTTTTCCAAAGGGGGCCTGTTCGCTGAAACCGTGCCGTGCCAGGTTCAGGATCAGGATCTTCTCCCCGGTCACCTCCATGACCTCCGATTCAAAATAGGGATTCAGCCTGACCCGGTCTCCTTTTTGCGGCAGGACCTTGAATTTTTTAAGATAGGCCGGGGCATTGATTTCCAGCCTCAGGGGCATGGTTCTCACCGTGGGAAAGGTCTGGGCGGCCTCATCCTTGTGAAGACCAAAGGCCTTTTCCGGAGCAAGGGTCACGGTCTTTTTCCCATCACGGCTCACACCAAGGACAGCCGATCCAAGGCCGGGGGGTTGGGTCCGGCTTCCGGCCACAAGGGTCTGAAGCGACAGCCCGGCCGATCCTTCCACCGCCAAAGGCCCGGTTCCGGAAATCAGGGTTCCGTCTTCAAGAGCCGACCGGTACCGGACCGAAACCAGGTCCCCGGTCTGGACAATGCCGGGGTCCTCATCCAGGTAGATGTCCACGCTGGTTTTACCGGTTCTTTTGGCTTCTTCTACGGCTTCGGCAATCTTTTTCTGAATGTTTTCCTTTTCGGCCGGTCCGGCTTCCCGGCCCAGAGCCGAAATGCCGGAAGCGCTGCCCTGATTTTCCGCCGGAAGGGCGGCTTGTTTATCGGCAGTCATGCAGGAGAACGGCAAACCTATAAAAAGGATGAGCGCAATAGCCGTGAGAAACCGGGATTTGAGTTTCATTTGGTCCCCTTTGCTTCCTCATTGTCCAGGATTTCCACGGTGCAGTTCAGGGTCTGCCCGCCAAAGGGATGGCCGTAATCCACTATAATATTTTTTTCATTGATCTCGGAAATCCTGCCGATGAGGCCCCCGGTCCTGACCAGGGTTCCGACCTCGGCTTCAATAGTGACCCTTACCTCTTTGTCATCCCCGGTTTCCCGGGCCTGGCCCCAGGGGGTATCAAAGGTGCGCAGAGGGTCTGTGATCAACTTGATGGTGATATTGTCCGGGTCCAGGGCGATCACTTCGGCATAGGCTTGGCCAGCTTCCGTAAGGATTTCCCCTTTTTCCGGAAGTCGGCCGTAGTCTTTACGATAAATCTCTCCGGGAATAATCTGGATCCTGGGAGCCGTCCGGATCCTGGGGATCATTCTGTACCGGTGGCTGTCCTCAAGTCCTTCCGGAATTCGGGATTCCAGAATCACCTCAAGGCTTTTCCCTTTTTCCCTGCCCACAACGGCATGGGCCAGACGTGTGCCGATCTCCTCGTCCAGGAACAAAACTTCTCTGGGCTTCAGGTTGGGCAGGTCTTCACCGGCAACCAGGCGAAGGGGTTTCATATCGGGTCGCTGGGCAAACACCCGTGATTTGGCAAGGGATTCGTCCTTTGCAACGGCCGGGGTAGTGGTGTCGATGACCTCACGGGTTTCAGTCCGGCAGGTATAATCTACCCGGACCCGTTCTCCTTTTTCAACCCTGGGTCCGGGCGTCAACCCGGTGCATCCCAGGAAGAGTATGAGGAAGAGGAAAAGAAAAATGCCTTTTTGCAGGGGCTTCATTATATATCCTTAAATTATTGTTTTAAGCAGTCTGCCTGTTATTTTATCCTGATGACTTTAACCACAGGCAGGTTAGGCCGGCATTAAGACCGGGTTAGGGGTCGGTTAGATAATGATGAGAATAAAAAAGGCGGGCCTGGAATAAAGGCCCGCCTGAAAAACCCCCTGAACAATCAGAGGTCAGACATTATTTCTGTTTGGGATATTGAAAATCATCTGCCTTTTCCCAGTTCATGGCATCCTGGGAAGCCCAATATTCCGCCTTAGAGGAAGGCAAGTTAGCTTCATCGGATGCAAAAAGAACCAACTCATCAATCAAGGCCTTGGTATCACCGATTTCATTGTTATACAGCCACTGAGCGGCCCAGAAATCATACTGGCCGTTTTTAATGTTGGTGCTGTTAGCTGCCACTCCCTGGTAGGTCATGCTTTTAACTCCGGAGCAGCCGGAAACACATTTATCCGCATCAGCATAACCTACGGCGCCGAAGTTCTCGCCTACGCATTTCACCATGTCGGAAGACCCGTTATTAAAATAAATTTTTGGACGACTGGCATTAGAACCTGTATACTCTTTAATTACCAGATTATAATCTCCACGCATAACGGCGGCATCCAGGGTGGCGGCTGTGCCGGACCCGGCATGTCGGAGGCAGAGAGTTACCCGTTGGGGGGGAAGGCTGGGATCAAATTCGTTCCAGTTAGAAACCTGGCCGCTGTAAAGAGATGTGGCCATGAGGCGACTCATATTGTCGAAGGGAACCGCTTTTTCTGGGGCTACAGTGGTAGTAGCTGGAGTAGTTGAATAATCCACATTCCTGCCATTGTTGGCAAAAAAACCAAACGGTACGACAATGGGCCGGTCTACATTGTATCCAGCAGCCTGCGGGTCCTGGAGAGCATCCGGGAAAATAATTTCCTGATTGAGATAGGGGCCGCCCAGGTGACCCAGCTTATAGCCTTCGCTTTTCTGGTTAAAGGTGGTGGCGGCCACATCAGAGGCTCCGATATGGACATCCTGGCAGGATAAGGCTGTCACGGTGCCTACTCCAGTAGTCGGAAGGGTTGCTGATGTCAAATCAGCCTGTTTACGGTTGGCAGATCCGCATCCGTCGGGGTCATAGGCAGTATCGGCCATGACTGCACGGATGCCGTCATAGGAGGCTTCGGTGGTATACCGGATTACCACCGTATTCCCGCCGATCCCTTCCCCTGTATCACCTCCGGGTTGGACGGCTTGATCACCGAGACATACGGCAGCACCGGTATCCCGGCTTGAAACTTTACCTTTGGCCGAACGCAAATTTGCAGCGTCGCATCCCAGGCTTGTCAGGAAGCTGGGAGCTGCTGCCGTCCAGAACTCATACTGGGCGGAAGCCCCGTAAAGGTTGACATTGATCGTCCCTGCCTGGGCGGAAGCCGCTATCGTCAGAGCAGCGCTGCCGATTACCATTCCCTTTAAAATTTTTTTAAACATTTTGTTTTTCCTTTAATCTTAATAGTTGTTAAATTTAACTTATGCTTTTCTGCGGATGCCCACAAGGCCCAGAAGCCCGGAAAACATCAGGATAAAGGCTCCCGGCACAGGCACCACCGGGCTGGTGGCGGCATTCATCACAATGGAACCATCCGTAAAAATTCTGAAAGAAGCTATATATTCAGTTGTTGCGCCTGGGACCAGAGCGACTTCATAAGTGGGGGTCCATCCATATTTGTAAAGGTACATGTCCACATAACCAAGCTCTGGCAGCACAGCCTCGCCAACGGCTACTGCGGCATTAAAGCCTGCATAACTGCCTGGCGTACTGTTCTGATCCATTTTTTTCCAATAGGAAGAGCTATTGCTGGCAGGCTTTACAGCCTTGGCAGCAGCAGCGCCGTAGTTGGTATAAGTGGCACCTGCCGTGGTCCAAAAATTTTCAAATGTTGATTGGCTGATGCCTTGATTCGTAGTCATGGTGGTTGCAAAATAGGCATACTCACCATCAACGACGGAGGTATCTTTTGCATAAATGCCCACCTTGAGTTCGGAAAAAGAACTAATGGCGTTGTAATCAGACAGATTGAATGATCCGGCTGCCGCCAGGGTGGCATTCTGCTGGGTAAAATCAAGGGTTAATACATTGCCCAGATCAAGGGCCACTTCCTTGTCGGTCTTGTTGTAAATCACAGCCGTGAGGCTGCCGTTGCTGAAGGCGGCGGCTGAGCCGGCGATTGCAAACACCATGAAAGCCGCCATCATGCTTACCAAAAACTTTTTCATTTCTTTTTTCCTCCTTACGTTAATTTGTTTTCAACATCCTATGTTTGGTTTTGGCGGTCCGGCTGTCTTGCAGTGGTTTGGATTCTTTTTGGTTTTTGTTTTTATCCTGGATGGTGGAGCGCGTTTTAAAAATTTCCCGTCTTAAGCCGGTTATTTTAAGCTGCATTCCGCGTCATCCCTTTTTATTCTGCAAGACCCGTTGACTTTCCGGCCCCCGGTCACCCGGGGTGTGGCTTTTTCTATGGTACGGTTGAGTTATACGGGGTCTGTATTAGGTGGGAATTAGGCGCCAATTAGACTTTCGCAATAGAATTGTTTTGATGCAAAATATATTTTTTATTCTATTATTTCAGAGCGTTAAAAAATTAAAAAAATTTTGGAAAAAATTTGACAGGGTCGGGAATGATCCGGATGGGAAAAAAATGTCACAAAACCGCTTCAATACTAGCAGCATGTTAGGTTTTGGCGGATATCATGAGGGCCGGATGAGGGGGATCGCGAAAAAACCGGGGTAAATTGTTAGGATTGGGTTTGGACGACCCGGGAGAAAAGATGTTTTAAGGCAGAAAAAGAGTTTTATGGCCCCAGCCGGTCTTGTCTTTGCCAAGGGAAACCCGGTACCAGTCCGGGTTTTCTTCCAGCACGGCCAGGCGGTCACCTTTTATGACCTTGTAAAGGACCGGGGCATTGACTTCCGGCAAAGACCTGATGCGGGCGACTTCCACCCTGACCTCCACGGTTTGTTCTTCATCTGCCGCAGTTGATGCCTTGGCCG
>DZCR01000026.1:0-3418 GCA_022736495.1 Desulfobacca acetoxidans
CCATCCGCAAGCAACTCATAGACCTGGATATCCTCCTGGAAGATACGGCGCAAGGAACCATCTGGAAGGTCAAGAGCTGATACAACATTTTTTGGGAGGAGGACCGGGAGATGTTTTCTATCAGATTCCCCCGCCCTCCCCCCAAACTCCTCTCCCAGCCCCCTGTAAGGGATTAGGGGTGGGGATCTGGGGGCGGAAAGACTAAGACCACAGGTCTTAGCGCTTTCCTGCAAAAAATGTTATCCTTTTTTAGACCGAATACCGATTTATCCCTATATGCCCGACCAGTTCAAGCTCATCACTGCTTTCACGCCCAAAGGCGACCAGCCCCAGGCCATCCGCAAGCTCTTGACGGGGGTGCGCGCCGGTTATCCCCACCAGGTATTATTGGGGGTCACCGGGTCCGGTAAGACCTTTACCATCGCCAACGTCGTCGAAGGCCTCAATCTCCCCACCCTGATCCTGGCCCCCAACAAGACCCTGGCGGCCCAGCTTTACGGCGAGTTTCAAGAGTTTTTCCCGGACAATGCCGTGGAGTATTTCGTCAGCTATTACGATTACTATCAGCCCGAGGCCTACGTGCCCCAGGCCGATCTCTATATCGAAAAAGACTCCGCCATCAACGAGGCCATTGACCGGATGCGCCATTCCGCCACCCGCTCGCTCTTCGACCGCAACGACGTAATTATCGTGGCCTCGGTATCCTGTATCTACGGCTTAGGCTCCCCGGAGGCCTACCACGGCATGCTCCTCTATCTGGAGGAGGGCGTGGCCAAGGACCGCCGGGAGGTATTGAGCAAGCTGGTGGAGATCCTGTATGAACGCAATGATATTGATTTTCACCGGGGCACGTTCCGGGTGCGGGGTGATCGGGTGGAGATCTTTCCGGCCTACGAAGAGGACCGAGCCATCCGGGTGGATTTCTGGGGCGATACGGTGGAGGCCATCCGGGAGATCGACCCCTTGCGGGGCAAGGTTTTACGGCAGCTCAAACGCGTGACGATTTACCCCGCCTCTCACTACGTCACCCCGGACCTGGTGCGCCGCCAGGCCATGGCCGCCATCGAGGCGGAGTTGGGCGAGCGCCTGGAATGGTTCCGGGAGCAGGGGAAGCTCCTGGAAGCCCAGCGCCTGGAGGAGCGCACCCGTTTCGATTTAGAGATGATGAAGGAGTTGGGCTTCTGCCACGGCATCGAAAATTATTCCCGCCATCTCACGGGCCGGGCCCCGGGGGAGCCCCCCCCCACCCTGCTGGATTACCTGCCCCGGGAGTCCCTGGTGGTCATCGACGAATCCCACATCACCATTCCCCAGCTTCAGGGCATGTACCGGGGGGACCAGTCCCGCAAGCGCACCCTGGTGGATTACGGTTTCCGCCTGCCGTCGGCCCTGGACAACCGACCGCTCAATTTCGAGGAGTTCCAGACCCGGGTGCACCAGATTGTCTATGTCTCCGCCACCCCCGCTCCCTACGAAGTCAAGCAGGCGGCCGGCCGGATCGTGGAACAGATCGTGCGCCCCACCGGCCTCATGGACCCCCGGATCGTAGTCAAACCCGCAACCAACCAGGTGGACGACCTCCTGGGCGAAATCCGGGCCCGCCTGGCCCAAGGCGAACGGGTGCTGGTCACCACCCTGACCAAACGCATGGCCGAAGACCTCACTGAATATTATCAGGACCTGGGCCTTAAGGTCCGGTATCTCCATTCCGACATCACCACCCTGGAGCGCATGGAGATCATCCGGGATCTGCGCCTGGGGGTCTTCGACGTGCTGGTGGGCATCAACCTCCTCCGGGAGGGGCTGGATCTGCCGGAGGTCTCGCTGGTGGCTATCCTGGATGCGGATAAAGAGGGTTTCTTGCGCTCGGAGCGCTCCCTCATCCAGACCTGCGGGCGGGCCGCCCGGCACGTTAATGGCCAAGTCCTGTTTTATGCCGACCGCGTGACCCCATCCATGGCCGCGGCCATCGGCGAAACCAAGCGGCGGCGGCGCCTCCAGGAAACTTACAACCAGGAGCACGGCATCACCCCGGAAACCATCCAGAGCAAAATCAAAGACGTCCTGGCCTCGGTGTACGAGGCGGATTACCTCACTGTGTCCATGGCCGCGGAGGAACAGGCGCCCTATGTATTTGAAAAACCGGCCGTGCTGATCAAGCGCCTGAAGAAAGAAATGCAGGCCGCAGCGAAGAAGCAGCAATTTGAACGGGCCGCCACCCTGCGGGACCGCATCCGGACCCTGGAGGCGGAGAACTTAAAGTACGCTTAATATTTTTGGGAGAGGGGGCCAGGGACGAAAGCCCCTGCCCCCTCTCCCAAACCCTCTCCCCCAACCCCAAAAGTTTTGGTGGCACAGGCTTCCAGCCTGTGCACGAAAATGTTGAACAGTAGATTATGGAAGATATAGAAAAGCAAACTCCTCTCGTTCTAAATCGACTTACTTGGAAGATAACTTCTTTCTCCGTGGGCAAGAGCGATCTTCTTAGGCTCTTCCAAATACTTCAAGAAAGGTGTTATGATGCAGGAGAAATAGAGGTAGCCAATTTTAAAAAGATGGACCAACCTGATGAGATATACGAACAAAATAAAATAAAAATAAAGCAAGGATTTGATTTAAAATTAACTGTTGATAGTTTAGATGGACAAGAATTGTTTGGAGAGATAGAAGAGATTTTTAATTCACCTAATTTCCCTGACCAAATTAAATCAGTATATGTTAACAGCGAAATGCCCCTTAAACAGTCTTACAATTTTTATCCTCGAAATGTTCTTGAGATATTTTTAGATTTTTCTAAACCTGGATTATTCAATTTATCCCTTTTACCCTCACAAGAAACACCAAATGCGAGCAATATAACTGTTCAAGGGTCTAATTCTACTTGGGTACATGGTGTATTTAACGAATTTACCAATTTTATAAAACAACATCCGGCAAAATTGACATGGTTACACAAACATAGTATATATGACTTGTTAGTATGGCTGTTTGGGTTACCATTGGGGTTTTGGGTAATCTATAAGTTATCTAATAATCTAAATGCAATTTTTGGTAATTTTCATAGTATTGTCCAGAGCGCAGCTTACGTATATGTATTTCTCGCAACACTAATTATTTTTAGATTATTGTTTCATTACGCAAGGTGGATATGGCCGCTGATTGAATATCAAAGTTCAGGCAACAGAGAGCGTAAACATAGGATAATACTTGGAGCAATCACCATTGGATTAGTATCGAAATTTATTTATGATATTTTTAAAGCTATATTTTAAAGAAGATTTAGCAATTCAAAAAAATAAAGGGTTTAATTTATGAGCGATATAAACAAAATCGTCCTGGCCTACTCCGGCGGGCTAGATACCTCGGTGATTCTCAAGTGGCTCAAGGAGACCTATCACTGCCCGGTGGTGGCCTTTGC
>DZCR01000026.1:3518-27622 GCA_022736495.1 Desulfobacca acetoxidans
GCCACCGGCAAGGGCAACGACCAGGTGCGTTTCGAGCTCACCTATATGGCCTTGAAGCCCGACCTGAAAATCATCGTGCCCTGGCGGGAGTGGGACCTGGCGGGCCGGGCTGATTGCGTGGCTTATGCCGAGAAACACGGTATCCCGGTGCCGGTGACCCAGGAAAAGCCTTACTCCAGCGACCGCAACCTCCTGCACATCAGTTTTGAGGGTGGCATCCTGGAAGACCCCTGGGCCGAGCCGCCCGCGGATATGTTCACGCTTACCAAGTCGCCGGAAGCCGCGCCTGATAAACCGCGCTATATTGAGCTAGATTTCGAGGCAGGCGACCCCGTAGCCGTAGACGGCGAGAAATTGAGCCCCGCGACGCTCCTGGCCCGGCTTAACGACCTGGGCGGCGAGCACGGCATCGGCCGGGTGGACCTGGTGGAAAACCGCTATGTGGGCTTAAAATCCCGGGGGGTCTATGAAACCCCGGGCGGGACTATCCTCCGGGCCGCGCACATGGCGGTGGAGTCCGTCACCCTGGACCGGGAAGTGATGCACCTGCGCGATTCCCTTATGCCCCGGTATGCCGAACTCGTCTATTATGGCTACTGGTACGCCCCGGAGCGCTATGCCCTGCAAAAGCTCATCGACGAAGTGCAGCAGCCCGTGACCGGCACCGCCCGGCTAAAATTGTATAAAGGCAACGTCACGGTGGTGGGCCGCAAGGCGCCCAAATCGTTGTATCAGCCGTCATTGGTGACTTTTGAGGCTGGAGGCGACTACCGCCAGGCGGACGCCACGGGTTTTATCCGCTTAAACGCCCTGCGCCTGAAGATTAGGGCGAAGCTGGAGGGGAAGTAGCAGTGGTCAGTAAAACAAATACCAATCGGAATGATTATAAGGTGCCCAAGCAGAGCTTGGGCTAATAATAACGTTCCCAAGCTAAGCTTGGGAACGAGTGAAATAGTTCAAAGTTCGAGGTTCAAGGTTAGTTTTGATACACTCGTAAAAAGTCATTTTCCTCTCCCCTGCTGGGAGGGGATTAAAGGGAGGGGGAAGATAACTGGTCGAAGATGCAAATTATTTCACCCTCACCCTAACCCTCCCCCATCAAGGGGGCGGGAATTTTGGACTTTTGCAAAGCTATCAGTTCTCAAAATTGAAGTTTGAACTTTAAACCTTGAACTGACTGACGAGGAGGCGTAGTTCCTGCATTATTCGCGGTACCTGGTATCGGCACTCTGTTGGGCCTTGGGCTTGCTCATGGTCTTTTGGCGGCCTGGCCCCAACCTCTGGTTCGGAGTGCGGCTGCCCTGGACCCTGGCCGACCCCTGGATCTGGAACAAATCCTGGCGCCTGGCGTCCCGCCTGCTCATGGTTATGGGCATTACGGCGCTGATTTCCTGGCGGGCATTCTACATCTCCACCGCCCATCTGGTGGGCCTGAGCTGCCTCTACACGGTCATCCTTTACCGCTGGAAATACGGCACCTGGCGCTTCTGGAAGGACCACGGCTGGATTGCTTACCGCCCGGTGGCGCGTTGTCGTCTTTGCGGCCATTTTCAGAAGCTGGGCAGTCACGCCGACCTGGCCCAAGCTATTTGTGAGGTCTGCGGCGCTAAACTGCCGGAGTCCAAGATAGGGATCAAGGCAGTCTTGCCGTCATGGGCGAAACAAAAACCACAGTCCATTAAATGAGGTAGCCATGAGAACGACAGGTATCATCACCGCTTTGCTTCTATCATTATCTCTGGTACTGCCCGGTAGTGCCAGGTGCGACGAACTGGGCGAGTCCTATTATCCCCTCAAAGAAGGCCTGCGGTGGGAATACCTTGTCATATCGGACAAAAGCGATACGAAAAAATTAATCATTACCAATCTTGCTCCGAGGGAAGTAGATGGTAAAACAGTAACTCCCCGGCAATGGGATTTGGGCGGACATACCTTCATCGAGTTTATGGGGAAGGATGGGAGCGGGATTTACCGCTATGCGGAGCAAATTGGTGCAAAAGGGTCGCCAACTCTGCTCACCCCGAAGGAATGCCACCTCAAGTTTCCCATCTCTGAAAACAATAGTTGGACTATGACCACCAAGTTGGGCAACACCCCTTTGAATGTCAGCCTTACCATTGAAAGTGTATCGGAGGACGTCACGGTTCCGGCCGGCGCTTTCAAAGATTGCCTGAAGATTAAACAGGTGGGCAGCAACGACGCCGGCGCCTCGGTCATGGGCTACGAATGGTATGCCCCCAAAGTGGGCATCGTCAAGAGCCTGGTCACCATTAAGCAAAAATCCAAAGAGGGGACGGTATCCTCTGAAAGCCGGACGTATCAGTTGCAATCCTTTAAACCGTGATGGTTTCGTAAAACGTCTGAAATTTCCTTCCTTTTTAAGCAGAAGGAGGGGGAACTGGCTTATTACGAGCACGGCAAACCTTGCCAGACTGGGCCTTTGCTTTTGCGCTCAGAACTGAATTAAGGAAAATCACATGGCGCATAAACCCTGGGGTGGACGTTTCGAGGGCGCAACCGAAAAGTCGGTGGAAGATTTCACCGCCTCTTTGAGCTTTGACCGGCGTCTGGCCCGCCAGGACATCGCCGGGTCCATGGCCCACGCCCGCATGTTGGCTGGGCAGGGCATCATCAGCCCGGCCGAAGGTGAGATGATCGTGGCCGGGCTCACCGAGATTTTAGGGGAAATCGAGGCCGGGGAATTCGAGTTCGACCCGGCCCTGGAAGACATCCACATGGCCATCGAGGCCCGGCTCACCGAACGGCTGGGGGAGGCGGGCAGGAAGCTCCACACCGCCCGGAGCCGGAACGACCAGGTAGCCCTGGACGTGCGCCTCTATTTAGCCGAGGAAGTTGCCGGTCTCATCGCTGATCTGCGCGACCTGCGCCTGGCCGGGGTGCGTCTGGCGCACCTGCATCAAGACACCATCCTGCCCGGCTACACCCACATGCAGCGGGCCCAACCGATCCTTTTTGCCCACCACCTGCTGGCCTATGACGAAATGTGGCGCAGGGACCAGGAGCGCCTGCAAGAATCCTTGGGCCGCATCAAGGTTTCGCCTCTGGGGGCCGCGGCCCTGGCGGGCACCACCTTTCCCATCGACCCGCATCTGGTGGCCTCCCAGGTGGGTTTTCCGAAGACCTTCCGCAACAGCCTGGACGCGGTGAGCGACCGTGATTTTGTGATTGAATTTTTGGCCCACGCCAGTATCATCATGGTGCACTTAAGCCGGCTGTCGGAAGAGCTTATCCTCTGGTCGTCTTCGGAGTTCGGCTTTGTGGTGTTGCCCGACGCCTACGCCACCGGGTCCTCCATCATGCCCCAGAAGAAGAACCCCGACGTGCCGGAACTCATCCGGGGCAAGAGCGGGCGCGTCACGGGCCATCTCCTGGGCCTCCTTATGACCCTGAAAGGGCTCCCCCTGGCGTATAATCGGGACCTCCAGGAGGACAAGGAACCGCTATTTGATACGGTGGACACGGTGCGGACCGCAGTCCAGTTGATGGCCGGGCTGCTGGCGCATCTCACGGTACGGCCGGAGAAAATGGCCGCGGCCCTGCACGGCGGCTTTCTCACCGCCACGGACATGGCCGACTACCTGGTGACCAAAGGGGCGCCGTTTCGCACCGCCCACGAGCAGGTGGGGAACACGGTGCGCTACGCCGAATCCCAGGGGAAAGAACTGTGGGAACTGAGTCTGGAAGAAATCCAGCAGTTTGCCTCCCTGGCCGCACCCGACGTGTTTGACTGGCTCAAGATCGAAAACTCCGTGGCCCGGAGACGCTCCCCGGGAGGCACCGCGCCGGACCGGGTGCGCGAGGCCCTGGAACGGGCCGAAGCGGAAATAGGACTGAACCTGCATGAACAGGAGATTTAGCATGGATCAGGGGTCAGGGGCGGAGCCGGCTCGTTTTACCAACGGTCTACAGAAAACCATACTTGCGGCCCTCCCCGCAAAATTCGCACTCTTCTGCCTCATCGGTCTGCTGTTCCTCACAGCCGCGTGCGGCAAGAAGATGGCGCCCTATGCCCCCGACCGGGTATTGCCAGCGCCGGTGCGGAACTTTCAGTTAGCCCAGGAAGGCAACGCCCTGCTCTTGAGCTGGCAGTTGCCCCGGGAAAATCTGCTGGGCCAACCCCTGACCCAGGTGCAGGGCTGCCGGGTGTATCGGGCGGCAATGCGGGGAGTGTCCAAGGAGGCCCTGGCTTCCTCCGATTTCGCTCCCTATGCCGACATCGACCTGGCCTATCCCCAGCAAGGGGAGGTTCAGGGGGAAGCCATGTTGTTCCGGGACCGGGAGTTGACGCCGGGCCAGCGCTACTATTACCGGGTGACGGCTTATAACCAGGATGGCTACAATGGAGGCTGGTCCCCGACTTTGAGCCAGGCCTGGGGCTGGCTGCCCCGGGTCCCTGGGGACTTCAAGGCCGTGCCCGGAGATAAAATCGTCTCCCTCTCCTGGAGCCCGGTGACCAAGTTAGAGGACGGCTCGCCGCTTAAGGACCTGGCGGGGTATCTCGTCTTCCGGCTCTCGGGGCGGGGGCCCTGGATTCGCGTCACGCCTGCGCCCGTGCTGCAGAATAATTTTCAAGACGTGGCGGTGCTCAACGATGTGGAATATACTTACAAAGTAGTGGCGGTGCGCCGGGTGGGTGAGGACCTGCTGGCCAGCCGGGATTCGGTCACCCAGGCGGCCATGCCGGAGAAGCGCACCCCGCCGCCGCCGGTGCTGAATCTCCTGGCGGTGGCCACCTCGCAGGGAGTGGAACTCCGCTGGGAGGAAAGCCCCGCCCCGGATGTGGCCGGCTACCGGGTTTACCGGCGCCGCACCGGGGAGGAAAAATACACCCGGCTGACCCCGAAATTGGTTACCAAACCTTATTTCGTGGACTCCCAGGTGACCCGGGGCCAGACGTATTATTACTACGTCACCGCGGTGGACGACAGCCCCCGGGCCAATGAGAGTATGCCTTCCGAGACCGCAGTGCTGGATTATTAGCTGGAAAGGCCGTTAAGCGAAAATACCTTGAGCAGCTTATTGAAAAAGACTTGCGGCGACAGGGTCAGGCGCCTGGAGGAGATTCATAAAATCGCCAGCAATTATGGCCGGTCTGCTCTGGCCGTCTTGGGACCGGCAGCGTTTCTCCGTTATCTGGGGCTGTCCGTGGCTTGTTTGCCGAGCATTTGGCGCCACCACAGCTTGACCGCGGTTGACCGGGCCATGGGCAAAATCCCCCTCAAAATCCGCTATCGGCAGTCAGAATTTATCATCGACTGCGCCTATGCAGACCTGAGCCTTCAGGAAGACAGCGCCACCTTCGGCCTGATACGAGAGCTTTATATCCGAGATTGTTATTTGCGAGGCCATCCGCCGGAAATGCTGGCGACTGTCAGAAACGCGCTGGATCTTGGCGCCAACCGCGGGGTCTTTTCTACGATGATGGCGGCGCGGGGCATCTTTGTGGTCAGTGTCGAATGCAACGAGATTTACAACGAGGTTATCCGGCGGAACATGGCCGTCAACGGGCTGACCAATTATACAATCCAGAACGCTTTTATAGGGTCAGGCGGGCTGAATTACCAGGAGCAAAAAGGCTTGGGGATGGAGGAATTGCTCGACCAGCATGGCTTGAAAACTATAGATTTCGTCAAGATGGATATTGAAGGAAGCGAGTTTTCCCTGTTCCAAGCCCCTAACTGGCTGCGACGGGTGCAATATCTCTCCATGGAGGTGCATCAGGAATTCGGGAGAGTGCAACCGCTCCTGGAGGCGCTGGAGCGCCACCGGTTCGTTTGGGCGATTACCGATCATTGTTTTCGCCAGGTGGATGATCCTCAAAATGGTAGCTTTGTTTATGCCAGGAGGACATGAATGCCCGAACCATTGCAGAACCCATCGGGGCATAATATCCGGAAAGGTTTTTTATCTTGATGGAGGCAAGGGTGCAAGATTGCCCCTTATAACATAACGCCACCTATACGAGTACGAACTCATGCATCACTTTAATTACCAGGCAGGTGAACTCTTCTGCGAAAACGTGCCGGTGCGCCAGATTGCCGAGGCGGTGGGCACGCCATTTTACGTATACAGCGCCTCGACCCTGACTCATCATTTCCAGGTTTTTAATGCCGCGTTCGCCGATTTTCCCCATATCGTCTGCTTCGCGGTGAAGGCCAATGCCAACCTGGCCATTTTGAGGCTCTTCGCCCGGTTGGGAGCCGGGGCGGACATCGTCTCCGGGGGGGAACTGTATCGGGCCAGTCAGGCCGGCATGGACCCGGGCAAAATCGTTTACTCCGGGGTGGGGAAGAAGCCCGAAGAGATTAAAGCAGCCCTCAAGGCCAACATCCTCCTGTTTAACCTGGAGTCCTCCCAGGAGTTGGAGGAGATCAACCGCATCGCCGGCCGCCTGCAGCTCAAGGCCAGGGTGGCCCTGAGGATCAATCCGAACATCGATGCGAAGACCCATCCCTACATCTCCACGGGGCTCAAGAAGAACAAGTTCGGCATCGACATTGAGCAGGCCATGGAGGATTATCGCCGGGCCCAGGAATTGCCGCATCTTGACGTGGTGGGGGCGGCCTGCCATATCGGCTCCCAGATCACCCAGGTGGCGCCTTTTGTGGACGCGCTGGAGCGTCTGAAAGAGTTGATCGCGCGCCTCAGGACTCTGGGCATCCAGATTCACTACCTGGACTTGGGCGGCGGTCTGGGGATTCAATACCATGATGAGGACCCTCCGCACCCGCAGGAGTACGGCCAGAAACTGCTGGAACACCTCAAAGGCCTTGATTGCACCCTTATCCTGGAGCCGGGGCGGGTGTTGGTGGGCAACGCCGGCGTCTTAGTGACCAAGGTGCTCTATACCAAGGCCACCGAGGCCAAGCATTTCATCATCGTGGACGCGGGCATGAACGACCTGTGCCGCCCGAGCCTCTACGGTTCGTATCACGGCCTGTGGCCGGTGGTGGAAGGACAGCGCTCCCAGGTGAAGGCCTCTATTGTGGGGCCCATCTGCGAATCCGGCGATTTTCTGGCCAAGGACCGCCTCATGCCGGCTTTTGCCCCGGGTGAGATGCTCGCGGTGTTGAGCGCCGGGGCCTACGGCTTTTCCATGAGTTCCAACTACAATGCCCGGCCCCGGGTGCCCGAAATCTTGGTGCGGGATCGAGATTTTTATGTTATCAGAAAAAGGGAGACATACCGCCAGCTTACCTGGGGAGAGTCGATCCCGGAATTTTTAAAATCGTAGGGGCGCACCTGCGTGTGCGCCCCTCGAGGCCGGACCCATGGGTCCGCCCCTACAGGGCCATGGACAGAGAAAAGAGACGCATTCCATTTTATAAGATGCACGGGGGGGGCAACGATTTCGTGCTCATCGACCACCGGGAGCGCTTTATCCCCGAGGCCGAACAGCCGGAGTTTACCCGCCGGGTCTGCCATCGCCAGTTGGGTGCGGGGGCCGACGGCCTCATCCTTATCGAGGCCTCTCCCACGGCCAATTTCCGCTGGCGCTTTTATAACGCCGACGGCTCCGAGCCCGAAATGTGCGGCAACGGCGGGCGCTGCGCCGCCCGGTTCGCACTGCTGAATAATATCGCCCCGGCCCAGTTGTCGTTTGAAACCCTGGCGGGGACCATTCAGGCCGAAGTCAGGGGCCGCCGGGTCAAGCTGCTTATGTCCGGAGTGGGCGACGCGCGTCTGGATCAAACTATCCCCCTGGAGGGGGAAACCCTCCTGGGCCATTTTATGAAGGTGGGCGTGCCCCACGTGGCGGTCCCCGTCGCCGATCTGGAGGCGGCCCCGGTTACCCGATGGGGCCGGGCGGTCCGTTTCCATCCCTTGTTTGCCCCGGCGGGCGCCAATGTCAACTTTATCCATAATGAGGGTCCCCAAGCCATCAGGATTCGCACCTATGAACGAGGGGTGGAGGATGAAACCCTGGCCTGCGGCACCGGCGCCGTGGCTTCGGCCCTTTTGAGCGCCCGGCTGGGGCAGGTTAACTCCCCGGTGACCGTCCTCACCCGGGGCGGCGAAGCCCTGATCATCTATTTTACGTCCCAAGGGGAGAGCTTCACCGATGTCTTCCTGGAAGGCGATGCCCTGGTGACTTACCAGGGCGAACTGTGGGTCGACGAACTCAAGTAAGGAGGTAGTATCATGTTCAAGGGAGCCATCACCGCTATTGTTACTCCCTTCAAAAACGGCCAATTTGATGAAGAGGCCTACCGGGAACTCGTGGAGTTCCAAGTCAAGGGAGGGGTTCATGGCATCGTCCCCTGCGGCACCACCGGCGAATCCCCCACCCTGTCTCATGCCGAGCACAAACGGGTGGTGGAGGCCTGCATCGACCAGGTGAAAAAACGGGTGGTCGTGATCGCCGGGAGCGGTTCCAACAGCACCGCCGAATCCTTGGAACTGACCCGACATGCCCAGGAGGCCGGCGCGGATGCCGCCTTGATGATCACTCCTTATTACAACAAACCGACCCAGGAAGGTCTCTATCAGCACTATAAAACCGTGGCGTCCCAGACCAAGATTCCCATTGTGGTCTATAACGTGCCGGGCCGAACCAGCGTCAACCTGCTGCCGGAAACCATGGCCCGGCTGGCGGATATCCCCAATATCGTGGGCCTCAAGGACGCCACCGGGGACCTGAAACAGGGCGCCAAGACCCTGGAATTGTGCGGCGATAAGATCACCGTGCTCTCCGGCGATGACTTCACCACTTTCCCCCTGCTGTGCGTGGGCGGCATGGGGGTGATTTCGGTGGTTTCCAATGTGGCCCCCAAAGACATGGCGGAGATGTGCAACGCCTTCTTCGCGGGGGACCTGGACCGGGCCCGGAAACTCCACTACAAGATGTGGCCCCTGACGGAGGCCATGTTTTACGAGACCAACCCTGCGCCGGCCAAAACCGCCCTGAAACTGATGGGTAAAATCACCGGCGAGGTCAGACAACCCCTGTGGGCCATGTCCGAGGCCAACGAGAACAAACTGCGCCAGGTGATGCAGAAGTACGGATTGATTAAGTAGTTCAAGGTTCGCGGTTCAAAGTTCAAGGTTTACAAAACTTTGCACCTTGAACTTTGAACTGGCACGCAAGGAGACCTCATGATCAAAGCGATCGTAACCGGCGTGGCTGGCCGCATGGGCGGCCGCATCGTCCACTTGATGGAGGCGGCTGAGGGCATCCAGTTGGTGGGGGCCGTGGAGTGGCCGGATCATCCTGCGGTGGGCAAAGATGTGGGCGAAGTCGTGAGTTTGCCTCATAAGGGGATCCAGGTGGTGGACTCTTTGGCCCAAGTGTTGCCCCATGCCCAGGTGGTCATCGAATTCACTCATCCGGAGCCGTCGCTCACCCATCTGCGCGCCGTGGCCGACGCGGGCAAGGCCATGGTGCTGGGGACCACCGGGTTTGCGCCGCCCCAGATCGCCGAGATTCAGGCCCTGGCTTCCCGGGCCCACCTGGTCTTCGCCCCCAACATGAGCGTCGGGGTCAATCTCATGTTCAAAGTGGTGGCGGACGTTGCCCGGGTGCTGGGCGAGGGCTACGACGTAGAGATCGTCGAGGCCCACCACCGCCTGAAGAAAGATGCCCCCAGCGGCACGGCCATCAAGCTGGGGCAGGTCATCGCCCACGCCCTGGACCGGGAGTTAGATAAAGTGGGGGTTTATGCCCGCCACGGCATCATCGGCCAGCGCACCAACAAGGAGATCGGCATCCAGACGGTGCGGGCCGGGGACATCGTGGGGGAGCACACGGTGCTCTTCGGCGGCATGGGCGAGCGCCTGGAGATCATTCACCGGGCCCACAGCCGGGACAATTTTGCCCGGGGCGCGGTGCGGGCCGCCCTCTGGGTGGTGACGCAACCGCCGGGCCTGTATGATATGCAAGACGTGCTGGGGTTGAAATAAGATGCGCATCGTACGTTTTGCGCTCATGGGCCGGACCGGTTACGGCATCCTGGCAGGGGAGAAAATCTCCGTCCTATGGAACACTCCTTATGACGACGGTCTGAAAAACACGGTCGGGGAAATTTTGTCCCTGCCAGCGGTCAAACTGCTGGCGCCCTGCGAGCCCACGAAGATCGTGGCCTTAGCTCTCAATTACCGCGACCACGCCGCAGAGTTCGGGCACCCCATTCCCGATGAACCGCTGATCTTCCTGAAGCCTGCCACCGCGGTGATCGGCCCGGATGACGACATCGTCTTCCCGGCCATGTCCCGCCGGGTCGATTACGAAGCCGAACTGGCCGTGGTGATCGGACGAACCTGCCACCAGGTGCGGGAGGAGGAGGTCCGGGACTACATCCTGGGCTTTACCTGCATCAACGACGTCACCGCCCGGGATTTGCAGAAAAAAGACGGACAATTCACCCGGTCCAAAAGTTTTGACACCTTTGCGCCCCTGGGTCCCTGGATCGAAACGGAGATCCCCGACCCGGACAACCTCACGGTGGAGGCCTACCTGAATGGGGAACGCCGGCAGCATTCCAACACCAAAAACATGATCTTCGGGGTGGCGGCGCAAGTGTCGTTCATTTCCCGGATCATGACCCTTTTGCCCGGCGACGTCATCGCCACCGGCACGCCCTCGGGGATCGGTCCCATGCAGCCCGGCGACCTGGTGGAAATCCGGGTGGAAGGTATCGGCACTTTGCAAAATCGCCTCGTTGCAGAAAGGGCACCATAAATGATGGATTTTTTTCAACCCGCGGCGCGCCTGGGCCTGATTCCGCCCTATCTCTTTAGAGCCATTGACGACAAGAAGGCCGAAGTCAAGGCCCGGGGGGTGGATATTATCGATTTGGGCGTGGGCGACCCGGACCTGCCTACACCCCGCTTCATCGTCGATAAAATGATCCAGTTGGTGCAGGAGCCTAAAACTCACCACTACCCGGCCTACTCCGGCATGAACGATTTCCGGGAGGCCGTAGCCCGCTGGTATCAGGGGCGTTTCGCGGTTGACCTGGACCCCGCAGGCGAAGTCCTCACCCTCATCGGCTCCAAAGAAGGCATCGCCCACCTGCCTTTAGGGATCAACAACCCCGAGGACATCAATCTCATGACCTCGCCGGGCTATCCGGTCTATCAGATGGGCACCCTGTTTGCCGGCGGCTATTGCCACTTTCTGCCTCTTACCAAGGAAAACGACTTCCTGCCGGATTTGGACCACATCCCGCCGCTGGTGGCCCGGGACGCCAGGGCCCTATTCTTCAACTATCCCAACAACCCCACCGCCGCGGTGGCGGATAAGGCGTTTTTCGCCAAAGTGGTGGATTTTTGCAAAGAATATAAGATTATTGCGGTGCACGACGCCGCCTACACCGAACTGGCCTTTGACGATTTTAAGCCCCCCAGTTTTCTGGAAGTGTCCGGCGCCAAAGAGATCGGCATCGAATTTCACTCCCTCTCCAAGACCTACAACATGACCGGCTGGCGCTTGGGAATGGCGGTGGGCAACGCTGAGGTGCTGGCGGCCCTGGGCAAGATCAAGAGCAACATCGACTCCGGGGCCTTTGACGCCATCCAGTTTGCCGGCATCGCCGCCCTGGATTCGGACCAGAGCTGCGTCCGGGAAAATTGCGCTATTCTCCAGGAACGCCGGGACATCCTGGTGGGCGGCTTGAAAAAATTGGGCTATGACGTAGAACCGCCCAAGGCCACATTCTACGTCTGGCTGACGACGCCTCCGGGTTTCACCTCCATGGCTTTCACTACCCATCTGCTGGAGCAGGCCGGGATCGTCACTATTCCCGGCAACGGCCTGGGGACGCCGGGTGAGGGCTACGTGCGTCTGGCCCTGACGGTCCCCAAGGAGCGCCTGGAAGAGGCCCTGGTCCGCCTGGCGCGCCTGGGATAAGGGTCTGGACTGGTGCTTCAGGGCGGGGAACCTGCGCCCCTCGTTTTATTAGCTGATGACTAGCCTGCAAGACCGCAAAAACTGGCTGGAGAGAAACCCCAAGAAGGTCATTTTTCTCCTGGTGCTCCTGGCCATCGCTGGCATGGCTATCGCGTCTGAAAAGATTTTGGCCAGTCGCACCCATAACCGGATCAATCCCATCGGCATCCAGCGGTATATTAAACTTAGGGAGTTCAACCCGTTATATCGAGACGTCCTGTCGCCGAACGCCGACGCCATGCGGATGTCCGATGGCCTGGCGCAAAAACCCTATGTGCTGCGGGTGGACCGGCAGGGCTTTATCATGCCCGCCAAAGTGCATGAGCACCCCGATCTGACCATCGTTTTTTTGGGGGGGTCCACCACCGAATGCACCTATGTGGACGAAAATTTGCGGTTCCCGTATCTGGCAGGGCGGCTCCTCGAACAGCAGACGCATCTTAAGGTAAATTCGTACAATGCCGGGCGCAGCGGCAACAATACCCTGCATTGCATCAATGTGCTGATGAACAAGGTGGTCAACCTCAAACCCGATGTCGTCGTCCTGATGGAAAACATCAATGACCTGGCCATCCTTATATACGAAAAGACCTATTGGAATAACAACCCCTCCCGGTCGCCCCTCATCGAGAAAAAACCAGATTTCAAGACGGTGGGGAAGGACCTGGAGCAGACTTTCCACCTGGTCCGGGACCTGACCTTTCCCAACATCTCCCGGGCCATCAAAGGCGTCTTCAGTTCCGGCCGCAAAAGCAATGGCGATGAATTCAAGGCCGTCCGGGGCCAGAAAATTATTATTGACCAGGATCTGCTCGTCCAGGAATTCACCCTGAACCTGCAAACCTTTATCAATATTTGCCGGGCCCGGAGCATCACCCCGGTGCTCATGACTCAGGCCAGCCGGTTGACGGACCATCCCGATCCCCTGATAAAAAAGGCGATGCACAGCCTGGAGGTCAACCAGGGGATTACCTATGGAGAATTTAAGGGCGCCTTTGACCGGCTCAATCAAACCATCCGGGAGGTGGGGGCCAAAAACGGCGTGCTGGTTATCGACCTGGCCCAGGAGATTCCACCGGTGAAAGAAAATATCAGTGACGTGGCCCACTTCAATGATCGCGGTTCCCGGCTGGTGGCCTCTCAGATTGCGGCCCAGTTAACCCCGGTGATCCCCTCTTTGAGGAAAAAGCCTCTAGCCAAGTGAGAAAAATAGGGTAGTATAAAAACATGCCTTTGGGAGTTGCCGCTATTACCGAACGGACCCCGGTTATCGCCTACTTAGGGTTGGGCGCCAACCTGGGTGACCCCGAGGCGCAGTTGCGTGAGGCCCTGGAGCGGTTGAACAATGCGGAAGAAGTGGAAGTGACCCGGGTTTCCACCTTCTACCGCAACCCGCCGCTGGGGCCGGAAAATCAGCCCTGGTACGTCAATGCGGTGGTCCGGGTGCGCACCCGCCTGGGGCCGGAAGAACTGTTACATCTGGTGCAAAAGATCGAGACGGCCATGGGACGGGTGCGAGGCGAACGGTGGGGTCCCCGGGTCATCGACCTGGACCTGTTGTTATTTAACGGGGAAGTGATCTTTACCCCGGACCTGGTGGTGCCCCATCCGGAGATGCATCTGCGGATTTTCGTGCTGGCCCCCCTGACCGAGATTGCTCCCCAGGCCTGGCACCCGGTGTTGCAGAAAAGCGCCGAGGCCCTCCTGGCCGAGCTTGACGCCGCGAACCTTGCGGCGTTGCAACCTATGGCGCACAATTGAGGATATGAGCGATGTTTCGTCTACTCTTGGGTCTGGGCTTGGGATACCTGGGGTATTGGGCCATTAAAAAGGTGGCCATTTCCTTAGGCCTCTGGCCCCAGGCGCCTAAGCCCTTGGAGAGAAATCAGGGCCCCGATGTCCTGGTCCAGGACCCGGTATGTAAGACCTTCATTCCCCGGAGAGAGGCCTTAAAGACTGAAAAGGACGGCAAAACGTATTTTTTCTGTTCGGAAGGCTGTTTAAAGCGCTTCCTGAGTGGTGGCAAAAGTTGACATATGGTATAGTGAGAGGTCTTTTATGAAATTCTTCATCGACACTGCCAATCTGGATGAGATTCGCGCAGCCCATAGCCTGGGACTGGTGGACGGCGTCACTACTAATCCCAGCCTCTGCGCCAAAATCGGCATTGGCACCAAAGAGCAGTTTAAGGAGCATATCCGCACCATCTGCGAGTTGGTGCAGGGACCGGTGAGCGCCGAGGTCGTGGCCACCGAGACCGACGTCATGGTGGCCGAAGCCCGGGAACTGGCCCAGATCCATAAATGGGTGGCGGTCAAGGTCCCCATGACCGCAGACGGGCTGAAAGCCACCCGGATTCTGGCGGCGGAAGACATTAATGTTAATGTCACCCTGATCTTTCAGCCGCTCCAGGCCCTGCTGGCCGCCAAGGCGGGCGCGGCTTATGTCAGCCCGTTTATCGGCCGCCTGGATGACATCAATCACCGGGGCATGGAGATCGTCGAGCAGATCATCACTATTTTTGAAAATTACGGCTTTGACACGGAAATCATCGTGGCTTCGGTGCGCCACCCTTTGCATGTCCTGGAAGGCGCCCTGGCCGGGGCGGATATCGCTACGGTGCCCTACGGGGTGTTGAAGCAGCTTATGAAGCATCCGTTGACGGACATCGGCCTGCAAAAGTTCCTGGAAGATTGGGAGCGCACCCGTAAGGCCTGAAATGCGCCAGGTAGATATCAATAGCTGGGGAACTCCCAACATGCTCACCGGAGCGCGGATCGCCGCGGTTCCTGTGGTAATGCTGCTCCTGTTCTTTTCCGGTCCCTGGGCCAGTTTCTTGGGGGCCCTCTGTTTTATGCTGGCGGGAGCCACCGATTTCCTGGACGGCTTTTTGGCCCGGCGCCACCGCCTGGTGAGCCGGTTGGGCAAGTTCATGGACCCTCTGGCCGACAAGCTCCTGGTTTCGGCGGCCCTGATCATGTTGATCCCTTTGGGCCGGGTGCCGGCCTGGATGGCCTTTGTGATTATCGGGCGGGAACTGGCGGTCACCGGCCTCCGAGGTTTGGCGGCTGCGGAGGGCATTATCCTGGCCCCCGACCGTTGGGCCAAGGCCAAGACCCTGTTGCAAATGGCGGCGCTGACGGCCTTGATTTTACATTATCCTTATATCGGCGTGGATTTTCACGAGCTGGGCATGGCCCTATTATGGCTGGCCCTTGTTGCCACCCTGGTCTCAGGGCTGAGTTACTTTTGGGGATTTTTCCGGGAATATCAGGATAGCTGACTCCCTTGACAAATAAGCGCTCTTAGGTCACATTTATAAAGCACTAACTTCGGAGGATGACATTGGCCAGACATTTATCCGCCATGAAGCGGGCCCGACAGAACGAAAAACGGCGGCTGCGCAACCAGAGCCGTAAAACCCGGATTAAAAACGTGGTGCGCCAGGTGCGCCAGGCGGTAGCCCAAAAAAATACCGAAGAGGCCCAGGCGGCCTTGCAGAGCGCCATCCCGGTGATCGCCCGGGTGGCGGGCAAAGGAACCCTTCACTGGCGGGCTGCGGCTCGCAAGATTTCCCGCCTCACCCGGCAGGTCAACGCCCTGCAAGGCGCTTAATAAGCCAGCACCCACAAAGCACCCCAAGCCCCAAGAAAATTTTTGGCGCCATGGCAACGCCAGGGCGCCTATAGGCTTTTTCTTGATGTCGTTGGTGGTTCGATGCTTCTCTACCCGGGGCCCATCTTGAGCAGCGTCCATTCCAGCCAGAGCCGGGGATTGCCGGTGCTGGTTTTGAGATGGTAATCCACCTGATGCAGCAAGGCCAGGTGCGCCTTGAGGGCCGTGGCGCTGAACCGGGCCGCCTGCTGGGTCAAAGGCTTCAATTTCCATTGGGGCAGGTTCAGGCTCCGGGCCAGTTCCGCTGGATTGCCGTCCGCGGCTTCCTTCACCCGGATGAGCATCCGCACCTGCCGGGCCAGCATCCCCAAAATCTTGGCCGGATGCTCACCCAGGTCCAGTAAATGACCCAGAGACGCCAGGCGCTGATGGAATCCCGACCCGCCCAAGGCATCCACCAGGGCAAAGATGTTGTAGGTCCGGCTGTGACTGGCCAACTGCGTCACCAGGGCCGGGGTCAGGGTATTTTCCGCTCCGGCATACAGGGCCAGTTTTTCCAACTCCTGGTTTAATTCCGCCAGATTGTCGCCCACCATCGCCACCAGGCGCTGGGCGGCCGCCAAGGCCAGGTTCTTGCCCTGCCGCCGGGCCTCCCGGGTCAGCCATTGGTAGAGCTCGCCTTCCCGCAGGCGGGGAAACCCCAAGGCCGCCTCTTCCCGGGCCAGACGTCCCCACACCGCGTGTTTCTCCACGTCCCGGGCCTTCAAGCCTTCGGCCAACAGCACCACCCAGGCCCGGGGCGCCGGGTGCTCCAGGTAGGCCGTGAGGGCCTGGAGTTGGACCGCGGGGTAGGCCTCCACCCGGCGCAGGATGAGCAACTGCCCCGGTCCCCAGAGAGTGGCCGCCCGGGCCTCGGCCAAAAATTCCGCCAGCCCCACCTCCTGGGCCTCACGGAGCACCCGGCTCGGCGGCTCCCCCGCCACCTCCGTCAGCCCGGCCTCCAGGCGCAGCAGCGCCCGCTGCATCAAAAACTCCTCGTCCCCGTAAAAGAGGTAAACGGGCTTGAGGGCTTGGCGCTCTAAGTGGCGTTCTAAGATGGGATGGGACATGGAAGCGACATATTTTTTAATATATTTATGCTGCCAAAAGTCTTTTATTCCCCCTCTCACCCTAGCCCTCTCCCCCCGCTGGGGCCCCGCTGGGGGGAGAGGGGATAAGAGGAAGAAACTTTTGGCAATCGCTACAATCTACGAGAATCGCATATTGGCTGACGGCTGGGCGAACGATGGTCCAAGCAAAAAAATCCCTGCGAGGGGGTATCTCGCAAGCAGGCATCAAAAAGTAGCCCTACCTAACCTTCAGAATCCCCTACGAAAATCTCTCCCATCATGTCCAGCATATCCAGGGTGCCCTTGAATTTCATTGACTGCTTATCTTCTACCACGATGAGTTTGGTGAATTGCTCTTTGAGCATAGTGTCAATGATAGACTGAAGATTTTGGTCGGCCGTCACTACCGTGGGCTTGCGAGGTTGCAGATCATCGACCGTGAGCCCCTGCAACCGTTCCCAGAGGCCAGGATCGTTCGGCCCGGGGCGTTTTTCCACTTCTTCCTCTATCTTTCTCAGGAAATCGTCAGCCGTGACCACCCCGGTCACCAATGCCTTTTGGGTTTGCGGGTCCATTTCCACCACTGCCAGAATAGGGAGACGGGAGGAGGTGACGTTATTGAGCGCCCGTAAAAAAGAAGTATCTTTGCCTACCTGGCCTCCGCTCCGAATCTTGGTTTGGATAGAGGAGCTTTCCATGGTCTTTTTCTTTAATTCCTTGCTCAGGACCTGGGTCAGGGGCATGGTTTTCATTACTATGGCCGCCCGGGCAAATCCTGCGGTGGCGGCTAGAAACACCACCAGATAGAAGGCCACCAACGGCAGACTGGCAATGAGTTTCAGCACATCCCCATTAACCTCGGTTTGAAGGCCGATCACCCCTTCTTTGTTAAGGACCCAGAGGATATAGACCATAACGACATAAGCGACCACCAGAAGAACAAAGGCTCCCACCGTAGGCCAGGTATAACGCCCGTTCATTTTCCCAACCCCCTTTCTTTTCCCGCTCAAGTAAGGTTCACTGGAAAATTTTTATTAAAGGCTTACCCCTTAATCAATCATATCACCAGTAACACTTTATCCAGCACCTTTCGGGCCAGCGTGACCGCGGCCCGCCGAATCCCTTCGGACCTGGTAGCTTCTCCGGCGTGATAATTGGGGTCCACCACGTAATCTTCTGACAGGACCTGGGATTCCTTCCAGAGGACCTTGTCACCCTGCTTCTTCCGCAGGGTCAACTCGACCCTCAAGGTTACCCGGCGCACCGTGGACTGGGTGATGGAGTTGTAGGCCACCGACGAGTTATCCAGGGACCGGACCTTGCCTTCCAGCACGTATTCCGCGTCCCGGTCTCCCGGGACGACCTTTACCGCCCTGGTCTGGGCAAAGGCGTTGATCAGTTCCGTGGCAAAGACGGCCTCCAGGCCCACCTCGGTGGAGCGATTGCCGAACAACGGAATAGCCAGGGTCGGCCGGTCCTGGGAATTGAGCGGCTCTGACCCCATAGGCCGATAGCCGCAGCCCCACAGGCTGACTATCAGTAACCAGAGCACCCCGAGGCGATAGATGGTCATTCCCACTCCCTCACACCACAATACTGACCAGCTTGCGCCGGGCCAGGATCACTTTTTTGGGCGGCTGGCCCTGCAGCCATTTGGCAACGGCGGGGTCGGCCAGGGCCAGGTTTTTAAGGTCTTCATCCGTGGCCGAGGCCGGGACCTGGAGGCGGCTTCTCACCTTGCCGTTGACCTGGATAACCACCGTCAGGGTGGAGACGGTCAGGGCTTCGGCCTGGGCCTGGGGCCAGGGGACCTCCAGCAGCAGGGTCGTATGACCCAGGGCCTGCCACAATTCTTCGGCGATGTGGGGCACCATGGGGCTGACCAGGAGCAGAACGGCCTCCACCGCTTCCCGGAACACCCTTAAGGTAGTTTGTTCTTTAGGCAGATTTTCCACCGCCAGGTAGAAGGCGTTCACCAGTTCCATCACCGCCGCGATGGCGGTATTGAAGTGGAAGGAGTCCTCGATGTCCTCGGTCACCTTCTTGATGGTAGCGTGCACCTTATGGCGGAACTCGGAGAGCCCCTCGGGCAATTCCGTCCCGGCGCCCTGGTATGGCGGAACACCCTGAAGGTCCGGCAGCAGGTCCTGCACCAGGTTCCAGAGGCGCTGCAGAAAACGGGCGGAGCCGGCCACCCCCTGGTCGCTCCACTCCAGGTCTTTCTCCGGGGGCGCGGCGAACAGCAGGAACAGGCGGGTGGTATCGGTGCCGTATTCGGCGATCATGTACTCCGGGTCCACCACGTTGCCCTTGGATTTGGCCATCTTGGCCCCGTCCTTGAGGACCATGCCCTGGGTCAAAAGCCGCTGAAAGGGTTCGTCGATGGCCACCATCCCCAGGTCCCGCAGGACCTTGGTGAAAAAGCGGGCATACAGCAGATGCAGCACCGCGTGCTCGATGCCGCCGATATACTGGTCCACCGGGGCCCAGTAGTTCACCCGGGGTGGGTCCAGGACGCCCTCGGTATAGTCGGCGCAGGCGTAGCGCAGAAAATACCAGGAGGACTCCACAAAGGTGTCCATGGTGTCCACTTCCCGCCGGGCCAGGCCCCCGCAGGCGGGGCAGGTCACCCGGTAAAACGACGGCAACTGCGCCAGGGGAGAGCCGCCCTCGCCGGTGATCTGAACATCCAGGGGCAGGACTACCGGCAGGTCTTTTTCTGGCACCGGCACCAAACCGCAACGCTTGCAGTAAATGATGGGGATGGGCGCGCCCCAATAGCGCTGCCGGGAGATGAGCCAATCCCGGAGGCGAAAATTCACCGTCTGTTTGCCCTGGCCTTTCTCTTCCAGGTGGGCGGCGATGGCCTCCTTGGCTACGGCGCTGGCCATTCCGGTAAACTGGCCGGAGTCCGCCAGAACGCCTTCGTCCTCGTAGGCGGCGGTGAGGTCCGCGGCCTTAAGCTTCTCCCCCTGTGGTTCGATCACCACCTTGATGGGCAAATCATATTTTTGGGCTAATTCGAAGTCCCGCTGGTCGTGGGCCGGGACCGCCATTACCGCGCCGGCGCCATACTCCATGAGCACAAAATTGGCCACATAGATGGGCATCTGCCCGCCGGTGACGGGGTTGACGCAATAGCTCCCGGTGAAGACTCCTTCCTTGGTGACCTCCTCCAGCGCGCCCCGGCTGCGGTTCTGCGCCCGCCAGTACTCCACAAATTTTCCCACTGCTTCTTCCTGGCCAGTGCCCTGGGCCAGGGCCAGGGCCAGAGGATGCTCCGGGGCCAGGCTCATGAAAGTGGCCCCGAACAGGGTGTCAGCCCTGGTGGTGAAGACGGTGATGGGTTCGCCCCCTTGGGCCAGGGGAAAATAGATCTCGGCCCCCGGGGACTTGCCGATCCAGTGGCGCTGCATGGTGAGGACCCGCTCCGGCCAGTGGGTGAGCTGGTCCAGATCGGCCAGCAGTTCTTCGGCATAGGCCGTGATCTTGAAAAACCACTGGTTGAGTTCTTTCAGGTGCACCGGCGAATCGCAGCGCCAGCAAAGTCCCTCTTCCACCTGTTCGTTGGCCAGCACCGTCTGGCACTGTGGGCACCAGTTGACCGGGGCCTCTTTCTTGTACGCCAGCCCCCGGCGAAACATCTCGATGAATACCAACTGTTCCCAGCGGTAGTAATTCGGATCGCAGGTGGCCAGCTCCCGGGGCCAATCATAACTGTAGCCCAGTTCCTTGAGCTGGTTGCGCATGTAGGCGATATTGTCGTAGGTCCAGGCGGCGGGATGGAGCCCCCGGGCCATGGCGGCATTTTCAGCCGGGAGCCCGAAGGCATCCCAACCCATGGGATGGAGCACGTTGAAGCCCCGCATCCGCTTGTACCGGGCCACCACATCCCCGATGGTATAGTTGCGCACGTGGCCCATGTGGATGCGCCCGGAAGGGTACGGGAACATCTCCAGGACGTAGTATTTCGGACGAGACGGATCTTCTGTCGCATTAAACAGCCGCCGCTCCTTCCAGAGGCGCTGCCACTTGGCTTCCAGGGGGCGGGGTTCGTAACGAGGGGTCATGCAACACTCCTGATTCCAGGTTCCTTGAGATGTTAAAGTTATCACAGAAAGGGCCTCCCCGGCCAATTATTTAATCACGAAAATTCCGAGGCTGGCCGAGGTGGGGACGCTCTGGCAGGGGGGCGAGATTGCCGCGGCCCGGTCCCCCTGCTCCCGCAAGGTTGCCATCTTGGCGCGATATTTCCGGGCCGCGGCGGCCCGCCTCAAATCCTCCCTTATTGCGCCTCCTTGAATTTTACTGAATTTCTGGTAAGTTTTCCTTATGGTGCCCTGGGTCAGCGTGATTATCCCCACCTATAACCGGGCCGCACTGGTGACCGAAGCCGTGGCCTCGGTTAAAGCTCAAACCTTCCAGGACCTCGAGATCCTGGTGGTGGATGACGGCTCCACGGATGATACCGCCGCGGCCCTGGCCCCCTGGGAGGATGTCAGGTTGTTACGACAGCCTCGTCGCAGAGGGGTGGCCGCCGCTCGGAACCTGGGTGCGGCCGCGGCCCGGGGCGAGTGGCTGGCCTTCCTGGATTCGGACGACCTGTGGCTGCCCGAAAAACTCGCCCGGCAAATGGCCTATCTTGGGGAGCGGCCAGGCTTGCTCCTCTGCCAGACCGATGAAATTTGGGTGCGGCATGGCGTTCGGGTGAATAAGCCGGCAAGCCACCGGAAAGTGGCGGGCAGGATCTTTCTGCCATCGCTTACGCGCTGCATGGTGAGCCCGTCGGCAGTGGTTCTGCACCGGCGGTTGCTGGCGGACCACGATGGTTTTGACGAAGATTTGCCCGCGGCTGAAGACTATGATCTCTGGCTGCGGCTAAGCTGGCGCTACCAAGTCGGACTGGTGGAGGCGCCCTTGATAATCAAGCGGGGCGGCCATGCGGACCAGCTCTCCGGCCAATGGGGCCTCGACCGGTTCCGCATCCGGGCCCTGGTCAAGCTGCTGGGGGACGCGGACCTGCCCGCGCCCTATGTCCGGGCGGCCCGCCGGACGCTGGCCCACAAATGCGCCATCTACGCCCAGGGGTGTGAAAAGCGCGGCAAAGACGCCGAAGCCCGGTTCTACCGGGATTTGGGCGAGCGGCAAGATCTCTTCGAACCCACAACCTATGGATTTCTGGATGCACCGACGCTTTAGGGAAGAGTCTGTTCACAGGCTCCCTGAGTGAAGCACAGCGCCAGGCCTTACTCCAGGCCGCGCACCTCTGCCCTGTGCATCAGGCCTTATCCGGAAAAATCTCGTTTAACAGCACGTCGGCTTAAAGAAAAATTTTACCAGACACCCCAAGGAGGTAGCTATGGACTTGTATGATGCCATTCACCATCGCCGTAGTCACCGGATGTACAAACCCGACTTGCCGAGCCGGGAAGTAATTTGGAAAAGGTAATCGACGCCGCCCTCTGGGCTCCCTCCGGGACCAACGCCCAGGCTTGGGAGATCATGCTGATAGCCGGCAAGATCCGTGATGAGTTTGTGGAACTGGCGAGCCAGGCCACCAAATTTCTCTGAATTGCAGAAAGCCGGCATTCCGGAAAAGGGGCAGGAGTTGGTGATGAAGTTTTTCAAAAATCTGGGAGGCGCCCCAGTGGTCATCGCGGTGACCATCAATAAAAATGCCGATCCCGGCATGCACGTGGCCAACATCCAGAAGAGCGGCGCCGCCCTTTTCCAGAACCTGCTCCTGGCCGCCCACGCCGAAGGCTTGGGCACCTGCTGGATGACCGGGGCCAATTACCTGGAAAAAGAGATCTTGAAGTTTTTTGGGGAAAGAGGACCAGCAACTGCTGGCCATCACCCCCATCGGCTACTCCGCCAAGGAACCGCCGGCGCCGCCTCGAAAAGGGCGGGAAGTTCGCTGGCTGGGGTTTTAAATGAGAGTTGTTAGAAGCCAGTTGTCGCTTAGCGGATAGAAAAGTGAAAGTCCGGCTGTGTACCTGACAATTGACCTGAGTCGAGGGGTAGTAACCCGTAGTTTTTGTGGGGGCGCGGCGTGCCGTGCCCCTCTTGTCTTGCCCTGCCGGAAATAATCTGACAAAATTATATGATTATGCTGCCATAATAGGCAGACCTGTCTGGTGGGGCTAGGTCATCGCAGCCATTCCCAGGAGTTTGGTCCCGCTTTCCTCAATTAAACTAATCGGAGAGATACATTCGTGAAACCAGTACCGGAACAGCTGGCCATGATCAAGCAGGGCTGTCATGACATCATTCGGGAAGAGGAACTGGCCGCCCGCCTGGAGAAGGCCCGGGCCACGGGGAAACCCCTGCGGGTCAAGGCCGGGTTCGACCCCACCGCCCCGGATTTGCACCTGGGCCACACGGTGCTCATTCAAAAGCTCAAGAATTTCCAGGACCTGGGCCACCAGGTCATCTTTCTCATCGGCGACTTCACCGGCTTGATCGGCGACCCCTCCGGCAAGAGCGAGACCCGGCCGCCCTTAACCGAAGAACAGGTCAAGGCCAACGCCGCCACCTACGAGCGCCAGATATTCAAGGTGCTGGACCCGGAAAAGACCATCGTGGACTTCAACAGCCGCTGGATGAAGCCCATGCAGGCCCAGGACCTCATCCGCCTGGCGGCCCGGCACACCGTGGCCCGGATGCTGGAGCGGGAGGATTTTCATAAGCGCTACACCACCCAGACCCCCATCAGCATCCACGAATTCCTCTATCCTCTGATCCAGGGCTATGATTCCGTGGCCCTTGAAGCCGACGTCGAGCTCGGCGGCACCGACCAGACCTTCAACCTCCTGGTAGGCCGCGATTTGCAGCGGGAATATGGCCAGGCGCCCCAGATAGTGATCACCCTGCCCTTATTGGAAGGCCTGGACGGGGTCCAGAAGATGAGCAAATCCCTGGGCAACTACGTGGGCATCGACGAGCCGGCCAAAGAGATGTTCGGCAAACTCATGTCCATCTCTGACGACTTAATGATGCGTTATTATGAGCTCTTGACGGATATCACCCCTGAGGCGCTAGCCGGGTTGAAGGCCGACCTGGCTTCGGGAGCCAAGCACCCTCGCCAGGTGAAAGAAGATTTGGCCAAAGAAATCGTGGCCCGCTACCACAGCCGGGCCGCGGCGGAGCATGAAGCGGCGGAGTTTATTCGCGTCCTGCGGGAGAGAGAGTTGCCCGAGGAGATCGAGGCAATAACCCTGAAGATCGCCTCACCCACCCTATGGCTGCCGCGGCTTTTGGTAGACGCAGGCCTGGCGGCCAGCACCTCCGAGGCCCGGCGCCTCATCACCCAGGGAGGCGTACAAGTGGACGGTGAAAAGGTTACTGATGACAACTTGGAATTAGCCGTTGGGAAATCTTACCTCCTCAAAGTGGGCAAGCGAAGGTTTAAGCGGGTGAAGTTGGAGGCCTAAAATCCAGGCAAGACCCATGCACATGCACTATTTTCCCCC
>DZCR01000165.1 GCA_022736495.1 Desulfobacca acetoxidans
ATATTTTCTTTAAGAAATTATAGCCAAACAGAGGAGAATAAGCCGCTTATTTTGTACAATGATCGCAGCCATAAATATCCGGTCCCGGCTTGTTCTCCCGGTGGCGAGTATTCAGGGTTGATTCAGAGATTTTATTTTCTGTCCGGCCAGAAACGCAGGAGGAATGCGGGGAGGAAAAATTCGCAGAATCCTCATATCCTGCCCGCGCGGGCAGGGTATTTTCACGACGCGATCATAGGGAAAACTCATAACCTGCTTATATATCTGTGTGTTATGGGAAATTAAAGCAGGGGCTTTTTCTTACGGCAACGGCATTGAGACTATGCAGAGGCCGTACTGAAAAACTTGTAAGAATAAAGACAAGTCTCAGAGTAGCAAATAAGATGCGCGGCCGGCTCAGTTCAGTTACTCAAGTTTCTTCCCAAGTAACGGTGAAAGATTACCTCAGATCGTTGCCGGCCTGACTAGCCGGAAAAAAATTTTTGCTGCCGAGGAGGCGCCAATTTGGGGGCGGGAAAGGGGTTAGAAAACCTCGCCGCCCATGGGGCCTGAGCCCGGAATGCCGGGACTGGAACTGCTCTCCTGGTAATAGGTCCGGGGCAGGTTTGAAACCCGCCCCAGACACCGGTCGGCGATGGCCGTAGAAAGGCCCCAGAGGCCTCAACCTCAGGTGGTCAGAATCCGGGTGCGGGTAGGGGATTCCAGATAGCTGTCAATTTCGGCGGCCAATCTTTGCCGTTCCGGGTTATTATACCAGTTCTGCCATTGTTCCGGGGATTCCCAGGTGCTGATCACCAGGTAATAGTTGGGGTCATCCACCCCATGCAGAGTCTCGCCGGTGATATAGCCAGGCTGCTGCATGGCCGTGATCCTGAGGTGACGCAGCAGACGCACGATATGGCCCACGTTTTGTCCTCGAATCGTCCTTTCCATCAACACCTTGACCATGGTCGGCTCCTTTAAGCTGAATAAGGTTGGAGGCAGTGCCGCTTCCGCCGGCGCCTTTGATCCCTGGCGACCCCCGAAGGGGCTCACGGTTACCACTAGTTATCTTTATTATAAGCAGATGCCCTGCAAGTTCAATGGTGCTTGACATTATAGGCTCTTGAGCGCTGGCAGGCTCTATGGTATGATTACCAGGGGGGAAGTGGGTGCCTGATGGTTAACCTGGCGGAATTACGGCAAATCCTGGATAAGCAGGAGGAAAGCTGGCTCTCGCCTTATGCCTGCCGGAGTGTGGCGGCCATGCGGCGGTGCTTTGAAGAGCGGATCGCCGAGGGTCACCGCCAGAATTTTGCGGTGGACGCCGACCGCATCCTCCACTCCCAGGCCTACACCCGATATATCGACAAAACCCAGGTCTTTTATCTCATCGAACACGAACATATCAGCCACCGGGTGCTGCACGTTCAGCTCCTGTCCAAGATCGCGCGGACTATCGGCAAGTTTCTCCGCCTGAATGAGGATCTTTTGGAGGCCATCGCCCTGGGCCATGATATCGGCCACCCGCCCTTCGGCCATGACGGGGAGCGTATTTTGTCGGGCATTTGCGCAACCCATGGCATCGGCCCCTTTCTCCATAGTATTCAGGGCGTGGCGTTCCTTGATCGCCTGGAAAAACGGGGGCGGGGGCTCAACCTCTCCCTGCAGGTCCTGGACGGGATTTTGTGCCACGATGGCGAGACCCACCTGGAACGACTTTCCCCCCAGGGAGACAAGACCTTTGCCCATTTAGAGGAAGAGATTCGGCTCAAGTTGGCCGACCCGGCGAGGTCTTTAAAGCCCATGACGCTGGAAGGCTGCGTGGTCCGCCTGGCGGATACCATCAGTTATATTGGCCGGGACCTGGAGGACGCCATTACCCTGAAGCTGGTGCACCGGGAAGAATTGCCGCCGGAGATTGCTGCGGGTCTGGGCCGCACCAACGGCGCCATGGTTTACAGCCTGGTGGCCGATCTCATCACCCACAGCTTTGATAAAAACTATGTGGGGTATAGTCCTGAAGTCGGCGGCCTCTTAAAAAAGCTCAAGGAGTTCAATTACCGGCGCATCTACGATAATATCCTGATCAAGCGGGAGACCCCCAAGATCGAGGTCTTGTTCCTACATCTCTTTGACCGGTTTTTGGAGGATATAGCGGCGGGCCGGGAAGATTCCCCCATCTGGGGAGATTTTCTGGCCAACATGGATTCCGGCTATCGGGAGTCTCGCCAGCCTGCGGAAATCGTCCGGGACTTCCTGGCTTCTATGACGGATGCCCAATTTCTGCGCACGTCCCAGGAGATGTTCTTCCCTCAGCCTTTGCGAGTGGGGTTCGGTTGAGCACTCATGCGCGTTATGACGTTTAATCTCAGGTTTGCGAATCCCCTGGATGGTCCCGATGCATGGGAGTTTAGGAAGGAACTGGTGGCGGAGGTCATCTTAACCCAGCGGCCGGACCTGTTGGGCACCCAGGAAGGCACGGTGCTCCAACTACAATACCTTGAGGGGCATCTGCCGGGCTACTTGCCGCTAACGGCCCATCGCCGGGTGGACCCCACCTGCCAATACCCCACCATCTTCTATCGGGCTGACCGCTTTCAGGTGGGCGAGAGTAATGAATTCTGGCTCTCCGAAACCCCAACGGTGCACCGCAGCCTGAGTTGGGGCTCAGCCTTTCCCCGGATGGTCACCTATGGACTTTTCCAGGAAACCGGCCGGGAACTGAGCTTTTATTTCATCAACACCCACCTGGATCACATCTCGGCGGCGGCCCGGCAGGGGGGCGCCCGGATGATTCGCAATTTTTTCTTTTCCTTGAATCTGCCGATTATCTTGGTAGGGGATTTTAATGAGCCGCCGGAGGACCCGGTTTACCGGGAACTCCTCGCCGGGGACAGTCCTCTCCGGGATACCTGGAGAGCATTACATCCGCCGGGGCAAGAGGCTTCCACCCAACACGGGTTCGATGGCGCACGCAAAGGCAGCCGCATCGACTGGATTCTGGCGACGCCGCCATTTCGGGTCCGGCGGGTGGCCATTGTCACAGACAGTCAGGATGGTCGCTATCCTTCTGACCATTTCCCTTATGAAGCAGAGGTCGAATATTGATGATGGTTGCAAGAATTTGGCTTATGGTCTTAGTCCTGATGGCCGGGGTAGGCGCCGCGGCCGCGTCAGACACGGCTCCGCCCCTCTATAGCCAGGTGGCCGGAGGTGAGGAAACGGTTGCGGTGGCCAAACGCACCGGCGTGGCCCAGCTGGCCCTGGAGCGGGGGATGCGCTGGACGGTGGTGGTGGGGCAGAATCGCCTGAAGAAGCCCTACAGGCTTAACGCCGGTGAGAGCATCAAGATCAACAATACCCACATCGTCCCGGCAGAACTGAGAGACGGCCTGGTCATCAACCTGCCGGAGCTGAATCTCTACTACTTTAAAGATGGGATTTACCAGCGGCGCTATACCCTGGCCGTGGGCAAACTAAGTTGGCCCACTCCCACCGGGACATATAAGATCTTCGAAAAACGCAAGAATCCCATCTGGAACGTGCCGCCGTCCATCCAGGAGGAGATGGAAGAAACGGGTCAGCGGGTGATCGAAAAGGTGCCCCCGGGTCCTAAGAATCCCCTGGGGAAGTTTTACATGGGCACCACTGCCGCCGGAGTCGGCATTCATGCCACCAACCGCCCCTGGAGCGTGGGCTACTCGGTGTCCCACGGCTGCATCCGCATGCTCCCCCATGAGATCGAACAACTCTTTCCCCAGATCCCGGTGGGAACCCCGGTAAAGATTATCTATCGGCCCATCAAAATAGCCGTCACCCCCCAGGGCAAGGTCGTCCTGGAAGCCAATCTCAATATTTACCAGTGGGAGTTGCATCCCCTGGATTATGTCAAGAGTATGGCCGAATACTACGGGATTACCGACCGCATCGATTGGAGTAAGGTCCCGAGTATACTCAGGAGGCGAGACGGGATTGCCTCTGATATCACCAAGGCCCCGGAGGCGCCAACTCCCGCCGCGGCTTCAGTCCCCGCCACTTCGACGTCGGTCAGGCTTTCTCCTTTACATGACAAGGAGTCCAAGTTAGAATAGGTTCCGTCTGGATGGGAACCCGCACCGGGAGTGCCGGTGATGGCATGCTTACCGGTCCCGCGCTGAAGCATTTTCCGGGAGAACAACGTGCCCGACCTGGATGAGGCGGCTTTTGCCCAGGCGATTAAAGAAGAGAACCGGCGGCTCAGGTACCTGCGCTTTTTAGTGGATCTGGCCTTGATGGAAATTCGCTCCGGGTCTTTTTCCCTGTTCCAGGCGCGACAGGTGGTGGAAAATATCCGCAGCCAGGCCTTGATGCTGTTCCCCGGGAAAGAATCGGCTTTTGATATCATCTATCGGCCCCGGTTGCACCGGGCCATCACGGAAACTTTTCAGCTAAATTGACAAGGGACTTATTATGATTCGACTCTGGTTGGTACCAACGGTTTTTGGAGCACTCCTTTTATTTGTGCCTCTGGCAGTCCTGGCCCAGAACCCTCCGGTCAAGTGCGGCCCTGATCATGCCATCCTTTACAAGCGGGCGGTGAAGCTTGTGGATGACGCCGAGAAGAAATTGGCCGCCGGCTATGTTGCGGAAGCCAAGGCCCGTTTGAAGGAAGCCAACTCCCTGTTCACCATTCTGCAGAAAGAATGCGGCCCCCAACAGAAGGACCGGGCCTTGACGGATAAAGAGGTCCAGCAGGAAGCCATCAATCAGAAGCTGGCCGCAGATGAATTGGCCCAGGCGGAACGCCTGATGAAGTCGGCGGACGAGAAAACGCAGAAAGCCGTTAAAATTGAGACGACCCAGCCGGACCTCTACCTGAAATACCAGAAGGAAGCCAAGAGCGAATTCGAACAGGCCCAGAAGCGCTCCATCAGATCGGAAATTTACGCCCTGCGCAACCAGCAGATGGTTTTCGGTTTTCTGGGCAGGTAATCGGGTCTCCTCCTCGGCTGGCGAGATAATGCTGACAAGTGGCATTGTTGCGCTTTTATGGAACTCACTTTATTCTACCGAGGCGTCTTAGGCTCTAACCAACGCAAGGATGCAAAGCAGGCCCTGCGAAGAGTCTTTCATGCCCAACTTGCAGAGTTCTGGCAGCAGAATCCACTTGCAGATTAGTGGCTATGGGACCCCACAAATGAGCTTTTCAGAAAAACTCCCAAAAGTAACATCAGGCGAAAAATTGGTTCCTTCGAGTTTCGTTCCGCATTGATAATTTACGCGCCCACTTCCTGGTCCCGGACCAGCCGGTGCAGGGCCGCAAGTTTCCGCCACAGGGGCAGGACCTCGGACAACAACAGAGAGTTGGGGCCGTCGCAGAGGGCCGCGTCAGGGTCGGGATGGACCTCCATGAACAGGGCGTCCACCCCCGCGGCCACCCCGGCCCGGGCGAGCAGGGGGATATGTTCCCGTTGGCCGCCGGAGCAGGCGCCCTGCCCCCCGGGGAGCTGGACGCTGTGGGTCACGTCCAGAACCACCGGGCAGCCCAGGCCTTGCATAATGGGCAGGCTGCGGAAATCCACCACCAGGTTGTTGTAGCCGAACATGGCGCCCCGTTCGGTCAAGAGCACCCGGCGATTGCCGGTGGAGAAGACCTTGTCCACCGCCTGGCCCATGTCCCAGGGGGCCATAAACTGGCCTTTTTTGATATTGACCGCCTTGCCTGTAGCGGCCGCAGCCACCAGCAGGTCGGTTTGGCGGCAGAGAAAGGCCGGGATCTGGAGGACATCCAAAACCTCGGCGGCGGGCGCGACGTCCGCCACCTGATGCACGTCGGAAATCACCGGCAGGCCCACTTCATCTTTTACCCGCGCCAGGATTTCTAGGCCTTTTGCAAGGCCGGGTCCGCGAAAGGAAGTAACAGAGGTGCGGTTGGCCTTATCGTAGGAGGCCTTGAAGATCACCGGCAGGCCCAGTTCCCCGGCATACTCCTTCAAGGTCCGGGCGATGGCCAGGGTCGTGTCCGCGGACTCGATGACGCAGGGCCCGGCGATCATCACCAGGTCGCCGCCGCCTACCCAAAAGTCGGCGATCGGTACAGGGGGCGGAAATGTTTCCATTTGGATGGAGGCCATTTTTCTTTCTTGAGCATAGCTATTATGGGATATTCTATGAATACAATATTCTTTGTTATAGATACAATATTTGTTTTTAGTTAATTATTAATCCTGTTTACAATGTCATACCATTTTTTGTTTTAAGAAAGTTGCTCAAAATAAGACTCTTCAATTATACCTGTACCAATAAGCCGCATACACTCGTCAGGTACAGCACTCAATGCTTTCATAAGCACCTCTTTTAATAAATCAGCATCTTCTGGAAATTCTGATTTACCATCCCACTCGTCGGTTATCCTCTCCGCAATAGCTATGGCCCATTTATTTAATATCATAACTTGTCCCTATAACTGTTTCATATTCCCTATTTTACATTTTATGGTCAAATATTCACTAATTTTTGTATGTAATTCAGCAACATCATCATAGCTCCAAAAACCAACCCGCTTAAAAATGGGGGAAAAGGCTTGCAAGGACAGCTTTAATTTAAATTCTTTCCTCCTTATATCGTCTGCTACAATATAATACCTGGTGTAAAAGTCCTGGAGTTCTACAAATTTTAGTAAAGAATTGTAAATAACTGTTGTATGTTCAATTTCAAAAAGCTTTGATGGCATATTTCTTCTATTAAACCATATTACATCAATATTTTTTGATATATCAACTATATTAGGATAACTAAACTTATAAATTTCAGAAA
>DZCR01000166.1 GCA_022736495.1 Desulfobacca acetoxidans
AAAGGGTTCACAGCTAAAAAATACTATCGTTAATTTATGCAATTAAACACTAGCGCTGACGGGACATGGTGCGGCAAAACAAAGCCCTCAAACAACAGTTGGAGGCCAACTAGCCTGGCCGCGCTGATATATTTTGACTTGTTTTTTCGGGGGCGCACCTGCATGTGCGCCCTCAAACCGAGCTGACACCTGGGTTCGCTCCAACGTAAGAGCGATATTAAGAAAGGACAATGTTTATGGAATGGATAGCTATCCTGCTCCTAGTGGCGGTGTTGATTATTTTCCGCGGCGGCGGTTGCTGAGGGAAATAGCCCGTGCGGCTTGGCAAGCCGCAGTTAAGCCGTTGTAGTAGCGCCTGGTCTTGCGACCTCCTCCGGTCATTGCCGAGGTTTCCTTGACCAGCGATGGCGAAAGGAAAGACGAATTATTATGACACATCATTCGGAGCGAGTTATCACTGGCAGAGAGGTATGGCATCGTTTAATTGAAGGCAACATGCGGTTTGTCCAGGGGCTCTTTCAGGGGCGGAATTTACTGGACTTGCGGCGCACCCTGACTCAAGGCCAGCAACCGGTAGCCGCAGTGCTCTGCTGCTCCGATTCCCGGGTTCCCGCGGAGCTCATCTTTGATCAGAGCCTGGGGGACCTCTTTGTGGTGCGCACCGCCGGCTTGGTGCTGGACCCTACCAGCATCGGCAGTCTGGAATACGCGGTGGCGCATCTCCACGTGCCATTACTGGTGATCAAGGGCCATGAAGGCTGCGGAGCGGTCACTGCGGCGGTGGAGCATCCCGAGGCTGCCCATGACCATATCGCGACCATTGTGGAACAGATCGCCCCTGCGGTGGCTCAGGCCCGCCAGGCCGGGAACAGCGGCAAAGACCTGGTGGAAGCCGCCACCGACCTCCACCTCAAAGCGCTGGAAGCGACCCTGCTCCGGGTCAGCTCCATCATCCGGACAGCCGTGGATACCCAGGTCCTGGAAATCATGGTGGCCAAGTATTACCTCCACGCGGGCCAGGTTTCGCCCCTGACCGGGACTTTCTGAAGGGGCATAGCGGGTACAACCCTTGGCGAGGCGCTTGGAGACTCACCGATTCAGAAGATTTTACGCGGGCAGGCCGAGTCGGACCCAGCCAAGAAGAAGGCCATAAAAAGGAGAGCCGGATTAACCCGGCTCCCCTAAACTTTTATCCGGTTTGCCTGAAATTCAGGGTTAATATGAAGGCACTTGTGGGGGGCCGCTTTCTTCGCCTTCCGGTGCCTTGGTGAAGGGCACTACTAGCACGGGCACCGGCAGGGCGCGGCGGGCCACTTCCCGGACTACCCGCTCAGTGGTGGAGCCCAGGAGATGCCGGCCCATGAACCCATGGCCGTGGGTGCCCAATACCAGGAATTTCACGCCCCTGGCTTGATCCAGAAAATTGATGATAGCTGCGGAGGGGTCCTGTTCTCCTTGCAGAATATGGGTGTGGACTTCCACCCCCTTTTTTTCGCCCCGCTGGATTGCTTCCTGGAGCACATTTTTGGCATAGGCCTCCTGATCCTCCTTCAGGTGCCGGTCGATAAAAGCGAAGTAACCGGCTTTCCGCAGTTGGACTACATGGAGGACATCCAAGGGCAACTCCAATAAACGGGCCATATTGAGAGCCCTCTGCATGGCTTCCCAACTAGCGGCGGACCCATCCACCGCCACGGCAATCGACTTGGCTTTTTCTGTGGCCATTAGTGGTGCCCTCCTTTCCCGAAGATGACTCCCACCAGCAACCCGGCCCCCAGGGCTACGACCACCGCCATGATGCCATAAAAGACTGCGGAATTTTTGGAGGTTTGGGTGAGCCAGTGTTCCAGGCCTACTTTCCTAATTTCGATTACATCTTTGCCGTAACCCACCAGTTCACCCTTCTGGAAGCAGAAGGATTCCACCTGATAGCGGCCTTCTGTAGCCGCAGGGGGAAAGCGGAAGTAGTGCTTGAAGACTTTGCCTTCGGCGATCTCCAGGCGCGTGGCGTCCTCCACGATATTGAAAAGGTTAGCCCGCTCCTTGATTTTGAGCAGACCCTTCCAGATCACATCGGCGTCGTCGGGGGCCGCCTCCCCCCGGATGAGGTGCAACTTCATTCTATGGCGCACTGCGTCATACCCCAATTCCAGCTTCTGAGCCGTTTCTGTGGAGATGATCTGGTCCAGGGGTTTGGTGGTATGAAGCTTATAGATAAAGGGGGCGCCGGTGACTTCATACTGTTTGACGGTCATCCAGAAGGGTCCGACCCGGCCTTTCATGGAGAGTTTGACGGATTCCTCTTTTTCGGCGGTGAGCTTAATGACCACATCGGAACCAGGGACCGGGTTGACTCCGAAGAAGAAGATTTGATCCCCGCGGTAAGTGAGACCGATTTCGACGAGGTTTTTCGAAGCCGACGTGACGACCTTCTGTTGCGCTTCAGGAGTTACGGCAAGGGCTTGGGTCCCCCAGAGGCATAACAGGCAGCCGGTCAGGAGCAGAGTCAAGATTTTTTTCATTTTAGTGTCCTCCTCCACCTGCCACCAGACTCACCAGATCGGTGGGGGTGAGCACCAGGTCCAAGAAGATCTTGACAGTCAGGGCCAGCACGATGATAGCCAGGAGGATGCGAATCTGTTCCCCTTTGAGCCGTTTGCCCGCCACCGCCCCGAACTGGGCCCCGATAGTGGAGCCGCCCAGGAGAATCAAGGCAAGCAAAAGATCAACGGTGTGGTTGACGAAGGCCTGCTGGAGGGTGACGTTGGCCGAGGTAAGCACGATCTGAAACAAGTCGGTGCCGATGGCGGCGATGGTAGGCATGCCGATGATATAGATCATGGCCGGGACCATGATAAAACCGCCGCCCACCCCCAGGATAGCCGCCAGGATCCCTACAATGGTGCCGATGGAAAAGGGGAAAATGGCCGAGGTATTCAACCCAGAACGATGGAAGTCCATCTTTAAGGGTAGTTTGTTGAATATTCGGGTGAGGCCCGACTCCCCCGCGGTGGGGGGCATTACGGCTGCCGCGGCAGCGCCCTTGCTGCGGCGGATGGTGCGCAGGCTCTCCACGAACATGGCGCCGCCCACCAGACCTAACATGAGCACATACACCACTTTCATGACGAACTCGAAATTGCCCAGGGCTCGAAGAATCTTAACCAACTGCACCCCAATGGTGCCGCCGAAGATGCCTCCGGCCAGAATCACCAGACCCATCTTGAAGTCCACATTCCCTAGGCGCCAATGGGCAAAGGCCCCGGAGGAGGCTGCGGCCACGATCTGGTTAGAGTCGGAGGCAGCCGCCACGGCCGGCGGGATGCCGATCATCATCATCAGCGGGGTGAGAAGGAAGCCCCCGCCGACCCCGAACAGCCCGGAGAGAAAGCCGACCATGCCCCCGATCCCCAGGACCAGGAAAAAGTTAATACTCATACCCGCAATGGGAAGATAAATATCCATCCTGCCTTTTCCCTCCCAAAATTCAGATTGTCGGTAGTATGTTAAAAATATCACAAGCTGTCAAGTCCTTTTCTCTGTCAATATCCCTGTTGCAAAATGCATCGAATCATGGCAAAATAATAATAATTAATAATGGTTCTGCGGGATAGCATTCAATCTAGAACAAAGCTTTTTCTCTAAAGATAAAATCTGGCGGGTTTTTGGGATAAAAATATGGTGTTGCAAAAACAATACGAAAGTCATAAAACCCGCTGATTACCGACATCGCGTACAAAGCCTGAGATACTATTCTTAACCGGAGGGATGAATCTCTTGTACCTGAATATTCGCCAGAAAGTGATCTTGGGATTTGCCGCCTGCGTCCTGGCCATCGGATTTATCGGCGGGTTTTCCTATCACTATCTCCACGCCATCGAGCTGAAGCAGCACGTGGTCCAGATTGCCGATGACTTGCGGGAGATCGTCTTAGAGATACGCCGCTATGAGAAGAACTATCTTCTCTACGGCCTGGAAGGGGATTTTAAAGAAAACCAGCTCTATACCCAAAAGGCCCTGGAGATTCTGGCCACCCTCGACGTCAAAAACCTCAAGGTGGCTTCCCAAATGGAGACCTTTAAACAGAATTTGCTTGCCTACCGGGGATTAATGGAGCAACTGGGGAAATCCGGGGAACGCGGCCAAGCGGAAAGCCGGGGGCTGGAAGAGCAACTGCGCACCTGGGGAAAGGCCCTGGTAGACCTCTCGGTGAAGTTGGTCCAGTTCGAGCGCTTGCGGATTCTAGAAATTATCACTACCTTGAAGACCCAGCTCCTCATCTCCCTGGTTGTTTTTCTGGCCTTCATGGGATTCCTTATATATATTGTCAGCCGCAAGATCATTCTCCCCTTGCGGGTGATTGAGAATACCACCAGGCGCATTGCCCAGGGGGATTTCAAGCCGCTGCCGGTGCTGGACACCCGAGACGAAACCCAGCGGGTGGTGGAAGCCTTCAACCGCATGGTGGCCGAGCTGGAACGGCGCCAGGACCAGCTGGTCCAGGGCAAAAAGATGTCGTCTCTGGGGGTCTTGACCGCAGGGATTGCCCACCAGTTGAACAATCCCCTTAATAACATATCCACGTCCTGTCAGATCATCCTGGAGGAATTGGACCAGGCCAACCTGGATTTCGTCAGAAAAATGTTGACCAACGTGGAGCAGGAGGTTTACCGGGCCCGGGATATCGTCAAGGGGTTGTTGGAGTTTTCCCGGGTGCGGGAATTCTCCCTCAAGCCCACCCCCTTGGAAGACGTGGTCAAGCGGTCCATCCGGCTCATCTCCAGCCAGGTTTCTCCAGGGATAGATCTCGTGGATGAAGTTCCCCAAGACCTGATTTTGGAATTAGACGCCCAGCGGATGCAGGAGGTCTTCTTGAATCTCTTGATGAACGCCACCCAGGCCATCAAAGAGACCCCCGGGGAAATTCGCATTGCGGCCACGACCGACCCGACCACACAGGAGGCTGTCATCACCGTTGAGGATACCGGGGAGGGCATCCCCAAGGACGAATTGGACCGGGTCTTTGATCCCTTCTATACCACAAAAGAAGTGGGAGTCGGCACCGGGTTGGGATTATCCATTGTGTATGGGATTATCGAGAAACACCATGGCCATATTGCCGTGGACAGCAAAGAGGGGGAGGGCACCAGGTTTACTATCCGTATGCCGTATAATCCCCATGTAAGCCAGAGAGGGCCTCATGACGAGACGCAGTAAGATCCTCATCGTCGAAGATGAATTGATTGCCCGGGAAAACCTGGACCATGTGCTCAAGAAAGAAGGGTATGACACCATGGCGGTGGAAAGCGGCGTCCTGGCCTTTAAGGAACTGGAAAAACAAGAGTTTGACCTGGTCATGACGGATTTGCGCATGCAGCAGGTGGACGGCTTGCAGGTATTGGAGCGCACCAAGGAGCTTTACCCCGATACGGAAGTCATCATGATCACCGGGTTTGCCACGGTGTCCACCGCGGTGGAGGCCATGCAAAAGGGGGCCTATCACTATCTGCCCAAGCCCTACAAAATTGACGAGGTGCGCATCCTGGTGAGCAAGGCCCTGGAAAAACGCTCCCTGCGCCAGGAAGTCACCGAACTGAAGCGGCAGGTGCAGAGCCAGAAGACGGTGCCTTTTCTGGTCGGGAAAAGTCCCAAGATCGAGCTGTTGAAAAAGACCATCGAACAGATTGCCCCCAGCGACGCCACAGTGCTTATCCTGGGCGAGACCGGCACCGGCAAGGAATTGGTGGCCAAGGCCATCCATCATCTCAGCCCTCGGGCCAACAACCGTTTTTTGGCCATCAATTGCGGCGCCTTCAGTGAGGAGTTATTGGCCAACGAGCTCTTCGGCCACGAAAAAGAAGCCTTTACCGGCGCCCGGGGGGTTAAAAAGGGGCTTTTGGAAGCCGCCTCGGGTGGCACGATCCTGCTGGATGAAATTGGCGACATGCCCACATCCATGCAGGTCAAGCTGCTGAGGGTCCTCCAGGACAAGACCCTGATGCGGGTGGGCGGCACCACCGAAATCCCCGTGGATATCCGGGTCCTGGCCGCCACCAACAAAGATCTGAAGGGTGCGGTGGACGCAGGCAGTTTCCGGCAGGATCTGTTTTACCGCATCAACGTGGTCACCCTGCAGGTACCCACCCTGGTGGAGCGTAAGGACGATATCCCATTGTTATGTCAGCACTTCTTAGAGAAGTTCTCTGAGGTGCAGGGGAAAAAGATCGACAAGATCTCCGACGATGTCACGGAGGTGTTGTTTAATTACGAATTTCCCGGTAATATCAGAGAGTTGGAAAATATCATGGAGCGGGCCGTGACCCTGTGCGGCGGCTCTGCCATCGAGATGCAGCACTTGCCCCTAGATTTCCAACAACCACATTTTCAGGTGCAGCGCCATCAGCGGCGAGAGTTCGCCACCTTGGAAGAAAATGAAAAGGAATATATTTCCTGGGTACTCAAGCAGGTGCATGGGAACAAGACCAAGGCCGCGGAAATTTTAGGAATCGACCGGGTCTCCTTATGGCGCAAGCTGAAGCGCTTTGATTTGAACACCGGGACCGGATGACTTTTGGTCAATCTGCTCAACGGCTGGCAATAAGTTTAAAGCCAGAAAAATCTTAACTATTATAAAGTGTTGTAAAATAGGGTAGTCGCAGGCCTTAGCCTGCGCCCGCACGCGTTGGAAAGCCTGTACTGCTCATTCGTCAATTTTTGAGACAAAGAGCTAATTTCCATGGGTATTATTCGGAATAAGTTATAAAATATGTTG
>DZCR01000027.1 GCA_022736495.1 Desulfobacca acetoxidans
GAAAAGGTGGACTCCGAGGGCACATCGGCCCGCCTCACAAAACCGCAGATGCGTCGCAAGACCGGCGCAGCCCGCAAGGCCTCAATTGTGGCACGGGTGTTGGGATGGTTATACACCGCCTTACCCACAAAGGCCCGGGCCAAAGTCTGCCGTTCCCGAGGCTTCCGGCCGAATCTCCGGGCGGGCCGCCCGGCAAATTGCTCGATGTGGAGCAACTCCAAGATGCTGACTAATTGCTGCTCCTTATCGGTTAACGGACGCTCGCAGCATTCTTCCAATCCAGGAATCAAATTACGTTGCAATGTCCCCATTAACCATGATACTGATTCCTTAAGCCTCATCGACGCCTCGCTATGCTTGCGGTTTTACTCATAAAATCACCTTAGCACAGGAGCGCCGCTGAGGCTTTATATTTTCAATAAATCAACCCTCAAGAGACTTTTGCAAGAGGCTCGCTTGTTAACGAATATATGTACCTTGTAGCTGATCTCCAAATTCATTTGCTTCGGCCAGAGCCACCGGGTTCTGTTAAAGCACAGTCTGGTGACCTCGATAATCGCATGAAGACGTTGTTCGATGCTCTTCGAATACCGCGCGAAGACAAGCTGCTTACGGGTGATACTCCAGGCTCCAACGAAAACCCCTTGTTCTGTTTGCTGAAGGATGATGCCCTAATTAACAGCTTCTCGGTTACAATTCACCGTTGGGTCGAGCCGAAAATTTCGCATAAAGAGGTAATTTTATTAGTTGCCGTGCGTACTTCCGTTACGCGCTTGATGACTCGTAACTCGAAATTAGCCTGACAAGTTATCTAACAGATTTAAAACGAGAGGTTTATGGTCTCGTTCCCAAGTTGCACTTGAGAACGCCCATTTTCGCCCCGTAGGCCAGGCGGCAGCGCCCGCCACCCTTGCCTGTAGGGGCGGACCTGCATGTCCGCCCTCTATCGGCACGTAGCCGCCTATTCCTGATATCTCTCTTTCTTAATGAAGGAGGGGAGGGATGGTTATTAATAACCCGATGCCTCTGAGTATCACCGCGGCGACGACAGGCCCCCTCCAGGTGATCACCTACCTGGTGGCCTGCCGGGACACGGGCGAAGCGCTCCTCATCGACCCCGGGGGTCCCTCCGACGAATTGGCGGCCAAACTTCGGGACGAAGATTGGCGGCTGCGCTGGATTGTCAACACCCACGGACATGCGGATCACACCGCGGGCAACGAGCAGTGGGCTCATGCCACTGGGGCCCGCATCGTCATTCATCAGTTGGACTGGGAGTTTTTCCGGACGCCTGAGATGCAGGCTGCAGCCCTTGCCGAAGGCTTTCCGCCGCTTTCGCACGCCGATGTTTTGGTGACCGATGGCCAGCGTATTCCTTTGGGCGCGTGTGAGGCCCTGGTCCTCCATACTCCGGGCCACTCCCCGGGGGCCATCTGCCTGAACTTTCCCGGCCATCTGTTCACCGGGGATACCTTGTTCGTAGGGGCCGCCGGCCGCACCGATCTGCCGGGCGGGTCCCTGACCCAACTCCTCGCCTCCCTGGAGGGAAAAATCATGCCCCTGCCGGACGACACCCGCATCTGGCCCGGGCATGATTATGGCGAGACCCCCACTTCCACCTTGGGCGAGGAGAAAATCAACAATCCCTATCTCACTGATTTTTTCTAATGGGCCCCTCTCAGTCGCCAGTTGTTTTTAATTGGCAATAATATTTTTTCGAAAAAACAAAGCTCTTTGGCCTCCGCCTTCCCCTGGATGCTCGGGTTCCGCCGGGTCAGCGGTTTCTCGCCAAAATAACCTTGCATCCTCTTAGGTGCGGGACTAAATTTTAGATTAGAGGTTAACAGGTTAACATGACGGCTTCTCAGGCATGCGGCGCCTTTATCCGTAAGCCGCCGGAAGGGCTGTTCGCCCGCCTCCTGGACAGCGTTGCGGATATTTATGCCCTGGTACTGGACCAGGATGGCTTGATTACCTACGCCAATGTCTCTTTTTTAGAGCACTTCGGACAGGCCTGGGGAGAAATCTGCGGCCACCCTTGCCGCGACCTGGGTCAGCCCTTTTTGGGCACTGACGGTCTGCAGGTGGGTTTTTGTGCCACCGAGAGAAGCCCTTTCTATCCGGCCCAGACCCTCCTGACCCGGGAGGTGGAGGACAAGGTCTACGTCTATGAGACCACCCGGTACCATCTGGAGGGTTCCGGCGGGACTGTCTGGACCCTCTGGTCTCTCCGGGACGTGACCGACCGCTTTCGGCTGGAATCCCAAGTTCGGCAGATGGACGAACTGGAGCGCAACCTGATGCAGGCCTCCATGGATGGGATCGTCGTCAATGACCTGTTGGGGAACGTCCTCATCTTTAATAACGGGGCCGCCAAAATATTGGGGTATTCCCCCGACGAGGTCATCGGCAAAATTAAGGTCGATAAACTCTATCCGGATAAAACCGCTCATGAAATCAAGCGGTTAATTTATGATCCTGCCCATGGGGGTGTGGGCATTTTGGAAAATTATGAGACCCAGGCCCTCCATAAAGACGGGTCTCTGATACCCATTTGGCTGTCGGCGCGCCTCTTGCATGAAGATAGCCGGGAAGTGGGCATTGTCGGCTATTTCAGGGATTTAAGGGAACGGCAGCGGCTGGAGAGGGAACTTTTGCGCAACGAACGGCTGGCCACCCTGGGGAAGATGGTGGCTCATATCAGCCATGAAATCAAGAATCCCCTGGTAACCATTGGGGGGTTTGCCAACCAACTGGGGCGCCTGCCCGACCTGCCCGCTAACGCCCGGCGCCGCTTGACCATCATCTATCAAGAAGTACAGCGTCTGGAGAAGTTTCTCACTGACCTGGGCACCTTCACTATAGGCGCGCCGCCACAAAAGACGGTGGGAGACCTTTTGGCCTTGATTCGGGAAGTGGCTGAACTCATGGACAGCGCCTTCAAAGAGCGGGGCGTCGTTTTTCAGCTGAACACCACGTCCGCTATTTCCACGTTTGCCTTTGACTCCGGGCAGATTCGCCAGGTATTGATCAATCTCTTCAAAAACGCCCTGGAGGCCATGACCCATGGCGGTGAGCTCAGGGTAACCGTCACAGTCCAATCCGATACCCTGGTCCTCACCATCGTCGACACCGGGAGCGGCATCGCGCCAGAGCAGTTGCCCAACCTGTTCACGCCGTTTTTTACCACCAAACAGGGCGGCACCGGCTTGGGGCTGACCATTTGCCGGGGCCTCATTTCCCAGCATCAGGGTGAGATCAACATTGCCAGCGAAGTGGAGCGCGGCACTACCTGCACCATACACCTGCCTTTGGCCGCGGCTTAACCCGGACGGCGCGGGCCGGCGAAAACAGCTCGCTATCCCGCCATCAGCCCCTAATACTAAGATGCTATCTATAAAGCCATATTAAGAAATAATGTTCATCGTCTCCCCTTGATAAATTCCGAGGCAGACTGTCATATTACCCCTTCGCTCTGAGCTCTTTTCACCGAAGGCGTGCAGCGGAAAACTGTATTACATTGACATCTTTGTGGACTGACTTATATATTGATGAGATAAGGATAATCGCAGGTTCATGATGCACACCGATTTGGAAAAACCGGGGCCCGGCGGGCCGGACGCCCCTGGCACCGATAAGCCCCGGGGCTGGTTGGGACAGGCGCTGGGTCGCCTGGCCGGGTGGCTGGGGGGGTATGATTACCATTACGCCGGGTACCTGCCCAGCCGCCCGGGATTCTTGTTGCGCTATACCCTGGACCCGTTCTATAAGCGAGTTACGGTGAACCCCCGCTATCTGGAGCGGTTGCAGGAGCTGTCCAGTCAGGGGGCGCTGGTTTATGCCCTGAAATATCGCAGCCACCTGGACTTTCTTTTCTTTAACCGACGTTATCAGGAACTGGGCGTGGTTGCCCCGCAAGTGGCCTTTGACCTGAACCTTTGGGTGTGGCAGCCCCTGTCCCATCTGATTCAAATCGTCTCTGCCGCGGTCAATTATTTTACCCGGCGCCGCTCCTGGCCCAATCCGTTCCAGGATGGCTATTTCTTGAAGACCATTCAGGAAAAACGCGGCTCCCTTCTCTTTCTGGTAGACCAGGTGGGGTTCCGGCAACGCTTCCTCAAGCCCCGGGAAGACCCCATCCGCCATCTCCTGGAGATCCAGGAACAGGTGGATTTCCCCATTTTTCTGGTCCCCCAAATGGTCATGTACGAAAAGATCCCCTTCCGGGATTATAAGGGGTTGCGGCAGCTCTTTTTCGGCGACAGCGAAAACCCCGGCCGGCTGCGGAAGTTGGCTCTGTGCATCCTCAAGGCCAAGGGCGCGGTGGTGGAGGTGGCGGAACCGGTGAACCTCAAAGAGGCCCTGGCCGCGGCGGCTCCAGACGTGCGCCTGCGGGATCTGGCCCAGGAAATCCGGCGCGAGATGATTCAGCGACTCGACCTGCAGCGGCGGGTGATTACCGGACCCGTGGTCAAGTCCCGGGAAGAGGTCATGGAACTCACCCTCACCGATCCGGCCCTGAGCCGCACCATGGAGCACCTGGCGGAAACCGAAAAAAAGAAGCTGGCCAAGATCAAAAAGACGGCCCAGGATTACTTCTGGGAGATCTCCGCCGACCCCAGCGTGTTTTACACCAGCAATATGCACCGGATAGTGAATTGGCTGTCAAAACACCTGTTTGAGGGCATCTCCTTTGATGAGCGGGGGTTCGAAAAGGTGCGGGAGGCCAACCAGCGGGGCGGTCTGATTTTCGTCCCCTGCCACAAAAGCCACCTGGACTACCTCATCCTTAACAACCTTATTTTCCAGCACCACATGCAATCGCCGCGCATTGCCGCAGGCAAGAATCTTTCCTTCTGGCCTTTAGGCCCGATTTTTCGGGGCGCCGGCGCGTTTTTTATCCGCCGGCGGTTCCTGGGAGGCAAACTCTATGCCGAGGTGCTCTACACCTACATCAAGACCCTGATCAAAACTGGTTACAATCTGGAATTCTTCATCGAAGGGGGGCGCAGCCGCACCGGCAAATTGGTGCTGCCTAAGCTGGGACTCCTTAATATGATCCTGCGGACCTACGATGAAGGGGCCGCTCCCGATATCCTTTTTGTTCCCACCTTCATCGGTTATGACCAGGTGCTGGAGGAAAAAGCCTATCTCAAAGAGTTGGAGGGTGGCAAAAAAGAGGCGGAATCGGTGGGCCAGTTGGTCAAGGCCAGAAAATTCCTCCAGAAACGCTACGGCCGGGCCTATATCCAGTTCAGCGAACCCCTGTCCTTGAAAAACTACTTGTCCCAGTTACACCCGACGGAACCCGGGGAGGTTGAGGCCTGTCTCCATGGGCAGGAACTGGCTTACCGCATCATTCAGGCCATTAATCAGATTTCCGTGGTCACCCCCTTCTCCCTGGTCTGCGCCGCGCTGCTCACCTATCCCAGGAAAGGCGTCTATCGCCGGGAACTGTTGCAAATCATCCAGGTCCTGAGTGATTATCTCAAGGCCCAGAAGGTCCCTGAGGCCGATTCCCTGGAAGATCTCCATCAGGCGGTGGAGGAGACCCTGGCCCTGTGCGAGTCCCGCAAGCTTGTCACCCCCATCGAGAAGGAAGAGGGTTTGACCGATGAATTGGGGTTGGGCGGCTACAGCATCGATGAGACCAAACGCCCTCTGCTGGAATACTACAAAAACAACATCCTCCACTTCTTTCTGCCTGCGGCCATGACCTCCCTGGCCATCCTGGCCCGCCAGGGTTTTGAATTCAAACGGGCCCAAATCCTCGAGGATTATGGCTTTCTCCAGGATTTTTTCCGCAATGAATTCATTTTCAGCGATGCCGATCCGGAGGCCCAGGTAACTAAAACCCTGGCCTTCTTCGAGTCCCGGGGAGTGGTGATCAATCTGGATCCGCAGGAAGCCTCTTATACCCTGGCGGCGTCTGGCCTCAAAGAACTGGCCTACTTCGCCAACCTGCTGTTCAACTACCTGGAGTCCTACTGGGTCGTGCTGCGCTCCATGAAGTATCTGCAGAAAAAGCCCCGGAGCGAGAAGGAATTTTTGAAGCGTATCCAGTCCATCGGCCAGAAACTTTTCAAGATGGGCGAAGTGGAACGGAGCGAGGCCCTCTCGGAAGCTACTTTTCAAAACGCCTTAAAGATTTTCGGGGAAAAGGGCATCGTCCTGAAAAAGGCCCCGGAAGGCAAGGGCGCCACGACCTTCAGCCGCCCCGCCGACGAAGACGCCAAAGAATACTACGGCCGCCAACTGGCCCGGTTTCTCAGAAGATAGCCGCGCGGGTTGCGGGTGTTAGGGATCAGGTGGGGCTCGGGGCTAATATTTTCAAAGGGATCAAAAGAACCTGAGCCGGCCTATTTACTATCCAGGGTGAGAACTCCCGACCAATCGGAAGAGGGGGGGTGCTGCCGGTAGAGGCGCACCCGGTTGAGGAAAACCTGGGCCGGTTTATCTGCCGGCTTGAGGCGCAGGACATTCTGAAAATACCCTTCGGCCTGATCCCAGTCACAATTCCGGTAAGCTTCCCGGCCGGCTGAAAAAATTTTGAGCCATTCCGGCTCTCCGTCGGCGCCCGCCAGCAATTCATAGATGGCCACCGGTTGCACCCGGCCCTGCACCCGGATGGTATCCAGTTCCCGCACCAGGCACCCCCCCGCCAGCAAGCGATACACCGACTCGCTCAAGAGGATGTCCGTGCCATAGATTTTATTCACTGCTTCCAAGCGGGAGGCCAGGTTCACGGTATCTCCCAAGACCGTGTAATTGAACCGTTCCTGGGAGCCCACGTTGCCAGCGATCAGGGGTCCGGCGTGTAGCCCCAGGCGAGCCGAAAGCGGCGGCAATCCTCGCGTCAGCCAGCCTTCCTGCAAAGTCTGCATGGCGGCCTGCATCTGTAATGCGGCCTGGCAGGCCAGCACGGCGTGGTCAGGGAGGGGCAGGGGCGCCCCCCAAACCGCCATGATGGCATCGCCGATATACTTGTCCAGGGTCCCCCGGTGGGCCAGGATGATCTCCGTGAGTGGGGAGAAATATTCATTGAGCAAGCGGATCAAGTCGGCAGGAGGCATGGTTTCGGACAGGCTCGTAAAACCGGCTAGATCGGCAAAGAGTACGGTCCCTTCCACCTCTTCGCCCCCCAGCTTCAAGAGTTCGGGATGGGTGACGAGGTTCTCCACGACCGTGTGGGATAAATAGCGGCCAAAGGCCTGGCGCAGCCAGCGCCGTTCCCGGGCTTCCAAAAGGTAATGCCCCAAGACGTTGCCGCTGTAAACCGCGGCTACCCCCCCTACCAGGAGTATTGGCGGCACCCAGTAATTCCAGCCCAGGAAAAGGATCGCCGACCCTACTAGAATAAGCAGGCTCAATCCACCCAGGACAGCCAGTCCCACCAAGGGCGTCAGGCGGGCCAGCCCATAGGCGGCGCCCAGGATGACTGCAACATAGAGCCCCAGGCGGCCGACTGCCGGTAGTTCCCGGCCCCAGCGACCGCTCAGGAGGGTATGAATAATTTGCCCATGGATATCCACTCCCGAGGCGACCTGTCCGGTAGAGGAGTAATACGGGGTATGGAAGGTATCGCTCCGCGCCTGGGGGGCAGGCGAGGCCCCCAACATGCGGCCCACCAGGACAATGCGGTCCCGGATGCGGGCCGCAGGAAGAGGATGAACCGGGTCCAGCACCTGGTAGTACGACACCGTGTCCAGGCTGCGGGCCGGGCCGGTGTAAGCAATCAGACCGGACAGGTCAGGGGCCAGGCGCAGAGCGGGCTCGAAGGCCTGGGCCGCCACCGCCGCCAGAGTCTTCTGGCCCTGGACTTTCAGATGAAAATGGCGCACCACCCCATCGGGATCGGGAGTGACCGCGGCCAAACCGTGAGCCAGAGACGCCTGACGCAGGGGTTTAAAGGGCTGTACCAGGATCATCCGGGAAAAATGCGGGTCTTGGACTATATCCAGGTCTTCTGCCAGGATGACATTGCCGGCCTCGCGGATGGCCGCCGCAAGCTCGGCGTCATCTTTTTCATTGGTGGGGTCGGCGAACACCACGTCAAAGACGATAAGCCGCGCCCCTGCGGCTTTCAGTCGAGCCACCAGGTTGGCGTGGAATCTCCGGGGCCAGGGCCAGGGCTGGCCAAACTCCTGGAAGGACGGTTCGTCGATGCCCACGATGAGCAGATTGGCAGGCGGAGGTTGGAGAGCACGCCGGACATAGAGAAAGTCCAACCCGTAATTTTCCAGGAGTTGCCCAAAGGTCGTAAAGCTCAAGGGAGCCAGGATTAGGAGAATCATTACTCCCAAAAGCAGGGCGCGGCTCCGGGGGGTGCGGAATATTTCAGAAATAGAGGGCAAGCTTGAACATTATCCTTCTGGCGGGAAGAACCGGCTCCGAAGCCACAAACTCTGTCTGGTAAAAGAAATGCCGGTTCAGCAGGTTGGTGACGTCCAGGGTGACCAAGCCCCTTTTGCCGGGGAACTCATAGCCCAGCGAGGCATTCAGGAGACCGAAGCAACTATCTCCCCGGTTCGTCAGGTCTTGTTTTACCAGCACGGAATTTATGCCGGCCCGCAAGCCGCTGGGGTGCCAAAAGAACAACTGGGCGTAAGCATCGTATTCTTTGTAATCGGCACTGCCCACAAAGTTGGGGTCTACCTTCCCTGCCAAGACTCCCAGGTTCACCCCGAAGTAACGCCCCACAATGCGGTTGACGACCAAAGAAGCTTGATAGCGCTTCCACATCCAGTAGACCCGGGACTCCAGTCCCGTCGTGCTTACCTCGTACATGGGGATAGAGATGCGGTGGGCATCCAACTGCAACCGGCTGAAGGTTTTGGGGTCCCATTGGGCCTCCCAGGCCAATCCGGCTTCCCGCACCAGAGCGCCGTTATCCGCATTGATCTGCCAGGGGAAACTGGCAATCTCCGCCGGCACCAGAGACGGCGAGTAAAAGTAGTGGGTGTTGACGGATTCCTGCAGGGCCAAGCGCAGCGTATGCTTTTTGTTTATCTCATAGTTGATCCCCAGGCGGGGGCTCCACTTGTTGGCATAAATCGGGGTGGCAAACCCTAAACGGGAACTCTTGGCGATGTCTTTAAACAACCCGAATTGGATCAAGAGATTGGGGCGAATACTCCAGTAATCCATCAGGTAGAAGGAGTAACTGCGGTCAGGAGGCCGGTAGGCGAAATTAAGATTCGAGGTGTTGGCAATATTTAACGGCAGGACAAAGGGATCAGCAAAGGTCGTATCCAAAAAGGGAAGGGTTGGGAAAGTCCAAGTTGTGGTCAAATTAATATAATCTTTTAAGAAAAATTGCAGTTGCTCATTGGAACGGTACTTTAAATGTCCGGAAAAATAATCAAAGCCGCTAAAAATAGTATGGTCTCCCAAAGTTAGTTGTTTTTGGATCTGAAAATTATGAAATTCATGAGAGATGGATTGCAGATAAAAATCTTTTAAGCTGTAATTAGTATACCCAGAATTTGTCTCATACCAAACACCTGGGATTATTTCGGTGGGAGGATACGTAAAGGGAACTTGGCCACTTTCATATGTTTTATTATTTGTACGGCTGTCATTACTGGAATAATTGTAATATGTCAAAAACGTAAGGTTTGGATTATAACGATAAACGTAACCCAATTCATAGGTGCGTAAGCGGGCATTTTGACGCCAGTAAGGCGAATTGTTGTAGCCATAATCATTAAGATTGCGGTCATCTCCACGTTCCACATCATAATAAGAGTAATTAAACAGAAAAGAGTGCTTCACCGTAGGTTCCCATTTTAGGAGGCCGATGACAGTATTATTCTTGTTGTCGTTGTTGCGGCTCCTGAACCCCCGGTCTTCACCGTAGGATCCATATATATCAAAGGCCAACCCCGGCAACCCGCCGTAAACCTCCGCGGCGTAGCCCTGAATTGACTGGCGTTCTTCCCAGGAACCGATTCCCCCTTCCAATTGAGCTCGCAAATAAGGCATTTCGAACATGGGGGTATAGTCGTTGAAGAGGCTGAAGGTGTTCTGGTTGGCCGGCGACAGGAGGCGGTAGAGCAACAATGAAGTGCTCCCGGCTCCCAGGCGATTTGTTGTGGCGACGTAACTTTGAGCCAGGAAATAGTAGGCGGAACTGTTGGTGGGAGCCTTATTAACCGCAGTCACCGCTTTGCTGTAAGCCCAGTTTGCCAGCCCCAATTCAGTATAAGCCCTGGCGAGGTTATAGTTGCTGACGGCCCGGTCCTGGTCCAACATGAGCCGGGACCGGAAAACCCCCCGGTTGTCATTCATCTCAATGGCACGGTTGATTTCCTGCACGGCCTCTGCCGGCCGGTTGAGATCGGTGAGGGCAATGCCTTTATAGAGATAAGGGGTGGGGTCGTTGTGGTCCAGGGTTTTGGCATAGTCATATACTTCCAGGGCCTTGTCGAAGGCCCGGACCTGATAAAGCGCCTTGCCCAATTCGGACTGATAGAGGGAGATGCGGGGTTCCAATAACGTGGCAGTGAGCATCTCGAACAGGCCCTGGTCCATGTTACGATAGCGGAAAGCGTAAATTCCCAACCCCAGATGCGGCTCCCCCAATCCGGGATTGGCGGCCACGGCCTGGTCAAAATAGCGCTTGGCGGCCCCATAATCCCGAAAGGCCAGGCGGATGAAACCGGCCAGAGCGAGCACCTCGGCCTCTTGGGGAGCCAGCTTCAGGGCCCGTTGAATGGTGGCCCAGGCCCGACTCAGGTAATTGCCTCCCAACTGAACTTTGGCCAGATACACGTAGGCCGTGACAAAACGCGGGTCCGCACTAAGGGCTCCCTGGAGATGCCGGCTGGCCGCAGGCAGGTCAAAAAAAGCGATGTCCACCAGGGCCATGGTGAGTTGAGCCAGGGGCGAGGCGGGAGCCTGCCCGAGGGCCTGAGCCGCTTCGGCCCGGGCCTGGTCTTTGTGATTCTGGACCAGGTATATTTGCGCCAGCAGGCAGCGGGCCAGGATATCATGAGGCCATTGCCGCAATACCGACTTGAGCGTTGCAGAGGCCTCCTCGACTCTGCCCACCATCAGGGCCATATAGGCAGACATCGTGGCCAGGAGCGGCGAAGATTTATGGCGCTGGTAGGCTTCCTGAAGGAGCCGGAACGCTCCGGGGACGTTTCCCAACCGGTAACGGGCCAGGGCCAGGCCCACCACGGCGTGGTCACCGGGGTTTCGAACCTGCAGGAAATACTTCTCGGCTGCCTGCGGGTCCTGGTGTTGGAGGCTCAGCCACCCCAACACGGTCAGGGCGCCGCCGTTGCCCGGAGAGAGCTCAAGGGCTGCGGTTGCGTCTTTCTGGGCCTGCCCCAGGCGACTCTGATCATAGTTTGACGTTGCCTGCAAAACCAGATTAGCCACAGGCGGCGGTCCGGCGGCGTCGATGATTGTTCCCGGCGGAGGAGAAAGAGGCAGATCTCGAAAGCTGAAGATACCCGGATAGTAAAGAGACCACTGCACCGCATCGGTGGGCTGGATGACGACCCGCTTGGTAGGCGCCTGGCCCGGGCGGGCCATGCCCTCTTCCCCGGGGCTGAGCAACACTTGGCCGTAGTCATTGACCAGTTGGAGACTGCCGCTCAAGAGGGTGAGATAACTGGCGCCGCCCTGGCGCACCCGCAAGTTGAACTCGGTGCCGCGTATAGCTGCAGTAGCTGCCGGGGTTTCTACCGCAAAGGGGAAATTTTCTTTGTTGTTGCGCACCCAGATTTCCCCCTGGGGGACTTGGTAGAGGCTCCCAGGGGATTCACCGGCCCTTGCCGGCTGCATCGCGGCCAAACCCAGACGGGGCGACGGCGCCACATTTCTCAAAACCAGCACAGTATTTTCGTTGAGCTTGAGCTGGCTTTCATCTCCACACAGAATGGCCGCCCGAGAGTCTGCCCCGGTTTGAATGGCATCACCAACGAATAAGTCCTGGTTGACCCGGGCTTTTTGCCAGTTCTGGCTGCCGCCCTGAGCCACAGCCACTTCCCCTTGGAAAGAGATCAACTTTCCGGCCAAAGGCGAGTTGGCATGGGCTTTTGAAGGGCTCGCAAGCTGCCAATAAGCGATAATCATGATCAGGGCGAGCCAACCGCACCTTAAGGTCAGGTCACCTGCGAATCGACATAACGCTGGAACCATATCCGGCCTCCAGAAGTCTATTGGATACGCCACCGGGTATCTTTCCGCAGTCCCTTGCTTGACCCGAACGCCATACGGTGAATCAGATTGGTGCGCCAGTTGCGGCAGTAATCAAGATCTCCTTTATACTGCTGAGTTTTTTAGCCTGCCTCGAAAGAACCTATTTTTTTAAAACTAATTTTAAGCATACCGTGATTTATATTGTCAAGATATATTTGGTAATTTTAAATTTATTAAAAATATTGATTATAAGGGGCATTCAGGTAGTTATGGCAGTGATGCGGAGGGGGAAAATGGGAGGGCCCCCATTTTCTCACGTGCTCATTTGGGTTGAGCAACACCCAACCACGCGGAGACCGGGCTTATAGAGGCTCTCTCTTATTCCCCGCGTGGTTGGGTAACCTGCAATGGTCGACGCTTAATCTGGGCCGGTTTTTCCTAATCTCCTCAGGCCTATTCCTCATCCATCTCAACGCCGAGCCGCTCCCATTGGGCCGCGCCTTCGGCCTCACCCTGGGCAATTTCCTCTTCGCTCCAGGGCTCAATAATCAGACTATCGGCCACCAGCTCCCACAGGTATTTCACCTCATATTTATAGTCGGGATAGAATTTGGGAACGCGTTTCATGAGCTGGTCGTGGCAGTTAGAGCAGGCGAGCACCAAGACATTGGCGCCGGTGCTCTGGATGGATTCATACCGTGCATGTCCATGCCAGGCGGCTTCAGCTTCATAGGGGCCGGGCCACATGCCGCCGCCGGCGCCGCAGCAGTGAGCGTTGGCCCGGTTGGGCTCCATATCGACAAAGTTGTCCACGCACTGTTGAATAATCCAGCGGGGCTCCTCATAGAAGCCCTTGCCGAAATGGCGCTCCAGCTCCCGGCCGTGTTTACAGGAGTCATGCCAGGTGAAAATTTTGCCCTCGTTCACGCTTTTGTCGAGCTTGATCCGGCCCGATTTGATGAGGTTAACGAGATATTCATAGAGATACACGTAGTTGATCTCATTTTCCGGGCTGTCATGCACACACAGCTTCATGCCCACGCGGCAACCGTACGAGCCCCCGCCGCAATCTGGCATGATCATTTGTTTGATGTGGAATTTTTTCATGAAGTCGATTTTGCGCTGGGCAAAGGTCCTGATGTACTCAAAGTTCCCGGTAAACAGACCCCAGTCCACCGACTCCCAGTTTTCCGACGGGATGGTCCAGTTTTCACGGGCGGCGTAGAAGATCTTCCACCACCATTTCATGTCATCGTTGTCGGCAAAGACTTCCTTGGAATTGGGAAAAAAGAGCGTGTCGGCCCCCTCTTTATCGATGGGGACATAGAAGCCGGGGCAGTCATCTTCGGCTATTTCTTTGCCCATGTCGGACATGAGGAAAAAGTAATCTTCCTGGGGGATAGCCATGTTGTTGCCGGTATTGAAGCAGTTTTCGGCGCCCTTGTGGAGGATGCCCGGGACTTTGTCCCTGGGGCGCAGGGACTTCATGTGCAGCATGATGTAGGGGATATCGAGATCCATGGGGCAGGCGTGGGCGCAGCGGCCGCAGCCGGTGCACACCCAGGGGAACTTCGAGTCGACCACCTCATCAACCATGCCGAAATGCAGCATTCGCAGGACCTTTCTGATGTCCCAGCCTTCCATCCCGGGCGTTCCGGTAATAGGGCAGCCGCTGGTGCAGGTCCCACAGGTCAAGCACAGGTTCAGGTTAAATTTTGCCAGGGCCTCTTGGATCGGCTCCGGTAGTTTTTGCGGTGTTACAGCTTGCATAATGATCTCCTTCCCATGAAGACAAAAGATGGTTTAACAACCCTGCGCGCAGGTCCGCCGGCAACCGGCGGTCATGCTCCAGGGCAGGGAATAAAGACGTGGAAGGTACTCCCGCGGTCAGGCGCACTCTCCACGCGGATAAAGCCGTTGTGGGCCTCAACGATGCTTTTAACAATGGCGAGTCCCAGGCCGGTACCGATGATAAATCTCGTCTTGTCGTTTTTTATCCGATAGAAACGATTAAAGATGCGGCTCAGGTCTTCAGGGGCCATACCGATACCATTATCGGCAACACTGACCTTGAGGTAGCCGTTCTCCATGGCGGCGGAAACGGTCACTGTGCCCCCCTCGGGGGTATAGCTGATGGCATTGCTGATAAGATTGGAAAACACCTCCTCCATATTGCGCCGGTCAACCAACACGGGAGCAAGTTCGGGCAGAGGTTCCAACGTCAGTGAAATCCCCTTGGCCTGAGCTTTAGCGGCGTGAAAGGTCACCTGATCAGCCAGGATATCGGACAGGTTGAGCTGCTCCATTTCCTGGTTGATCAGCCCGGATTCAATGCGGGCCAGGTCCAGGAGCTCGGATGACAGGGTCACCAGGCTTTTGACCTTTTCTGAGGCCCTCCCCAGAATTTCTTGTTGCTTTGGGGTGATCTCCCCGGCCAAGCCGTCGAGGATAATCTTTATTTGGGCCAGGACCGAATTCAACGGACTCCGGATTTCATGGGAAACCATGGAGACGAATTCCGATTTGATCTGGTCCATGCGCTTCAGGGTAGTGATATCGTGCAGTACGGTGATGGTTCCCACGTTCCGGCCGGCCCGGTCGATATAAGGGATACAGCGGGCGCTCAGGATCGGCCCCGTTTGACCTGTTGCGGCCTCACAGCCGATCTCTTCCGTCAGTTCCATGAGCTCATCTCCGGCCAGGGCCAGGGCGCGGTCGATCATTTGTTCCAGCGGGGCATTGTGCATGACTTCACCGACCTCGCGCCCCACGGTCTGGACTTCCCGGCATCCCACCAGCCTCAGAAAGGCCGGGTTGGCGAGCACTATCCGCTTGGCGGAATCCGTGGCCATGACGCCGTCTGTGAGCCGATTGATGAGCACCCGCATGCGAGACTTTTCGTCGGCAATGTCCTGCATAGCCCGGGTATATTCGATGGCCTTTTTGGTAAGGACCCGCAATTGCTCGGGCGAAAAGGGTTTGGGGATAAAATCAAAAGCCCCCCGTTTCATGGCCTCGATGGAGTTTTCCACCGTAGCGTAACCGCTGATCACGATGATTATCGTGTCGGGGTGCAGCATCTTGACGTGGGCCAGCACATCGAACCCGGAAAGACTGGGCATCATCAGGTCCAGGAGAATCAGGTCATAATGCTGGCGCTCGATCATTTTCAGCCCGACTTCGCCGGATTCGGCGATGGTCACCTCATACCCATCCCGGGCCAGGACCTTGCGGCAGCCTTCGCGCACGCGTTCCTCATCGTCGATAACCAGAATAGTTGGGCAAGACTGCTTGCTTGCTGCCATCTTTTCGACCATGACTTCAGGGCCCTCCCCCTGGGTACGGAGAGATCGATTGCTAAAGCTCATATCCTTCTGCACCTTGCCAGAGGGGAAGTTCCAGGAGGAAAGTTGTTCCGGCTGGGCTGGTTTCCTTCACCCAGATATTGCCGCCGTTCTCCTGGACAATGCCGTAGACGGTGCTCAAACCTAAACCGGTCCCTTTGCCCAGGTCCTTTGTCGTAAAAAATGGGTCAAATATGCGGGGAAGATTTTCCTCGGTTATGCCGCAACCGGTATCGGAGACTTCCAGGTAGGCGAAGCCTGCTGCGCCTTTTTTGCCAGCCCCTGTTTTCTTTCCCTTATCGCAGTAGGTCGTCAGGGTCAGGGTGCCTTTTCTTTCCATGGCATCAATAGCGTTGATGACCAGGTTGATAATCACCTGGTTGAGCTGGCTCCGGTCCACTTTAAGGAGCATGTTTTCGTCTGAAAACTTTTTCAACACCTCTATGTTGATGAACAGGCTCTGATCACGAATAAGGCTCAAGCTTTGTTCGACCAGTTCATTGAGATCCAGCGTCTCCTTGTTGGCGCTGGTTTGCCGGCTGTAGGCGAGCAAGCTCTTGACAATGTTTCGGCATTGATTGGCGTCTGCGATGATAGACTGCATATCCGGGTATTTGGGGTCGTCTTTGGGCAGGTCTTCCAGAAGCAGGCCGCCGTACAGGAGGATGCCGGTCAGCGGATTGTTGATTTCGTGGGCAACGCCGGCGGCGAGTTGGCCGAGTGAGGCCATTTTCTCGGCCCGGGCTGCTCTCAGCAGCACCTTCTTAATCCTCTCCTCTTGGGCCAGTTTTTCCCTGAGGTCGTTAAAGATACCCATGGTGGCCACTTCTTTGCCGCCCTCATAGATGGTTGCGGCGGTCAGCTCCACGGGAATCTCTTCCCCTTTGGCGCTTACCAGTATGGTTTGGCTGCAGGTCAGCTTTCCTTTGCCACCGAAGGCCCCGCTCCGGAGTTTTTTCATGATTTCTTTCGCCTGTCCCGGCGGATACAGATCCAGAACCGTAATCTTGTCGCGGGCCTCCTGGAAGGTATAGCCGGTGAGCTCTTCTGCGGCCGGGTTCATGATCAGGATCTTCCCCTGCCGGTCTGCGGCAATGATGCCGCTGATCGAGCTCTGGACAAACTTTTCCATGAAGACCTTAATCCCGGAAAGCTCTCTTTCCAGCTTCTTGACATGCGTGACATCGCGGATTTTCTCGATGATGTATCGGACCTCGCCGGCCTGGTCCAGAATGGGCGAAAAGATGCGGTCCTCCCATTTTTCCTTCCCGCCATGGACCTCCACGCGTCTAAGGATGGTCTTCCCGGTTTTTTCCGCCAGCACCTTGGAGAGCGGACAGGTGTCATAGGGGCAGGGATCTTCAGACTGGTAAAAGAATTCATGGCATTTCTGACCGATAATTTCATCTTTACAAATGCCGTAATGCTTCAAGAAGCTGGCGTTAGCATCAAGAACTACCCGGTTCGGCTCCAATATCAGGGTAGGCAGAGAAAGGGAATCGAATACTCTCGACCGCCAATCGAACACTTCAGTGGTTTCACCGGCCTCTTCAGCCATAGAAAAACCCATCATCCTGGGTGCCAGTTCAAGGTTCAAGGTTCAAAGTTCAAAGACCCTTGAACCCGGAACCTTGAACTTTGAACCCCATCAGCGCATGAGATTTTCCCGGACGATATCCATGAGCTTATCCAGGTCTATGGGCTTGGAAATGAAATCATCCGCCGGCGTGGTTCTGCCCTCGTGATGGGTGTAGGTGGTCGTCGGCAGATTATCCACCACTGCGGTGAGCAGCACTACCGCAATATCTTTAAAGTTAGGGTCCTTCTTGATCTCTTCGCAGGTGACATAACCGTCCTTTTTAGGCATCATGACGTCCAGAATAACCAAGGCCGGCTTCTCCTGCCTGATCTTCTCCCAGGCCTGGACGCCATCGTAAGCCTTCGCAATCCTGTAATTATTGGCCTCAAGCTTGGTGGCGACCATATCCACCAGATCGGGATCATCGTCCACCACCAAAATAAGTTCCTTGCCGCTCATGATTTGCCTCCTCGCACTTTTTGAGCACCCAAATCACCACTATTAGGTCTGGGCAGCAGTCCCGCCCGTTCCACGATTTCGGGGACCTTCTGCTCCCACTCAATGGCCATGATGTGGAACCCCCGGACGCCTACCACGCCTTTGAGACGCTCGATGGATTCCAGACAGATCTTGATGCCTTCGTCTGCCTGCTTGTCCTTGGGCACCCCGCCCATGCGCTTCACCACCTCATCCGGCACATCCATCCCCGGCACCTTATTTTTCATGTAGCGCGCCATCCCCACCGACTTCATGGGCGTGATGCCGGCCAGGATATGAACTCTTTCATGCAGACCCCGGTCCCGCACCCCTGCCATCCACTTTTCAAATTTGTCGAGGTTGTAGATGCACTGGGTCTGGACGAAATCGACCCCGGCGTTCGCCTTTTTGGCCAGGCGGGCAACCCGCAGCTCAAAGGGGTCGGCGAAAGGATTGGCCGCGGCGCCGATGAACATTTGGGGAGGGTCATCGATTTTATCCCCGCCCTGGAACTTCCCTTCATCCCGCATCTCCTTCACCATCTGGATCAACTGGATCGAGTCGATGTCGTGCACCGCGGCGGCCATGGGGTGGTCGCCGAAGTGGGGATGGTCGCCGGACAGGCAAAGCATGGTGTCAATGCCGTGGGCATAAGCTCCCAGGATGTCGCTTTGCATCGCCAAGCGGTTGCGGTCCCGGGTGACCATCTGGAGGATAGGGTTGAGGCCCATCAGCTTCAGGAGGATGCAGGCGGCCAGGCTGGACATTCTGACCATGGCCGTCTGGTTGTCGGTAACGTTGACCGCGTCCACAAAACCCCGGAGCATTTCGGCCTTTTCCCGAACTTTCTGTGCTGAGGTGCCTCGGGGCGGCCCGCACTCGGAGGTGACTGCCAGGTCTCCTGATGCCAATATTTTTTCCAGAGTGCTTGCCGTTTTCATAGCGCCATATCCTCTCTGATGATTTTCCGCGGTCCCGCGCCCCCTCCCGGACGCCAATCTTTGGCCGGCAGGTTCTCCTCGTACCTGTCCGTCATCCCCAAGGCTTTGAGGCGGTCCCAAATGAGCTGCCAGGCGCAGTCCATGTTCGGGTCCACTTCGCACTTGCCGTTGGTGGAGCCGCCGCACGGCCCGTTGAACAACTGCTTCGAGCACCGGGCTACGGGGCAGACGCCGCCGGTGTACCCCAGGACGCAGTCGCCGCAGCCCTGGCAGCGCTCGGCCCAGACCCCCTGACGCTCGGAGGCTCCCATAAACTTAGTGTTCACCGCCGGGAAGACCGGCTTGTTATGAAAACGCCGGGCAACTTCCTGGACGCCGCAGCCGCAGGCCATGGAGAGCACCGCGTCCACCTGGTCGATGAGCGGGACCAGTTCCTCTACGTACTCGGGATCGCATTGCCTCTCGAGGGTGATTTCTCTGATTTCGATGGGCTGGCCTTCTTTCAAAAAATGCATCTTGAGCGCGGAAGCCAGCACCCCGACTTCCTTGCGGCCGCCCGCGGCGCACACCGTAACGCACTCGTTACAGCCGGCCAGCAGAATGCTGCGATACGGCTTAACGCATTGGATAAGCTCTTCCATAGGTTTTCGTTCAGCAGTAATCATCTTGGCTCAGTCTCCTATTCCTGGCGAGTCAACCTGCGGCCCGCTGATCTTTATGAGCGACCTTGGCGGGATTAGGCCCAAGTTGCCGAATCTTCTCGGTGAAATCCGTGGCGATTTGGGCAAAACGCTCGCCCATGCCCGCGGACATTTCGAACATCGCCAGGCGCTCGCCTTCGATGCCGATTTCATCGAGGAGCTTCTTTAAGTAGGCCACCCGATGGGTTGCCCGCACATTGCCATTTTTGAAGTGGCAATCCCCCTCCAGGCAGCCGGCCACGAACACCCCGTCAGCCCCTTTTTCCAGGGACTTCATGATGTGAATGGCATCCACCTTCCCCGAGCAGGGCACGCGGATGATTTTCACATTGGGCGGATAGCGCAGCCTCATGCTGCCGGCCATGTCTGCCGCCGTGTAAGCACAATAGTGGCAACAGAAACCCACAATTACCGGTTCGAAATTCTCCATCACATTATCCCTTCCAAAAGTCCGTCTAATTTCGCCATGAGATGATCATCCTCATACTGCATGAGCTGAATCGCCTTGGCGGGACATTCTGACGCGCAGACCCCGCAGCCGTGACACAGGGACGGGTCGATCTCCGAATAGCCTTCCTCGTTGATGAACGGCACGCCGAAGGGGCAGGCCCGCACGCAGATGAGGCAGGCGGCGCACAACTCCCCGTTTACCTGGGCCACAGCCGCGCCCAGGTTGATGCTGTCCCGGGCCAGGAAAGTCTGGGCCCGGCCCGCCGCGGCCTGCGCCTGGGCGATGGTCTCCCGGATGAGCTTGGGCGCATGCGCAGTGCCGGCCACAAAGAACCCCGGGATCGGCAGGTCGATGGGCCTGAGTTTGACGTGATCTTCAAGGAAATACCCATCCGGGGTCCTGGGCAGGCGAAGGATCATGCCCAGGTCTTCGCTTGACTCCTCATCGGCTATCATGCCGGTGCTTAAGGCGAGACAATCTGCGGATATTTTTACTTCCCGCCCCAGAATCGGATCGTTAAACGCCACGGTCACTTTGGCGCCATCGGGCTCGACCACCGGTTTGTCTTCCGGTTTATAAACGACAAAAATGACCCCTTGCTCCCGGGCTTTCCGGTAATAGTCCTCCTCAAAACCCGGCGTGCGCATGTCGCGATAGAGCACGAAGATCTGGGCCGCGGGATTCAGTTCCTTAATCATTAGAGCGTTTTTGACGGCCGCCTGGCAGCAGACCCGGGAACAGTTGGGATTCTCGGGTTCGCGGGAGCCGACGCATTGAATCATGGCGACTTTCTGCCAGGACTGGGCCTCTTCAGGATGATCTGCCAAAAAAGCCCCGAGGTCGAGTTGGGTCCGCACCGCCTGATGTTGGCCCAAGAGGTACTCTCGAGGACGGTTGGGGAGCGCCCCGGTGGCCAGGATCGTGATGCCGTGCCGGATTTCCCGGTAGAACATCTGGGGCCCCACCTGGATACCCGTCTTGAACATCCCGGCCATGCCCGAGTGGTCCACCACCATGGACTGCTTCCACACCTGAATCCGCTCGTGCCCCTCCGTTCTCTTGACGAGATCGGCGACAAAGGCTTGCACGTCTTCGCCCTCGAGGGTCCGGCGAACCAGCTTTGCTACGCCGCCGAGCTCTTTGAAGCGTTCCACCAGGTGGACTTTGTAGCCCAGGTCCGCGAGTCTGAGCGCCGCCGTCATGCCGGCAACCCCGCCACCCACCACCAGGATATCTTTGTTCAGCGGCAGGGTTTGGTCAGCGAGCGGCCGGGCCAGACGCACCGACGCAATGGCCATGCGCATCAGGTCTTTAGCCTTGGACGCGGCAACACCGGGCTGGTCCCGATGCACCCAGGTGTCCTGGTCTCTCAGGTTGGCGATCTCCACCAGGTACTTATTCAAGCCCGCCTTGCGCACGGTTTCCTGAAAGAGCCCTTCATGCGTCCGGGGCGAACAGGCCCCCACCACCACCCGATTGAGATTCTGCGTGCGGATGGCGTCCTGGATATGTTCCAGGGATTCGCGGCTGCAGCCGTAGCCGATGGTTTTGGAAACGACCACCTGGGGGAGGCCGGCCATACTCGCGGCCAGCTCCTTGACGTCAACCACCCCGCCGATATTCAAACCGCAGTCGCACACAAAGACCCCGATCCGCGGTTCTGCACCTGCAACCTCGCGCTCGGGCGGCAGCACCTCTTTGGATTCCGCCACGACCCGCAAGGGCGTGAGGTCCTTGGCGGCATTGGAGGCGGCGGCACTAGCCTGGACCATGGTGTCGGGGATGTCTTTGGGGCTTTGGAACATACCGCAGACATAGACGCCGGGCTTGGAGGTGGCCACCGGATCAAAACTTCCCGTTTTGGCGAAGTTGTGCTCGTTAAGGTCGATGCCGATCTTAGCGGCCAACTCTTGCGCTTCCGGTGATACCCGAAAACCGGTGGCCAGGACCACCATATCGAAGAGTTCGATGCTAAAGGAGCCTTCGTCCTCCGAGGGATATCTGATCTGGAGGTCGCCCGTTGGGGTTCCGGCTTCGATGATCGGTTCGACGGTATGGGGGCGGGCCCGCACCAGGCGGATGCCGTAGTCGTTGATGGCCCGCTGGAGGTAGAGCTCGTAATCTTTGCCCGACGTGCGCATGTCCATGTAGAACAGGGTCGTTTCTATATCGTCAGAGAAGCGCTCCCGGGTAACGATGGCTTCCTTGAGGGCGAACATGCAGCAGGCGCTCGAGCAATAAGAGACCGAGCCCACCTGAACCCCCCGGGACCCGACGCACTGAATCCAGGCGATCTTCTGGGGCCGCTTGCTGTCGGAGGGACGCACGAGTTCCCCTTTGGTCGGCCCGGACGCGGAGAGGATCCGTTCGTATTCCAGGCTGGTGACGACGTTCGGGTTGACTCCATAACCATAGGTATCCAGGACCCGGGGGTCGAAGATGGCCGCTCCCGGGGCCAGGATGACGGACCCGATCTCGACCTCCTGCACTTTCTCCTGGTCGTCGGGCAGGATCGCCCCGGCCGGGCAGCAGCTTACCAGCCCCGCAAAGTCGGTGTGCTCATCTTTAATGATGGAATAGGCATACGGGGTTCCCTGAGGGTACCGCATGCAGGTGGGCGCCCGGTGATCCAGGCCGGGCGTGAAACGCACCGACTCGGGATATTTGCGGAAACACTCGCCGCATCCTATGCATTTCTCCAGATCGATGTAGCGGGGCTGCGTCGTGAGGGTAACTTTGAAATGGCCTGCCTCCCCGGTAAGGGCGCTCAACTGTGTCATCGTCATGAGCTGGATATGCAGTTTGCGGCCGCTTTCCGATAGATGGGGTGACAGGGTGCAGAGATCGCAATTATTGGTGGGAAAGGTCCGATCGAGCTGGGTCATGAGACCGCCGATGGCGAAGTCTTTATCGATCAGCACCACGTCCCGGCCCGTTTCGGCCAGATCCAGAGCGGCTCTGATGCCGCCCATGCCCCCACCGACCACAAGCACCTTGTTGCTGGATTGGAATTTTTTTGGCTCTGACATGTTTACCCTGATCTTCTTTTTAAGGTTTCAATGAGGCTCCGGATGCTTTCCGGCGCGTCCGGTATTAAAGGCCGGCATAGTCCAAAATTGCGGGTAGGCGGTGCTCCCAGCCCAGGGTGACAAACCGCACGCCCTGCGCCAGCTCCTTTAAAGCCGCCGCGGTTTCTCCGGCCACCCGGATGCATTCCATTTCCCGGTCACCGGCTTTCCGAATCCGGCGGATCAACTCCTCCGAAATCCCCGAAGCCGGTTCAGTGCTGGCGATATAGCGGGCTGAGCCCACGGATTTCAGCAGGAAGACGGTGGCGATGATGGGCACTGCCAAGCCCTTGGCCCGCTCCATGAATGACCTGAAGAGGTTCAGGTCGTAGACCGCCGGAGTGACGACGAACGCGGCGCCGGCCGCCACCTTCTCGCGGGTGGCCTCAAGCTCGCGTTCCAAAGCCGACTCATCCGCACACTGACACATGGAGCAGCCCATGACGAAACTGGGGTTGCCGTTGAGCTCCAGGCCCGCCAGATCAATCCCCTGCTCCAGGGAACGAATGGCCCGGATCAACCCCAACTCATCCAGGTCGTTCACGGCCGTGGCATCCTGATGGTCGCAATTGGCCATGTCTTCGCTGCAGGTTACGATCAGATTCTGGATGCCCAAGCCATAAGCCGCCAGGATATCGCCCTGGAGCGCCATCCGGTTCCGGTCCCGGCAATAGACATGGATGATCGGCTCAACCCCCTGCTGGTTCAGCAGCACGCCACCGGCCAGGGCGCTCATCCGCATAATGCCGTTGTCCATATCCGGCACGGTGACTGCGTCAATCCGCCCCTTGAGCCGGCGCGCATGGGACACCAGCAGCGAGATGTCGACCCCTTTGGGGGTGTTCATCTCGGCCAGGACAACGAATTCGCCGGTCGACAATCGTTTTTGAAAACTCATAGGCCCCCTCTTCTTTTGGTCATCGTCTGCCCTAGGTTTCAGATTCGCTTCACCCGAATTCGAAAGAAATTGGCGTCCTTGTTAAACTCCATATCGATCACTTCGCAGGACCCCGCGGGGATCAACTTGAAGACATCCGTCCGGGCAACCGCATCGCGCGTGATGATCTCCAAAACCTCATCCCTATTCATTTCCCGCATCACCTGAGTCATCTTGAGAAGAGCAAAGGGTGTGATAGTTTGGCTGAAATCGAGGACATAATCGGCTTTGGGCTTCAACGCCTTGATGCACCTCCTTTTGTTCAATCCTGCACAAACTATCTCGCAAGTTCAGTGCCAGGAGAGAACAAAAATGCTATCTATCACATATTTCGGGACTTTTTAGATTTACCCAAGGTTAATGTTCATAAATTAAGGTGTTAAAGTGATAAAATTATCTTTTAACAACCATTACAAATTTAAACAATGATGGCGATATTGACCGGGATTTTGGCGACGAATCTTGCAGGGCTTGTCCGGGCACCCATAAATTTTGGGCACAAAGCCTGCTGGTGTTAAAAAATATCTGGCCATTTTTTAACACTATTATACAATTAATTAGGCCCTTGTGATTTTGCTCTCGAAGTGTTAAAAATTTAAGAGGAAGACCTGAGATATGTTTGAAGAAGAAGCTGACAGATATTGGAAAACCATCGTGAACACTATCCGAGACGGCATCATGGTAGTGGACACCACCGGCTCCATCCTGTCAGTGAATAGGGCCCTGGAGACCATAACCGATTATACACACGAAGAACTCATCGGTCAGAAATGTTCCATCTTGAACTGCAGCATCTTTAACCTGGCCCGGGAGAAATGCGGAGAACACTGGTGCCTCCTCTTTAAAACGGGGTCCATGAATATGCGCCGCTGCACGATTATGAAGAAAGACGGCACCTACGTGCAGGTGCTCAAGAATGCCTCCCAGCTCCATGACAGCAAAGGCAGGGTAATCGGCGCCGTCGAGACGATAACCGATATTTCGGAGATCGTTGAAAAAGACAAACAGATCGCCGCGATCCGTCGACACCTGAGATCTGAAGATGCCTTTCAGGGCTTAATCGGGGCCTGTGCGCCCATGCAGCAGGTGTTTGGTCTTATCGAAAACGCGGCCCAATCGGACGCGCCGGTTATTATCGTGGGTGAAAGCGGCACCGGCAAGGAACTGGCGGCCCGGGCCATCCATCAACTGGGGGAGCGGAAGAAGCGCGCCTATGTCAAAGTGAACTGCGCCGCGCTGACGGAATCTCTCTTAGAAAGCGAGCTTTTCGGGCACGTCAAGGGGGCCTACACCGGCGCTTACAAGGGCCGGGCCGGAAGATTTGAAATGGCTCAGGGGGGGGATATCTTTCTCGACGAAATCGGCGACCTGCCGCTGGCTACTCAGGTCAAGCTCCTGCGGGTGCTGGAAGAGAAGGTCATTGAACGGGTCGGCGACAGCAAGTCCATCCCGGTAGATGTGCGCATCATCTCGGCAACGAACAAAAACCTCTCTGACCTGGTGGAAACGGGGGCCTTTAGAAAGGACCTCTACTTTCGGATTAACGTTATTCCGATCCAGATGCCGCCACTCCGGGAGCGGGTCGAAGACATTCCTCTCCTGGCCGAATCCTTCTTTCGGAAGCTGCGCATCAAGAGCGGCAAAAGCATCGAAGGCATAAGCAACCTGGCCCTGGAAATTCTCATGAAATACCAGTGGCCCGGAAATGTCCGGGAACTGAAAAGCGCCTTTGAATATGCCTTTGTCACCTGTCAGGAGCGCTTAATTTCTCCGCATCATCTGCCACCTGATATCCTCAACGAAGAAAAATCTCTCCCAACGATGAAAGCCGAAGGGCCCAGCAAACAAGAAATCCGGAAACGGCAGCTGGTCGATGCCCTGGCCCGGGCCAAGGGCAACCAATCCATCGCGGCGGACATCCTGGGGGTTTCACGGGTTACTGTCTGGAACCGCATGAAGCGGTTCGGCATAAGTTATAAGCGGCACCTCGAATCCCACAAATAGGGCTGGCACACCGCCGGCTTAGGGAATATACATCCGGACAGCAGGTGGTTTTGAGGCGTTTGGCGAGAGGTTAGCGCGTCTTGCGGTTTTAGCTACAGCCCTGTCCCCAATTATCTATAAAAAACCTGATTGCCATGGTTTGGCAATGGGCCTCCGCTGCATCAGCCCCACAATTTTATGGCCGTAAAGGGTCCCTGGTTTACCGGAGGGGTCTCTCCCTGGGCCACCCACAGGAGCCGCTCAGCGGGATTAAAGATGGCGCAGACCGCGGTGCCGGCATTGGCGACTTGGGCATCGGCGAGAATTTTTTGGAGATCCTCCTGCCCCACCGTGCGGTTTAGGGCCAACTGCTGGAGCCGCTGATTGCGGGCCTGGCTGTAGGCTTCCGAGAAATGAGCCGCAGAGAGGACGGAATAAGGGGGCGGCGGGGGAAAGCGCCCCTTGAGGCTCTGCATGGCAGGACTCTGAAAGTGATTGGTGACGGTGAGCACGCCGCCGCGGGGATGGCGAACCATGGCGTGGCGGGCAGAAAGCTCCAGCACCAGGGCGGCTTGGGGCCCGCAGAGCAGAAGATTGTTGCCGATGGTGCCGGGGGCATTAAGGACGCGAGCGGCCACCGCGTCCACGGTGTCCCCGGCTTCCAGGGCCTGCCGGTAGCGCAACGCCGCCGGGGTCCCTTTGAGGGAGCGCTCTCGGCTCATTGCGGAGAGCTGGGCCAGGGCCACGCCGGCGTGATTCATGCCGGTGCAGACTCCCACATAGCCCGGCCAGGCCAGGGAGGCCAGGGGCTGCCCCTGGTGCGGCTCCAGGAGAAACAGGGTTTGGAGCTGGGCCAAGGGCTCGATGAAGAGGGGATAATCCAGGTTGCGCCCCATCAAAAAGGGGCCTCCGGCGGTGCGGCGCTCTCCCACCGCCAGGGCGGAACACCGGGGGCTGTTATTGGCCAGATCATCCACCACATTGATAAGCAGCAGGCTGCCCAGCCCCAAGTCGGCCCCGGCCGCGACCCCGGCCAACTCCTGCCGCAGGTGGGCCGGGATGTGGGGTAAAAACCCCCGGGCCAGCCAGGTAAGGAGGCCATACAAGGGCAGGGCTCCGGCGTAAAGGGTGAGCCGGGCCAGGTAGTTAAGGAGGACCCGGCGCAACACGCGGATGTCGGCGCCCAGGAGGTGCCCGTGACGTCGGCCGCGCTCCTTAGGTGTGCCCCAGAGTTCCACTCTACGCAGCATGTAACCGGCCTGAATCAGCCTTTCTCGTCGATGTTCACGCAGAAGCGACTGGCCACGCTGATGTTCAGCGCTCCTGCCTGATCTGGGGTGCGAAAGTATTCCAGGGCTTTGAAGCCCTGCACTGCGACAATCTTATGAAATGATCCCGGGTTTTCTGATTAGGGGGATCTTAGCCTTTGGAGCCCAGGCGGAGGCCGCCGTGAAAGAAGCAGTATCATGGTTAACCGGAACTTTGCAACGGAATTTAATCCCTGGTCTGGAAGAATGTAGCGAGCGTCCCTTAACCGAGAAAGAGCAGCAATTAGTCAGCATCTTGGAGTTGGTCCACATCGAGAAATTTGCCAGTCGGCCCTGCCGGAGATTCGGCCGGAAGCCGTGGGAGCGCCAGGCTCTGGCCCGGGCCTTTGTG
>DZCR01000167.1 GCA_022736495.1 Desulfobacca acetoxidans
GGGCCTCGGCCTCGTCTTCTCCCTGGGTGATAGCCTCGGGGATGTCCGGGAATGTCACCACAAAGCCGCCTTCCTCCTGCGGTTCAAGATGTACGGGATAGACCAACATCATATAACACCTCCTATTTCAGGCCAAGGGCCTTCTTGATCCCCTCGACAGTTCCTTTCTTCAGGTCAACGCCTGAGCCGTGCATGGGCAGATCGGTCTTCTTCTCGCAAAACTTCACGATAATATGGCCCGAGCCACCCCGCTTTGCCTCAAAGACGCATCCCTGTTTCGCCAGCCAGCGTTTGAATTCCATGCTATTCATGTTTTCTTTGTATACTTATTTGTGCATAAAGTCAAGACTCTTTCCTGTACCAGTTTTCTAAACTACAGATCGTAATTTGGAGCGTAATTGGGGTCAGAGTAACAAGAGCAAGACTTACTCCGTCCCCTATTGATGAACCACAGATAAACACAGACGCTCTTTGCTTATGATCTGTGTTTACGTTACGGCTTCTTATGCCGTTCACGAAAGTGCCGTAAGGCTGGAACCCAGGCAGTGCATGGGCTCCAGCCTTTTTCTATGATCCAGTCGGCTTTACCCTTCTTGATTCTCCTGTTTCGCTTTGTCCTTTTCTCCTTTCTTTCTCGGACTGCTGTCCCAGAGCTTCGGTTCGCTCATGATCTTCCATCCCCATTGCAGCAATCTGAGCAAGGTGAGGGAGATCCACAGGGCCCAGGCCAGCATTGCCAGACGGTAGGCGAGCATGGGGATGGAGACAAGCCAGGCTGTTGGCAGATAGTGGTCGCAGCCGTCTTGATACCAGCGCAGGGTGCTGCTGTTTGAGCCGTTGCCGATAATGTTCATGTCGGGGTGGCCCAGGAGGCCTTGACTGATGGCCCAGACCAGGGCGATCATGGCAAGTACGGTCAAGAATCCGAGGCCAAGTTGGATGAGGTTGAAGGAGTTGCGGTCGATGTCACTCCTGATCTTCTGGCGGAAGTGCAGGGCGATGAGCCAACCCACGACCAGCAGGCAACTGAACAGATTGCTCATGCTCATCCCGATACCCAACAATAAAAGCTGATAAAAACGAAGGGGGGTGAGGCCGGTTTTGCCTATGGCCAAGGCCACCAGGATAACCACCAGGAGTGTTGACCAGTAGAGAATGGCTGGCCCCATAAGCGGCCCGCCCAAGAATAAAGGCCAGCGGTTTTGCGGCAGGCTCATCTCGATTACCCCGTTGACGCTTTCGGCGCCGAGATCAATCCGGGGCGTGGTGTACACAACAGAGAGGCCCGTGGGCTCCCGCCATTCCAGAGAAACGTCCTGCTTGCCCGGGGTGATTGGCAGGGAGATCTTGTTCCCATCCTGCCGGAGTTGTTGGACACTGCCGTTAATGGTGGCCTTCTGGAGTTGGGCCGTCGTCGGCAGGGTGATGGTGTGCTGGCCGCCTTGGCTGCTGCGGATTGATAACTGCAAGGTGCTGTCCGTTGCCCTTTTCCCGGGCCGCACCTGGAGCAGGCTCCGGTCAATGGTCAAGGTCTGGCCCGCGACCCCCGTAGGCCGTGAAATCACGAGTTTGACTTCATCATTCGGCCAGGGGTGCCAGGTTGGGTACCAGCGTGAGCCCTGCTGATGGAGAATGACCGGAATCCCCTCGTTTGCCAGGTGATAGATCGGGCTGACATCTACCCGCCAGATCTCGGTCCATTGGTCGGTTTGCGGATGTTTGAGGAGAATCTGATCGCTTTTGTCAAGAACCGATTCCCAGCGGAGTTCGCTGCCTTCGGCATCAAGATTGACCTTGGCCTGTCCGTTTTCGACGCGGACACCTTCTGTGACCACCGATTCCCCTGGCAGGAGCGGGATGCTCAGGACAATAGCCGAGCCGGTGGGGCTGATCCTGCTGATCCGGGTTTCCACCTTCCAGGTCAGTCCCAGGAGCAGGGTCCGTTCGATAAGGACAAATGGTGGGAGGATGCCGGTTTCGAGGATCTGGGCGGAATTATCCTTTTGCGCGTTCGTGTCCGCTATGCGCTTGAACAGGAGCTGATTGTCGGCTACGCCCTCATTGACCCCCTCAACGTTCCAGCCCTGGGCCTCAATGGTGGTATAATGCGGTCGCATGGGCAGGGGGAGTTGGATACTGTTCTGTTGTGGGAGCTTGCCTTGCAACTGGATTTGATGTCTGCCCGCCGGGGTCAGGAGCCAGAGTTGCTGTTCGATTCTGAGCAGAGCGGCTGTCGGTTTGTTATCGACCATGACCTGCTGCGGCAACCAGTGTTGAGCGTTGCCGGGCAGGGGAATGGCCCCGTCAAGCTGGCTGTCCACGGTCATGTTCAAGGCAAGGGACTCGGGGGTAATGGTCACCGCCATAGTCGAAATATCGGCGCAGTCGGGAAAACAATCCGCCTTTTCGAGGAGGCGGGCGCGGAGCTGTTCAAGGAGCTCCGGCGTCGGGATGTCATTCGCTTGCGCTGGGCCAGGGCAGTACAGGCATCCCAGGAAAAGCGGAAGGACAAAAATGGTCTTCCAGGCGGGCAGGCTCCAGCCCTTGCCGCGTCGCCAGGTGATCCCCGTCATCCCGGCGCCAAGCAGGAGCATCAACGCCACCCGCACAAAGGCCAAGGCCAGATTGACCTTTGGCCCGATCAGGGTCAGGTGTATCTGCTGGTTGCGCTGTACCGGCCCTGACCAGCTCATGGCTATCTGATTCCAGTGCCAGGCCGGAAGTCCGGGCCCGGTCTGCTGGATCATTGAGGGGTCATACTGCGCCACCTGACTTTGATACGAGGAGGCGTAAGGCGTTGCCAACCGGCCCTTTAACTTGGGGCTTGGCGGGGCCATGCTTGCCACGGTCTCTTCTGATGCTGATCCCTCGCCCTCTATCGCTAATTTTTTTCTTGGAGTATCTTTGTCCATCATCATAGGTGTTGCGGCTGGTTGAGGGCTTGGCGGTGCAACATCCGCCTTCTGTACCATTCCTGCCTTTCGCTCGGCTTCTAATAACCTCTGCCCATCGTGCGGGGTGATCGTGTTATAAGGCTTTTCTAATTGCGGATAAATCCCCACCCGCAACTGGTTGATGGCAAAGGGGATGGCAATGGAGATCAAAATCAGGATTGCGCCAGCCTGATATGCCTTGATAGCTCCCCTGAACTTCCCGACCGGCAGGTGACGCAGCAACGCCACCCCGATCAGCAACGCCAGCCAGACCCAGCGCGGGGCTCCCGACTCATGATAACTGAGGGTGTAGGAGAGAAAGGCGATGATGGTCAGTGGCGGGCTTGCGTAAAGCCTGGCCACTGCCAGGGTGAAGATAATGACCAGAAAAAAGTCGAGCAGGCTCCAGCGGGCAACCCAGGTATCGGCAATGGAATCAATGCCGGTGGCGTTTACTAATTTCCAGCCCGGCGGCAGGTTCAGGACTCCTGAGACCTTCTGGAAGTCAATGTCCCAACCGGTGGCGGGAATGGTTGAGACGGTCATTACCGGGGTGGGACAGGCACTGTCGGCCTTGAGCTGTAACTGCCCTTCCCTGACTTCAATTCCGGCCTTGTCGCTGCCGGCCTGTTTGGTGATAAATTGCTCCTGATTGTTGACGACCGCCTGGCCAAGGATAATTGGGGGCGCCATTTCCAGCCGCCAGCCGTTATTTTTTTGGCCGCTGATGGTGTCCTCAAGGGTGTAGCCGGAGCCGTCAAAATGGAGCCAGAGCTTGCGCTGCAAACTCAATTGGTCGGGAGGAGGCTGGGCGGCGCCGCGTCTGGTCTCTTTGATGTGCAGAGGGGTAGGGATGCTGCCCGTATCTTTTCCGACTGTCGGGAGCCGGTAGGCAGGCAAGGTGCGCCATTCTTCCGGCATGGCGGTCTGGGTTGGGTCAATCGGGGTTGCCCCTGAAAGCTCTACCGCGCGCAGATCAGAATGGGCCTGGAAGGAGATAATCTCTTCGCTTGGCCAGAAGCCGTCATCGGGCTGGTTTGCCTGGTAGCCTGTGAGTGGCCCAAGTTGCCTGGCGGTAAGGCGGATACTCCATTGTCCCGGTCGCACCTGGACTCGCAGGCGACCATCCGGCTCCAAACGGGCGGGAAGGTCGCTGGTAAGAGTTAGGGGAATGAGCTGATCTGGTGCTAACACCGGCCCCAAGACCACCTCTCGGGCCGCTCCGCCGCTGTCTATCTTGAGCACAGTCACGATTCGCGCCGGGATGGTATCGTCGAGGAGGCGGAAGGTTTGCAGGCTCAGGCTGTTTTCAATCTTCTCCGGCTTCGGTTGCGACGCCTTGAGCCAGAGACGGCTGTCACTGTCGAGATTGGGGAAGTCAATGATCTGGCCCTGGAGGATGAGAGAGACAATACCGGTATGGGCGGGGATGGAGAGATATTCGGGAAATATTGACCATTGCAGGCGACCGCTGATTTCATGGCTGCCGCTTGCCACCCGGATCTTGGGAGCGCCCTCCCTGTTCATGACCAGGGCTGTCTGGCCGTTTATCTTGACCTCGGTTGGCCAATGGTCGTTAGCGCCCGGGAGCTGCACCCAGCGTTCATGCAATACCTGCCATTGCTGACGAAAGGTGGCGCCCTGATCGTTCACCTTGATCTCAAGGCGTGAAGGCCAGTCGCAATGGAGGGCTGCGGCATCATTGTAGGAAGGCGGGCACAGCAGTTCTTCTTCATGGCCATGGAGAACCCAGTCCACCCAAGGGGTTAGGGGTGCCGGGGTTTTGACCCCTTGCTCGGCATGGGCAGCCTGCACGAAAAAGCAGGTGACAAGAAGTACCAACAGGATTCTGGCGTTGACGTTCATGGGTTGTTTCTCCTTGTGTACATCTTGATTGAGAAATTGCATAATCAAGTAGCTGCTCTTGTCCCTGTTTGCAAGAGGCTCTTCCGAATCCTTTATTATCACGCAAATCAGAATTTTTTCAAATTTTTTCAGGTCTCTCCACTATTATTTTCTCTCCATTTTTTTGACAAAAAAAAAGGGGGGTGATACCAAAACGGTATCACCCCCCTTGACGAGGCAGGTAAATCAAACGGTAAGCTTATACGCAACCGGTTGGTTTAGGAAGGCCAGCCATTTTACAGGCTCCCTTACCAGGACCAGATGGGAACAGCTCATAGATTCTCTTCAATGGAAAACCAGTGGCCTTGGACAGAATACGCACCATAGGAGCGATACCATTCTTCTTGTAATATTCTTGAAGGGCATCAATAACCTTGCTGTGCTCGTCAGTCATCTCGCCGATTCCCTCAACACCCTTTACGTAGTCAACCCAGTTCTGGTCAAACTCTTTGGAATTGAGCAGGAATCCGTCTTCATCAACCTCAAATTTGGAACCATTGTGTTCTAATGTAGGCATGTTACCCTCCTTGCGAAAAATATTATAATGTGGTTTGCACCGTTTCTGAACTTCGATTTATAGCCTAAAATTTATGAACTAAAAAATGATTTTGCCTTATTACTATAGGCAATTTGGTTTGTCAAGTGAATGGGGAATCATTTTTTAGAGTCCGTTATAAAAAGAGCAAAGCCGTTCTTGCTCTTTTTATAACGGACTCTTATGCCGCATCCAGGAAACAGCAATCCTTACCGCTGTTTCCTGGATGCGGCGAGTGGCAAATCATTTCTGCCGACGATCACATAAAATGCTATTCTTTTTTGCCGATGGATTGCTCATTTCCTTCCGGGATTATCGCCAGGGCATCTTGGATGTGTCGGCAGAAGATGTCGCCGATGGCTGGCAATACACCGATTCCCTGGTTGAGAATACTTGCCTTGATGTTGGCTTGGGCCAGCAGGGTCATCCATGAATCATCGCGGTCTCCGACCAGGTCCCGTTGGAAATGCATCCCTGCGACCAGGAGCAGCGGAATGATCCAGACTTCATCGTAACCGGCGCCAGCGATGGCACCAATAACCTCCGGGCCTGCTGGGTAGCCTTCGATAACTCCTACAAAAACCCGGGGCCCGAAATGGTGGCGCAGAAAGTATTGCAGGGCCGGATAGGCGCACCAGGCCGGATGATCGGTGCCATGCCCGATCAGAAGGATGGCCTGTTCGGGATGGGAGTTGATCAAGGGGGCAAGACTATCGCAGAGGGCCTGATAATCTGCAGGCGCACTGAGCAGGGGCAGGCCGATTGAGGTGCGGATGGGACCTTGTCCGGCATCATCTACCAGGCGAATGAACTCATGGCCGCCGATGAGGTGGAGTGATTGGGCCACGGCCCATGGGTAATGGCGACGACACAACTCTTCCAGAATTTCTCTGGGGCTGTAAACAGGATCTGGGGCGTGCTCGCGGGCCTTCTCTTTAATGACACGGGATGACCAGGCCCAAAAGATCGGGTGCTCCGGGAACCGGCGTTGAATATGATCGCCTATAAACGCGTAGCTGGCCCTGGTCTTGGCGGCGGTGCCGAAAGCGGCGAGGATAATGGGAACAGGTTCCATGGATCTCTCAGAAAGCTGGGTGTGAAAAAGAGCATATTTATAGGGGGATAAAGGAGGATGCCGCCCCGTGCAAATCTTTTTATCTATGTATCGCAATTTATTTTTAAAAACGATATAAAAATGAAGGCGGGCTTTACGGCACCGCTTCGGGGAGAATCGAATGATTTCCGCCTCCCGTAATTCCTGTTGAACAGATGTTTTTTGTTCCGTTCGACAGGTTTTCTTGGTACGTTCAGGAACTTTAAGACTCTT
>DZCR01000028.1 GCA_022736495.1 Desulfobacca acetoxidans
ACCCTAAGGCCATGTAAGAGGCCATGCCGGCAAATACGACGGCCAAGACCAGCCACAACCATCCGGGTAATTGACGCATGTTGCTGTTACTCCTTGCCTGAGGATGAAATTATTTTCAAACCGTAACCTCTTGACCCCAGAGGCCCCGTCGTTTCCTTCCCGACTGCGGTTTCACCCTCTAAGGGATTAGTACCTGAGTTTACCCTGAACGCTGTGCTATCCACCTAAGGTAAAAAGACACGTGGGGACAGAATCATGTGCCCGTTCTCGTCAATATTCTCAACACTATTAGAATCCCCAAAGCAATTATCACGCCTAACGCGGCATACTCGAGGCCGGTGATGCCGCGCTCCTCCCGGAGGAAGGCCAGGGTGTTCTGGTGTAACTGCCTCAATCGGCTTCGCTTTTTCCTGTGGTTTTTCAAAAGCTGCCCCACCCGACTGCCGTAAATGCCCTGATTAGGCTCCTCTCGGGTTGATCAAGCCTTGCTGGCGCAAAGCCTTAGCAGCCGGTTTACCGGGAGGGGCCGTAGTCCTGAAGCCACGGCGCTATTATTTTATTACCCTGCTGCGGTAGTTACCTTATCACCCATATTATCTAATATCTTTTTGAGAGCAGGACCAATTGCGGCCCCTGTGCCTACAATCGCCAACGCGACCAAGGCCACCATTAGGCCATACTCAATGGTCGACGCGCCGTCTTCATCCCGGATGAACGCCAGGGCTTTTTCCTTGTAGGTCTTCATATTCGTTCTCCTTGACTGAGGATGCGCTTATTTCCATGGTATCTGCCTAAAGTTAAAAGGACATTAAGGACGAGGGCAACTCACTTGCTGTGTCTCATAATACTCAAAATCACCAGTTCCCCAGAGCAATTATCACGCCTAACGCGGCATACTCGAGGCCGGTGATGCCGCGCTCCTCCCGGAGGAAGGCCAGGGTGTTCCGGCGTAACTGCCTCCCCTCCTACCAGGGGAGGGCAAACTGACTTTTTGCGAGCGCGTCGCTCCACCCGACTGCTGTAGATGCCTTAATTAGGGCTCCTCGCGGGTTGATCAAGTCTTGCTGGAGCAATGCTTTATCAGCCGCCTTCCAGGGGAAAACGGGGCCGCAGCCCGGAAGCCACGGCCCCAATCATATCAGCCTGCTTGGGTGGTTAGCGAAGTACCCATATCCCCGAATATCTTTTTGAGAGCAGGAGCAATGAGGGCCCCCGCGCCCGCAACCGCCAACGCGACCATGGCCACCAGCAGGCCATACTCAATGGCCGAGGCGCCTTCTTCGTCCCGAATGAACGCCAGGGCTTTCTGCAGATAAGTCTTCATAGTGGTTCTCCTTTGTCTTTATGGTGATTTGGATTAAAAGTTAACTGTGTGGATTTCAGCCAATGCCTGTCTCCAAACGGTATCCGGTATTTTTGCTCCTCACCTCCTCGAGATTGGTTTGAATCCACGCCGCCCACCATCATGGTGTCACCGTTTTTTTTATTGTCGGGCTTCCTTTCCGCTCACTTCGGCGGTCCCGCTACCCTGGCCCTCAGGCTGTAGGCCGGAGACTTTGCGTCCTCACCTTTCGGTGGAGTTTGCCTTTTCGGTGGCGTGGCATTCTCTGCAATGTGTATCGGCATCATCATCGGTAACTTTAAAAATTTTTTTGGCGTAGGGTAATTGTTCTTCCCCCTCCTCGGATTTCCAGGCCCGGCTCATGACGCGATTTGCCCCTGCCCTTGGTCTGAGGGGAAAAATCAATCCTAAGATTTAAGTTATGACCCGGGGTGGTCGAATAAGAATACTAATGGAAAACTTGATTAATAATGCAACGGCCCAGGACGACAACGCGCTTCAGCCGGAGGTTGACCGGAAGGGAGTTAGCGGTCCCATTTTGCCCCAGTCTCTCGAGGATTTAGGCCTGCCGCCGCTATTCCTGGCTCAACTCGCCCTAAAGCATTGTTTCTTCATGGATGTCTTCATGCTGGGCGATCTGGTGGAGCGCTTGAAGGTGTCGGCCAGTATCATCTCGAAGCTGCTGGATTACCTGAAAAAAGAAAAATATATCGAGGTACGGGGGCCTGACACCTTTAGTCCGGTGGTTAGCGCAGTAAGCCTGGCTCAACGCCATTCCCTGAGCGATGGCGGGAAAAAGCGGGCCGGCCAGTTATTAGAACACGACGCCTATACCGGTCCGGCGCCGGTGAGGTTGGAAGAATACCGGCGCCAGGTGGGCAGGCAGAGCCTCAGGCAGGCGCAGATCACCCCTGCCCATCTCCAGAGGTCCTTTGAGGGGTTGGTATTGGATTGCAAAATCCTGGAGCAGTTGGGAGTGGCGGCGGCAAGCGGCAACCCCTTGTTTCTCTATGGTCCGTCCGGAAACGGCAAGACCGTCATCTCTCTGCGCTTAGGCAGGATTTGGGATGACCACGTCTTAGTGCCTTATGCCGTTTATGCAGCCGGCCAGGTGATTCAGGTTTTCGATGAGATGATCCACTCCCCGCTCAAGGAGGAGGATCCCGGGGCGGAGCGGGAAGACCGCCGCTGGGTGCGCTGCCGCCGGCCCACGGTGATTGTGGGGGGCGAATTCGCCCTGGAGATGTTGGATCTGGCCTACCAGCCCAACCTTAAATATTATGAGGCTCCCTTGCAATTCAAAGCCAACAATGGCGTGTTTATTGTGGACGACTTCGGCCGCCAGCGCCTTTCCCCCCAGGAGTTGCTCAACCGCTGGATTATTCCCTTGGAAAATCGCCAGGATTTTCTCCAGCTGCGCACCGGCCAGAAAATCGCTATTCCCTTTGATCTCTTCATTGTCTTTGCCACCAATCTGGAACCTCGGACCCTGGTGGATGACGCCTTTCTGCGGCGCCTGCGCTCCAAGGTTAGGGTGGAGAATGTGAACCGGGACCAGTTTATGGAAATTTTTCGCCTCTGTTGCAATCAGTACCAATTGGAGTTTGACCCGAACGTCGTTGAGTACCTGCTAACGACATATTATGACGGCGGCCAACAAACCATGACCGCCTGCCATCCCCGGGATCTGTTGGAGAAAATTTTGGATTATGCCCGCTATTACCAGGTTCCCCCTCGTCTGACGCCGGAAAATTTGGACCGGGCCTGTCAGAGCTATTTTGTCTCTTAAGAATGGCATTGCCGCTGCACTCTGTGCTCCCAAGGGGCTGCTGTTGCCGGGATTTAGTAGAACAGACCCTAAATTAAGCTTGTTCTTGGCTCATTTCCCGCTGCTTTTTCCCTGAGTCCTTGACAAACCTGGGGCTTGGGAACCACGGTCTGCTCTCGCTTCCCTCTTCCCAAATTCTGATCAACCATTGACTTATGTCATGGTCTTCCCAATCTTTATAGTTAAAATTAAAGCAGTTGATGAGGCGAAATGTTGACTACGAGTGCTACCAGGAAGCATGATTGCACCGGAAACCATACCAAACCAAGGACATGAACTCATGGCACAAAGACAGATCATTCGGATAAATCAAGATAAGTGTGACGGCTGTGGCATGTGCGTACCGTCCTGCGCCGAGGGGGCCATTCAAATCGTGGACGGCAAGGCGCAGTTGCTGGCGGATCGGTTCTGCGACGGCCTGGGGGCATGCCTGGGGGAGTGTCCCCAGGGCGCCCTAACCGTTGAGACCCGGGATGCGGACGAGTTTGAGGGGCCGGCCCCGGGGGCACCGCATCCGGAGGCGCCGGCCCCACCCCCGGAACCGGCGGGAGAGGTCTTCGCCTGTCCGGGCAGCCTTATGCAACAATTTAAGCGGGAAGCTCACGAGAAAGTCCCCGGCGCCGAAACCTCGGCCTTATCTCATTGGCCCATCAAGCTGCGGTTGGTGACGGCCCAGGCCCCCTTCCTGAAAGGGGCCAGCCTCCTGGTGGCGGCGGACTGCGCTCCTTTTGCCGCCGGAGATTTCCACTCCCGCTATCTGGAAGGTAAGGCCATGGTCTGCGGCTGCCCCAAATTCGAGGATGTTCCGGAGCATGTGGCCAAGCTCACTGCCATCCTGAAGGAAAATGATATTCAGGAAATTTCCATTGTCAATATGGAAGTGCCCTGCTGCTCCGGGCTGGTGCAGATCGTCCGCCAGGCCCTGGAGGCCTCGGGCAAGAGCCTGCCGGTGACCATCTGCACCCTGGGAACCGCCGGGCAGGTCCTCCAACAGCAGAAAATCAAGGGAAAATGAGGTCGCCATGGAACAGATGAAATGTCCCGGCCAGGATACCCGCTACTGGAAGCCAGGTGATATCTTTGTGGCGGAATGCCCCAAGTGCGGGGCGGAAATCGAGTTCTTTAAGGACGACACCCGGCGCCGCTGCGCCTGGTGCGGGCATATGTTCTACAACCCCAAAATCGAGCTGGGCTGCGCCGAATGGTGCCAATACGCCGAAAAGTGTGTGCCGGACTTGGTCAGGGCTAAAAAAGCGGCGCAGAATTTCAAAGATTTACTTTCCGAAATGGTTGAGTCCCATCTTCAGGGAGATCAGGCGGCCTGGGAGCGGACCGCTAAAGGCGTGCAGTTTGCCCAAGACCTACTCAAAGCCGAAGGCGGCGATCCGAAAGTGGTCCTGGCCGCGGTACTGCTGCATAGAGTGGAGCCGGCCAAGGTCCGGGAATTTCTGGCTGAGCTTGAAACTGAACCGGAGATCACCGAGTCCATCCTCGAATTACTGGCCGGTCAGGGCGCAGAACGTGATCTGAACCGGCAGCTTTTCCAGGATGTCGTGACCCTACTTGCCAAAGAAGCCGAATCCCCCCGGCAGTTCAGCACCCGCACGGCCCAGCGCCTGGCTGCGGCCCGGCCGGATTAAGCTGCCGGCTTTCCCCCTTCCCTCTGTCCGGGAAGGTTAACGGGTGGCGGTCGGTCCGACTTTTCAAGCCTGGGGGGCTTGGCCCTCTCAGTGGTCAACCGCACCGACCTGAGCTTTTCCTGGAGTTCTGATTCAATGCCAAAATATTGACAAACGCTGTATCTACGAGAGATATTTTATTCGTTGGTAATAACTAAAATTCTCATCTGGCACCAGGGGGCCTTGGGGGATCTGCTGCTGGCGGCTCCGGCCCTGGCGGCCATCAGTCGGCATTATTCCCAGGCCCGCCTTACCGGCCTGGGGCATCCCGAGCGCTGGGGTTTGCTGGCGGAGAGCCTGCCTCTGGATGAGGTCTGGGACAGTGGCGAGGGCCAGTGGGCCTCCTTGTTCGGTGATGGCACCCTGCCCTTAAGGTTACAGGAGCGCCTGGCGCGCTTCCAATTGGCCCTGCTCTTCAGTCCCCGCCTCCAAACCACGATACGGGATCGGCTACAGAAGGCCGGGATCCCTGTCGTTCACTGGCTCCCTTCCTTTCCCGAAACCGGCACGGAGGCGGTGGCGGCCCTCCAGGCTCGCCATCTCGCCTCTCTTGGGCTTCATTATCTGCCCGCCCCATTTAAACTTGTGGTCAGCGATAATCCGGCAGAAGAGCCGGCGGAACTTCCTGGCCCCGGCCCCTGGCTGGTGGTAGCCCCTGGGAGTGGTCAGGCTCGCAAGAACTGGCCTCTGTCCCACTACTACGAAGTCAGCCGGGCCCTGGCCTGGCAGTTTAGTCTAAAAGTAATGTGGCTGGCCGGTCCTGCGGAAAAAGCCACCCTGCCGTATCTGGAGGCCCTGGCTCAGGCCCAGGGCCAGATTCTCGTGGCCAACCGCCCCCTAGCCCAGGTAGCCCGCATTTTATCCCGATGCCGGTTGTATCTGGGCAACGATAGTGGTTTGACGCACCTGGCCGCGGCGGTGGCGGGACCCGATGTCCTGGCTCTGTTCGGCCCCACTGACCCTCGGGTCTGGGCGCCACCGGGGCCTCACGTGCATACCCTGCTTGCCCCCTGTCCCCAAGCCCCAGGTGCTGTGGGCCAAGACCTCTTATGCATGCGGGCGCTGGCGCCGGTAACGGTGCTGGCCGTGGCGGCACAGCTCTTATCGGCCCGAGCCAAGCAAGAAGAAGAAACGGAGGGATAGGATTTTTGCCCTCCGCCCTGGTTTTTTTTCTTCGCACTAATTTAGTTAAAAATTTTGGTCAGGCGGTTTGGGCGGGTAGGGGCGTAACTTTCCCATCCGCAAGTCAGGAGGAGCACAATTTTGTGAGCCGGATTCGTACAAGAAATTGAACCAAATTCGGACACGCCACCTCGGACGATATCCGCAATCCCATGGCAACATTGGCTCAGCGGCCAATCAGCTGTTTTGGCACTATTCCTGCATATTATAAAAACAGGTTACCCCCGAAAATACCCTATACCAATTTCTCCTTTCTCCAAATGGCCGGGCCCCCCTCCCGGCCATTATATTTTTTAGCCCCTTACCCCTTCCTTCATCGCCCGGTTTATTTCTTGCTACCAAAGTATTCCTGCACGGTCTTTAATGCAGATCTCCTGTTTGGCAAAGTTTTCCTCAGGCTGCGGAGACCCTCTGCCGCCTCCCGGCCCCGCTCGGTTAAGGACGCCTCCGTTGCCAAAAGACGGGCGGTTTCCCAAGCCGCCTCCCAGTTGTTGCAGATGAGCAACAGATCAGCTCCCGCGGCCAGGGCTTCTTTGGCCCCGTGGGACACCGGCAGCTGGGTGGCGATGGCGCCCATCTCCAGGTCGTCGGTGATGATTATCCCCTGAAAACCCAGACGCCCCTTTAGCCAGTCCTGTAAAGCTACCCGCGAGAGCGTGGCCGGGCGCGCATCCCACTCCGGCACCTGCAGGTGCGCAGTCATCACCATGAGCACGCCCGCAGCTACTGCCTGCCGAAAGGGCAGCAAGTCTCCTTGGCGTTCCGGATCTCCTGACTGGGCCAGGGGCAGGACTTCGTGGGAGTCGACCCCGGTGTCCCCCAGGCCCGGAAAATGTTTGGCTACTGCGATGATCCCTCCGGACATATATCCCTTAATGGCGGCGAGAGCGTAGTGGGCCACGTGTGCCGGGTCCCTGCCGTAAGCGCGATCCCACAGGGGACAACGTGGCGAGCGCGGCACATCCAGAACAGGCGCCAGGTTGACATTGATCCCCACCAGAGACAGTTCATGGGCCACGTGCCGCGCCAGGCGCGCCACCTCCTTGGGGGTTTTTGTAGTCCCTAGTTCCCGGGCCGGCGGGATAATGGTAAAAGGCTCCTTCAGGCGCTGGACTCGGCCCCCCTCCTGGTCCACTGCGATCAGCAGCGGTCGCCCCGTAGCGGCCAAAGCCTCCCGTTGCAGGTCCCGGGTTAACTCCCAGACCTGCTCGGGACTCTCGATATTGCGGGCAAAGAGGACAACGCCCCCCACCCTGAGGTCCCGCACCAGTTCCCGGGCCACCGCGTCTAAACGCGGCCCGGGAATACCCACCATGAGAACTTGACCCCAGAAAGCGGGGTGATCGGTCTGCACCTGATTATCCGTAGACATTACTAACTCCGGTTGACTTCAGAGGAATTTTCATTCCGTGATCAGAATCTCCGCCAAGTGATAAAATTTCAGGTTACAGGCTGCAGAGGTCTCGAGCCCCCGCAGATGCAGGAGACAGCTATAATCCAGGGAAACCAACCCCGCCGCGCCCGTGGCCGCCACCGCGTTCAGGTAGGCCTCGCCGATCTCTCGCGAGAGTTCGGGCTGCATCAGGCTGAAGGTCCCGCCAAACCCGCAACAGGTATAATAAGGCGAAATCGTTAGCACTTCCAGGCCATCCACCCGCGCCAAGGCCTCCCGCGCACCGGTCAAGACCCCCAACTCCCTGGCCTTGCAAGACTGGTGCAGGACCAGGGAACCCTCAAACCTGGGGCTAAAGGGGAGCGGCCCCATCTGGGCCAGCCACTCGCTCAACTCCAGGACTCGGGCCGCCAGGGCCGTAACAGCCCGGCGTTCCCCGGGGTCTGCGGCCAGCTCGGGGTAGCAGTGCCGCACCAGATAAGTGCAGGAGGCGCTGGGGCAGACGATAATCTCATCTCCGGCAAAGACCCGGAGGAAATGGCGCATGAGCCTCCGGGCCGTGGCCGTATCTCCCGCCGTCCAGGCGAATTGGCCACAGCAGGTCTGATCTTTCGGGTATTCCCAGGCCACTCCCAGGCGATCCAGGAGTCTGGCCACCGCAATAGCCACGCCAGGCGCTCCCTGATCCAGGAAGCAGGGTATGAAGAGCTTGCAGCCCACACGCCATCTCCTTATCTGGCTCTTTTATCACAAATGTCAGCATCGGGGGAAGGATTCGCGTTCAGGTCTCCGCTACGGATGAACGGTAGGTTAAAGCGGCCTGCTCGCCTGATTCCGGCGGTTACAAGCCAATCCTTTCCCTTGACAGGCTAAGGGTGGTTTTCATAGAATGAAATCAAAAATTTACGAAATAATAACTAGTTGACCTATAAGGAAATTCCCCTCCCATGATCGAAGCTCCGGCTCATATCCTCGTGATTGATGATGACAAAGCCATGCGGGATGCCTGCTTCCAAATCCTTTCCCGCAAGGGTTTCCAGGTGGAGTTGGCTGCCGGCGCCAAACAGGGCCTCGCGCTGTTGGAACACCAATCCTTCGATGCCATTCTCCTGGATCTGGTTATGCCCGACGTGGACGGCCTGGAAGCCCTGAAAAAAATCCGGGCCCTGGACCCGGACGTCGAAGTCATCATCATTACGGGCTACGGCACCATCCAGGCCGCGGTGGAATCCATCAAGGCCGGCGCCTTTCATTTCCTCTCCAAGCCCTTCGTGCCCGACGACTTGCGCAACCTGGTGGGCCGGGCCCTGGAAAAACGGCGTCTGGACCTGGAAAACCTCTACCTGCGCCAGGAACTGCGCACCAAAGAAGAGCGCAACACCCTGGTCTACGAGAGCGAGCCCATGGCCCGGATCATGGACATGATTGCCCGGGTCTCCCCCACGGACAGCACCGTGCTCATTACCGGCGAATCCGGCACCGGCAAGGGCCTGGTGGCCCGCAAGCTGCACCAGTTGAGCCAGCGTTCCCGGCGTCCCTTCATTACCGTGGATTGCGGCACTTTGGTTGAGACCCTGTTCGAAAGCGAACTCTTCGGCCACGTCAAAGGCTCCTTTACCGGGGCCGACGCCAATAAAGTCGGCAAGTTCGAGTTGGCCCAAAACGGCACCCTCTTCTTCGACGAAGTCAGCAACATCGGCCTCGAGGTCCAGGCCAAGCTGCTCCGGGCCGTGGAGGAAAGAAAGATTTCCAAGGTGGGCAGCCACCGGGTGATCACTGTGGATGTGCGCATCATCGCCGCCACCAATAAAGACCTCACCAGAGCCATCAAAGACGGCACCTTTCGGGAAGACCTCTTTTACCGCCTCAACGTCGTCCTGATCCAGATGCCGCCCTTGCGAGACCGGAAAAGCGACATTCCCTTGCTGATCCAACACTTTTTAGAGAAGTACAATGCCCGCCTGCGCAAAGAGTTCCGCGGCATCTCCCCGGACGCTCTGGACCTGATGACGCGCCATGACTGGCCCGGCAATGTCCGGGAGCTGGAAAACACCATGGAGCGCCTGGTAGTTTTGAGCTCCGGCCCCTACCTGGAACCCGCGGACCTGGTCTTTGCCGGCACCATCTTAACCCCGCCCCCCGAATCCTCCGAAGGCGGGTCGCTTAAAAACCTGGAACGGGACCACATCATCCAAACCCTCCAGCGCTACGACGGCCACAAAAGCGAAACCGCCCGGGCCCTGGGCATCGACCGCAAAACCCTGCGAGAAAAGTTAAAGCGGTATAATCTTGAATAAAATGACCACTCGTTCCCTATTTGTTATTTGGGATCAAAATAACAGGTGAAGAATTATGCGCGCAACAAGATTTGACGCGTTCTGCCCCAAATGCAATGTATTAGTCGAAGTAAGAGTAATTGCCGAAGGTAGCGGTGGTTTCAGGAGTGATGCTATCAATTCATTAGACGAAATCGATGCCGAATACCACGGTGACATCTACTTTGTTTGCCTGTGTCCTCGCTGCAGTCAGCCTTTTCTTATAAGACAATCCTTGTATGGAATTCCAGGTGAATTTGAGACGATCACCGATGAAAGCGTCCTATATCAAACTGAATCAAAATTAATCCAAGAGTGCCTTCCTAAGCCTATAAAGACCGCTTATGATCAGGCTGCAAGATCGTTAAATGCTTCACTATTTGATCCATGCGTTCTCATGTGCAGGAAATGTTTAGAAGCAGTTTGTAAAATCTTAGGAGCACAAGGGAGGGACTTGAGCAAACGCTTGGTCAGCCTTTCCGAAGCAGGTCATATTGACTCTCGTCTCCTCACTTGGGCGCATGAAATTCGCCTGATAGGGAATGAGGCTGCTCATAAGATAGAGATCCCGATGACTAAGGAAGATGCTCGCGATATTTTCGACTTTACCGAAGCAATACTCATTTATATCTTCTCGCTGACAAAACGGTTCGAATCATTCAAAGCAAGAAGAATCAACTCAGATATATGAGGGGTTTCACCCCTCGTTCCCAAGTTGTACTTGGGAACGCCATATTGCTCAAAGCTGTACTTTGAGACCTTATCATCATGATGCGCAGCCGCTATAAAATCGCCGAATTAGCCTCACCTCATTTCATCACCTGCACCATTGTGGCTTGGCTACCCGTCTTCACCCGCCCTCGATATCTGGACATTGTCACCGCCTCTCTAACCTTCTGCCGTCAACAAAAGGGGTTGCGCCTCCATGCCTTTGTCATCCTCGATAATCATCTGCACCTGGTAGTCTCAGCAGATGATCTTTCCCAGGTGATTCGAGACTTCAAAAGACATACTGCCAAAGAAATCCTGGCGGTCGCCCGGCAAGAAAATAAGCTGGGGCTACTCAAGCAGTTTGAATTCTTCAAAGGTGGAACGAGGGGAAGAAAAAGGTTCCCTCCTTATCAATGACTCTCAGCTTTCAAAGATGAGCAATCGGACCTTCTTCCGCCCCACGCGCCTCCAAGGCCTCGTCCTGCTCTACGGCGCCGGAACCATGGTGGCCCAGGTTTTGATCCTCCGGGAACTCCTGGTCCTGGCTCAGGGGCAGGAGCTGAAGCTGGCCCTGGGGTTATGGTGCTGGCTCCTCTGGGTCGGCGTGGGCAGCCTCGCCGGAGGCCGCTTCACCCCCGCCGGTGCGGGACCGGGCCGCCTGGGCGGGTTGTTGGCGCTGTTGGGCCTACTGCTCCCGGCCACCATCCTGGCAGGCCGGGCGCTTCCAACCCTGGCGTCCCTGCCGCTGGGCCAATCCCTGCCCCTGTCCACCACCTTTTTCCTCTTTTTTATCCTGCTGGCCCCCTTTGGGGTGGTTTCTGGCTACTTTTTTCCCACTGCGGTCCAGGTTCTCACGAACACGGACAAAAACCCGCAGGGGGCCACCGGCCGGGTGTACTATCTCGAGACCCTGGGCGCGGCCCTGGGGGTGGCGCTCCTGCAACTTTTGTTCATCGGCCGCTTTGCCAACCTGACTCTCGGCCTGGCCGGTGGGTGCCTCCTGGCCCTGGCCCCCTGGCTCCTGGCCCAGCCCCAAGCACTTGCGACCCGCGTCGCCATCGCCATTAATCTCCTGGTTCTGGTCGCGGCCCTGGTCCTCGCGCCCCGCTTGGAACTGGCCAGCCGCACCTGGCTCTGGCCCGGCCGCCAGGTTATCGCCACCGTGGACAGCCCCTATGCCTTCTTGTCAGCCCAGCGGGAGGCCGAGCAAATCAGCTTTTTTGCCAATAACCTCTGGCAGTTCACCTACCCCGATCCCTTCACCGCCGAACACCAGGTCCAGTTAGGCCTGCTCGAACACCCACAGCCTCATCGGGTGCTTCTGCTGGGGGGCGGGGTAGCCGGCCTGGGTGCAGAGATTCTTAAGACCCCCACCATCACCCATCTGGATTACGTGGAACTGGACCCCTTTCTGGTGAATCTGGCCAAAGATACCCTCCCCGCAAGCGCCAGCCAGAACCTGGACCCCCGGGTTAACCTCATCTTCCAGGATGCCCGCCGCTTCCTGGCTACCACTGAAAACCGCTATGACGTCATTCTCATGGCCTTGCCGGAGCCCAAAAGCGCCCAACTGAACCGTTTCTATACCAAAGAATTTTTCCACGCCGTGTCTCAAAAATTGTTGCCCGGTGGCGTTTTCAGCTTTGCCCTGACAGGGGCCGAGACCAGCTTAAATCCCCTGCGGGCCGCGTATCTGGCCATGGCCTATAACACCCTGGCCCAGATTTTCCCGGACGTGGTGGCCTTCCCGGGGGGACATACCCGGTTCTTCGCCTCTCCCAGCCCCGACGCTCTGGCCACCGACCCGCAGGTATTGGTACGGCGGCTCAAGGATCGCCACCTGCTCTTAACCTATGTCCGGGAGTATTACCTCTTACAAGACCTCTCGCCCTGGCGCCGCCAGTACCTCAACCAAATTCTCCAGCAGCAGCCAATGGAGATCAACACCGACCTGAACCCCCGCTGCTACTTTTATGACCTGGTGCTGAGCACCGTCCAGGAAGGCCTGGGCGTCAAAGGGCTGCTCCTGACCCTGCAAAAACTGCCGCCCGCGCTCCCCTGGGCGGCCCTGGTCCTGGCCACGGTTCTGGCTGGGGCCGGAATCCGCCGCCGCCCCGGTCTTGGCGCCCTTTATCAGGTGATGGTGATGGGTTTGGGCACCATGGCCCTGGAAATTCTGGTGCTCATTTTGTACCAGATTCGGCTGGGCTCGCTCTACCGGGAGTTAGGAGTGCTGGTGGCGGCCTTCATGGCCGGAATGGCGGCCGGCAGTGCGCTGGGCACCCGCTGCTGCGACCGGAACAGGGGCGGGGCGTGCCTTCTGGCAGGGCTGCAAGGGGGTCTGGCGATCCTGGCCGCGGCCCTGGCCCTGTGGCTAAAGTGGGGATTCTCATCGGGGCCCTCAGGTTGGGAGTTGCCGACCCAGGCGGGGTATGTCCTGGTCCTGGCCCTTGCCGGCTGCGGCGGCGGCGGGGTCTTCGCAGTCAGCGCCGCACTCTGGGCCGAGAGCAAACCCGACGCCCGGGGCCAGGGTGGCAAACTCTATGCCGCGGACCTTTTGGGGGCTACTTTAGGGACTCTGGGAGTCAGCCTACTGGTGCTGCCGCTGTGGGGCATCGTCCCGACCCTGTGCCTGGTCGCGTTCCTCCATACCGGGGCCGGCGTGCTGGCGCTCCTGCCACGACGATCATAGTTGCCCTGCTGGTCGCCATTCAGGGGATCAGTCTGACCCAGAAGATTGGCCTCCCTCTTCTGTCCATCAACTTGCTTAGGGATCGTTATAGAAAACTTAACCATGACGCTAAAATATAGGTACTTTTACCGATTGCATTTTGGGTTCAGAGTGATAGATTAAATTCCAAGCATGCGGTAAAGGCCAATGGGGGTTATCCTGGGGGATGCAGGAGACAGGCAAATGGCCATGATTGCCTTTTATGCTGGTTTAATCGTTGGGATTTTCATTGGCTGCGTATTAATGTCCTTATTTTGCTTCTTTCTGGCGGGGAACGATACCGGCCTCTCTGGCCCACCGAAGGTATATCGCCAGGGAAAACCCCTGGAACTTTGATCCGCATCTCTTTGGTGGCTCGGGCCAGAACCAATTAGTGAGAGAATCGGTTGGTATCTGGAGGGCGCCCCAGTGGAGGCGCCCTTTAATTTCTCGGGCACCTTTGGGGTGATCAAAGGGCCGGAAGAGAAAAAGAATCTTTTGAGAGAACGGAAATTCAAACTATGATTTAGGGCAAATATTTCCGGCCCTCCTCCCTTACGAGCATATAGAGCGTTTGCCAAAAGTTACTTCCTCTGGTCTACCTAAAATAGTCCTAAATTTTATCCAGGAAGACCGCACTTCCCCAAATTCCTGCGCTGGGGTGGTGGGTGAGTTACCGGTCTGCATTTTTTTCTTTACCTCTGGCGGCAATTTATTTATTATTTAGGCAAATTAGCTATCGGCGATCGAACTGCCAGACCCGGCAAGGTGTCCGGCGCGCGCCACCAAGGAGTCGAGCGGGATGAACAAGTCGCAACTCATCGAAGCTCTGGCCAAAGCTGAAAACATCACCTTGAAAAAGGCGGAAATGGTGGTCAACGCCGTTTTTGAGAACATGGCGGATGCCCTGGTGCAAAAAGAACGCATCGAGATTCGCGGCTTTGGCAGCTTTAAAGTAAAATTCTACAATGGCTATAAAGGCCGCAACCCCAAGACCGGCGACCTCATCAAGGTAGATGGCAAGAAATTGCCCTTCTTCAAGGTGGGGAAAGAATTACGGGAGCGCGTCGATCGCTGAGCCGTTTTTTGCAACCTGGCCGTGCTAGATGGGGAGCTAGCGGTGCCCTATAACCCGAAATCCGCTTAAGCGGGATTGAAGTCCCTCTTTGAGGATCGCAGCGCTGCCGTTGATGGCTGACCAGGGGGCGGATTGGACCCTGCGCAACAGACGCTTGTGAACCCCGTCAGGTCCGGGAGGAAGCAGCGGTAAACAAGGCGGTTTGTGTCGCGGTGGCTACTAATCCATAAACCCTCTGGCAGGTGTCCTCGGTTGTGGCGGATTCGATGGAGGGTGCACGGTCAGGCTTTTTTTTGAATATCCATTCCGGGCCTCCCTTCCCCATACTTTCAACTTTTTGCGTACAATCTGTCTCGCTCTCCGGGATGGCCGCCCCCGAGCCGGACGTTCGGAGGTAAACCGCATCTAGGCGGGGTAGGAGAACCGGATTCCGGGAATTTCCCCGATGCAGCCTTTCCTTTGGAGTCAAAATGGCCCTTATTTCTGTAATCCTGGCGCATCCCCGGCACGGCAGTTTCAACCACGCCATAGCCGCCACCGTGGTGCAGGTCCTGGAGACCCAGGGCCATGAGGTCTGGTTCCATGATCTCTACCAGGAAAACTTTGATTCCGTCCTGCTCGCTCCGGAATTGGAGCGGGAGGCCCACCTGGCTCCGGACCTCGAACACCATTGTCGGGAGATCGCCCAGGCCCAAGGTATCGTCATCGTCCATCCCAACTGGTGGGGCCAGCCGCCGGCCATCTTGAAAGGCTGGGTGGACCGGGTGCTGCGGCCGGGCGTGGCCTACCGGTTCCTGGAAGGCGATAACGGCGCCGGTGTGCCGGTGGGGCTGCTTCGGGCCAAGGCCGCCCTGGTGTTCACCACTTCTGATACCCCACCGGACCGGGAGCTGGCGGTCTTCGGCGACCCACTGGAAACTCTTTGGAAAAATTGCATCTTCGGGTTGTGCGGGGTTCCCCTGGTTTTCCGCAAAAATTTCGCCGTGATGGTCACCAGCACCGATGCCCAACGGCAGGCCTGGCTGGAGGAAGTCAAGGAGATGGTGGGCATCTTTTGTCCCACCTGATCTTAATTCTTCCCTGCGGGTCAGGGACCGAATTGGGTTAAATTTCCAGAATCTGCAGCAGATCCAGGTGGTCCTGGAGATGATAGCGGGCCTGCAGCCCGGGGTTCTTGTAGGCCGCGAAGGGCACCCCGGCAGCGGTGGCCACTTCCTGGTCCAGGGCCGCGTCGCCGATGTATAGGGCTGCTTCCGGCTCTGTGCGGAAGTGGGTGAGAATCTTCAGAAGGCCTTCCGGGTGGGGTTTGGGCCGGGTCACGTCATGGGCCGAGATGGTCAGATCGAAGTAATCAGCTATCCCCAGAGTCTTGAGCACCAAAGGCAGACTTTTGCCGCGGTTGGTGGCGATGGCCGTGTGATAACGGGTCCGCAACCGGGTCAGCACCTCCCGAATGTGGGGTGTAAGGCTAAGCAGGGCCAGAAATGGGTCGTTATTGATGGTCCTTTGATAAGCCTGGGCCTCCTCCAAGCTGGGATGGCCAAAGAAGAGATGGTCAATGGCCCCCTGGGCGGTGCTGACGTGGACCACCTCCAGTTGCTCATCAATCAGGGGCGGCAACCCGAAGCGGGCCAGGATGTGATTGTAGAAGGCCCGGTTCGATTCTCGGGAATCGATCAGCACCCCGTCGCAGTCGTAGATGATGACCTGAAACAACCATGCCTCCCTGTGCTACCGGTTTCACTCAGGCTAAAAACTGAAAACCGAAAACTGTCTTTAAATATAACCCATAACATCCAGTTGGTGGGCAATGTAGATCAATTCGGCCGCATCGATCTGGCAGTGGCGCTGGGCCAGCCAATCCTCGAACCGGCGGGGGTCTAAATCGGGATGCCGATGCAAAGCCCGGCCGATGGTGTCGATAATGAAATGCAGGAACAAGGCCTCTTCCCCGGGATAACCGTCCGGCCCCGGAAAGACCACCCAGTCCGAACTGCCTGCTGCGACCAGTCCCGCCCTGGCATCCCGCAGGCGCCTTATGAGCTGACGGCCGGTGACACTGCTCCCCGCAGGCCGGTCCTGACGGCGGCGCGTGTCCATGCTGCGGTGGTACAGGGTTTCGATACGGCGGTCCAAATCTGGGTCGATAGGAGGTTCCAAGATGGTGGCGCCGTCAAAGTTGAGGGTGAAATAGAAAAGCCCGCCGGGAACCAGGAGCGCCAAAAGCCGGGGCAGGGATCGAGGGAGGTCGATCAGGTCCAGGACCGCATGGGCCACAAGCAGGTCCCAGGTGGATTTTCCCTGCTCCCGGTCCAGGAAATCAAAGAGGTCCGTGGCTGTAAGGGTCACCTGGACGTCTTGGTCGGTGGTCCGTAAGAGCAGGGGGGTGCCGTGCTGCGCAGGTCCATTGAACTCCTCCTCCCCTCGTGGGAGGGGGTTGGGGGGTGGGGGCTTCGGCTTGGCATTTTTCTCTGCGGCATAGAGCGTTTGCCAAAAGTTTCTTCCTCTTGTCCCCTCTCCCCCCAGCGGGGGGAGAGGGCCAGGATGAGGGGGGGGAAGGAAAGACTTTTGGCAATGACTATAACGACAAAAACGCCGCCGAGCCTCCTTAATGAACTCCGCCTCCACGTCAATGCCGGTGTAGGCAGCTCGGGTGAGCAAACCCCAATCCAGCAGGCGCTCCAGCATGGTGCCGATGCCGCAGCCCACTTCCAGAACCTGCAGCGGGGCGGAGCCGGACCGGCCCCGAACCGCCTGCACCAAGTGATCCCAAACGTGGCGGTTCAGGGAACGGTCATCCAGGGTTTTTTTAGCGGCGAGATAGCGGATATAATCTGAAGCAGCCGGGCTCGACATGGATCAGGCCAAAAAACTCTGGAGAAAACCCCGGACCTGGGCGGCGCTCTCGTTCCAGGAAGGGTGGGCGGCGGCGCGGCGCTGCGCGGTTAGACTCATTTCCAGCAGCCGTTGGCGATCCGTCATCAAAGTCTTCAAGTATTGAGCCAGAGCGGCGGCATCTCCCGGGTTCACTAGAAAGCCGTTCTGCCCGTGCGTAATAATTTCTTTGGCGGCGCCGGCCGTGGAAGCGATGGCCGGCAGGCCGAAATGCATACCCTCCAGGTAGACGATGCCGAAGCCTTCATACGACGACGGCACCGCCAGAAGGTGGCTGGCCGCGCACCGGGCCGCCAGTTCCCGGCTGGGCAGAGCCCCCAGCAAGGTTACTTGGGATGCTAAGCCCGCCGCCTCGATCTGGCCGCGGATAGTCTGGACGTAAGCCCTGTCCAGGTCCAGGCTGCCGGCTACTGTCAGCCGCCAACAGTCGCCCGAGAGCTGCGCCAAGGCCGTCAAGAGGGTGTGCAGCTCTTTGCGGGGAATCAGGTTACCCACAAACAAAATCTGTAAAGGGCCGGGAACCGCGGCCCGGGCCATAATCTCCCCAGGGGTGATGGCGCCGGGCAGGCCGTCGCGTCCAGGAGCAGCCACCATCAGGGGCCGGACCGGCCCCACCAAATCCTGTACGTCCTTTTTGGTGGTGTGGCTGACGCAGACGAAGCCGTCCACGGAGGCCAGGTAGCGTTGCTCTATCCTCCGGTACAGCCGGTTGTGCCAGGCGGGGCGGTGTTCCCGGCAGCGCAGGTGGTGCACGATGGCCACGATGGGGTAAGTAATTCCGGGCCGCAGGCGCTGGTTGAGCCAGAAACAGGAGGGGTGGACCAGCTCATCCTGGAGGAGGACGTCAAACCCGGCCCGGCGCAGGCGGCGCTTGACCCTCGAGTTCAGGTTGTCCGGCAGGCTGCGGCCGTAAGGACGCCAGGGCAGGGCGATGACCTCCACCCGGTCGCCCTGCTCCCTGAGATGTCGCACCAGATGGCGGTCATAAATGAAGCCCCCGGAGATGGTCGAAAGGCTCCCATAAATGAGCAGGCCCACATGCACTAACGTTCCTCGCGGTAGGCGGCCCAGGCGATGTCGTTTTCCCAGATTTGCACCGTGACGGCGCTTAAGGGTTCTTTCACGCGGCTCAAAACCTCCTGGCACAGGATGCGGGCAAAGTGTTCGATGCTGGGATTGAGCCCGGCAAATTCCGGAAGATCGTTGAGGGTCTGATCGCGATAATACGCCGTCAGTTCCTGGAGGTGGGCCTCCACCGCCACGATGTCCACCAGGTAGCCGTGTTCGTCCAGGATTTTCCCTTCCAGTTGGACCTCGACCTGGTAGTTGTGGGAGTGGAGTTCATTTTCTGCCCCCCAATCACCGCCCACCAGATAGTGTCGCGCCACGAAGTCTCGTTTTACCGCCAGCGTGTATCTGTGCATGCTCCGCTCCTCAGTTGAGACGGTTGACACCGCCTTCGCCACCTCAAGGCTGGCTCCGGTGAGGGTCAATACGTCAAAATTACCTGGATAACGTCCTCCGGATGGCGGTCGATTAATTCATAAGCCTGGGCGGCCTGGTCGATGGGAACCCGATGCGTGATGAAGCGGGCCGGATGGACCTGCGCCAGCATCTGCCAGGTGGCATGATAACGGCGGGTCTTATTCCATCGGCCGGTGAGCTCCGGCGCAATGCTGCTCACCTGGCTGCCAATGAGCCGCACCCGGCTGCGATGGAAGCGGCCCCCCAGGTTCAGGTCCGACCTTTTGAGTCCGTACCAGGAGCCGATGACCACCCGGCCGGAAAACCCGGTGGCTGCGATGGCTTGGTCTAGAGCTGCGGGATTCCCGGAAACCTCATAGCTGAGGTCGGCCCCGGGATAGGGGCCGGTTCCCTGGAGATAGTCGGAGAGGCGTTCCGGGGCGTCCGCCTCCGAGGGGTCCAGGCTCATGCAAGCCCCTAATTCCTCGGAGAGCCGGCGGCGTTTGGCATAGAGGTCCAGAGTCACCAAAGACGTGAGGGGCCAGCGGCTCAAAAGCGCGGTGAGGAGCAGCCCCACAATCCCCTGACCGAAGACCGCCACCTGCTCCCCCATGAGCGGTTGGCCGTCCAGCAGGAAGGTCACCGCGGTCTCCATGTTGGGAAAGAATACCGCATCCTCAGGGTTCAGGCCTTTGGGCAACCTGAGCAGTTCATCCGGGGTGGCAAGAAAATGGCTCTCGTGGGGGTGGAAGGCGAAGACCAGCCGGTCTTCCCAACCCGGCGCCACCCCCCGGCCCACCTCCAGAACCCGGCCCACCACGGCGTAGCCATATTTTAAGGGAAAGGAGAAATTTCCGGGCAAAGATGAGATAGTCTCGTCCTTGGCAAGGTCGCCTGGCGCCAGCCCCCGGTAAATCAACAATTCGGTGCCCGGACTGATGGCGGAAATAATGGTTTGCACCAGTATCTGGCCAAAAGAAGGGGAGGGGAGGGGTTCGCGCTCCAACGCCACCTGACGCGGCGCCGTAAAATATAGAGTCTGTCGTTCCATTGAGCTATCCTGAGCTGTCCCAGTCCGGGTCGCCGCGCAGCACCAGGTCCTCACCCAACTGCTGGTAGCTGAGGTTGCGCAAGCGCGGGAAACGCCGCAAAGATGAATGCCCTAAATGGTCCACCACCCGGAGTCCGCCCACGAGCAAGGGGGCTATGGTTAGGACAACCTGGTCCACCAACCGGGCGGCGAGGAAACTCGTAATGATCTGGGCCCCCCCTTCCACCATCAGGCTGTTGATGCCCATGGACCCCAGGGATTGCAGCAGCTCGGCCAGATCGACCCAACCGTTGCTCCCGGCCAGGCGCAGCACCTTGGCCCCCGCCGCTTCCAAAGCCTGTTGCCGCTCTGCGTCGGCGCCTTGGTTGGTGGCAATCCAGGGGGCGCGGCTATTTTTCAGAAGGTTGGCGTAGGAGGGGAACCGGAGGCGGCTGTCTACCACGACGGGTTGGGGGTCTTTGCCTGCCGTTAGCCTGACATTGAGGCGAGGATTGTCGGCCAGCACCGTGCCGATACCCACCAGGATGGCATCGTGGGCGGCCCGAAGACCGTGGGTCATGGCCCTGGATGCTGCGCCGCTGAGAGCCAACGGGCGCCCGGGGCGGTCAGCGATGCTCCCGTCCAGACTCTGGGCGTAACTGAGGGTGACCAAGGGACGGCCGCTGCGCTGGCGGTGGGCTTCGGCAGACTGCAAGATCTCACATACCTGCTCCAGGATCGGCATCAGTTTATTCACAGGCATGAAGTCTCTCCTTGTGCCATCTCCGGGTTACGCCCCCTGGTATTGTGAAGGCGCATTCCTGGTAAGAAACCCGCAAGGTCCTGGGATTCTATAATTAAAAATGAGAATAGCAGTCGGGTTTGTCAAGTTAAGACCACATTTCGACCCTTCATAAAAAGGGGGTCGGTTGGCAAAGTGAAGCGATAAGAGGAGTTAAGAACTTCTGCGAAACTCATTTTCCCTGTCATTCTGAGGAGCGCAGCGACTGAAGAATCTCGTTTTCGTGAGATACTTCAATTCGTTCAGGATGACCAGTGGAACAGGCTTTGCAAGAGCTTGCAGGGTCTCGGCGACGCTGGCCCAGCGGCACAGGCTGGAAAGCCAGTGCCATCAGAGGCGGCGGGCGGGGACGCCCGCCCTACCTATTTTTCGGTTTTTAGGCGAGCCGCTGCTTCATGGATGACGATGCGAAAATCGCAATGTGGGACCCGCCCTCGGGTGTCCTGGCCCTGGCGCAGCCGCGCTTACACTTGCTCCAGGGCGTTAAAAAAGAAGGCGATTTCGACGCTGGCGGTCTCCGGTGCGTCGGAGCCGTGCACGATGTTGGCTTCGATGTCCCGGGCGAAATCGGCCCGGATGGTGCCGACCGCGGCCTTGCGGTAATCGGTGGCCCCCATCAGGTCCCGGTTGACCTGGATGGCGTTCTCGCCTGCTAAGATCATGGCCACGATGGGCCCGGAACTCATGAATGTCGTCAGGCTCTCAAAAAATGGCCGTTCCTTATGCACTGCGTAAAAAGCCCGGGCCTGGTCCAGGCTCAGGTGCAGCATCTTCATGGCCTTGATCTTGAGGCCGTTTTTCTCGAACCGGCCGATGACGTCGCCGATAAGACCGCGTTGCACGCCGTCAGGTTTGATCATGGATAAGGTCTGTTCTATGGGCATTATGTTTATTCTCCAGCTGTCGTCATTTTTTTGGGGAAGAATAGCGCACAGTACGCACCCTGGCTTCTTTTATCGTTATGCATATCCTAAATTAATACATCACTATACGGGTGGGGTGGGGGGTGTGGGGGGAGGGCAGGGCCGTTGGCCCTGGCCCTTCCCCCACAATTCTTTACCTTTCCTCTTTCCGCTCCACGTAGCCGTGGTGGTCGAACTGGAGCGTAAAGGTGCCCCGGCCCTGGGTGAGCGACCGCAGTGCCGTGGCATAGCCGAACATCTCAGACAGCGGCGCCAGCCCCGAAATGAAGCGCACCGGACCTTTGGCCATCAGGTTTTCCACCTTGCCTTTCCGGGAGGCAAAATCGCCCATGACTTCGCCGGTGAATTCCTCCGGGGCAATGATTTCCACCTTCATAATGGGCTGCAGCAACTGCGGCTGGCCCTGGTGGAGGCCCTGCTTCACCGCGGTCATGGCCGCAACCCGGAAGGCCATCTCCGAGGCCTGGCCTTCCTTGACGTTGGCGCCGGTCAAAGCCACCGCGATGTCTACCGCCGGGTGTCCGAAGACCGCTCCGCCTTCCAGGGCTTCAGAGACCGCCTGCGCGATCATGGGCACAAAGCCCTGGGCGGGATGTCCCTCGGGCAAAAGCGAGACAAAACTGTTGCCCGAGCCCCGGGGCCGGGGGCTCAGAGATAATTTAACTTCGCCGAAATGGTGCTTGCCGGCCAATTCCCGGTCGAAGGCCCCGGTTTCCTCCACACTTTGGGCAATGGTTTCCCGGTAGACCACCTGGGGGCGGCCCGCCCGCACGTGGGCATGGAACTCGCGCTCCAGGCGGTGGATGATCACTTCCAAGTGGAGCTCCCCCATGCCGGACAGCAGGGTCTGGCCCGTGTCTTCGTCGATGTGGATCTTGAGGCTGGGATCTTCCTCCGAAACCCGCTCCAGGGCCGGTCCCAGGCGCTCCTGGTCGTCCCGGGTCACCGGTTCGATGGCCAGAGAGATCACCGGTACGTAGGCGGCAATGGGTTCCAGCACGACGGCATGCTGGCGGCTGCACAGGGTATCGCCGGTGGTGGTGGCCTTCAAGCCCAAAAGCGCCACGATGGCCCCGGCGTGAGCTTCCTCTAAGGGTTCCCGTTTGTTGGCGTGCATGCGCAGGATGCGGGCCACCTTCTCCGAAGTCTGCTTGATGGAATTGTACACTTCCTGGCCGAATTTCAGGGTGCCGGAATAGATGCGCACATAGGTGAGGCGCTGGCTCTGGTCCACCATGATCTTAAAGGCCAGGGCGGCCAGGGGCGCGTCATCCCGGGGCGGCCGGGTCTCGGTTTCTCCGGTCCGGGGATTCTGCCCCGTCATTGGCGGCACCTGGGCGGGATTGGGCAAGAAATCCTTGATGCCGTCCAAAAGGGGCTGAATGCCCTTGTTGCGCAGAGCGGAGCCGCAGTAGGTGGGCACCCCCTTAAGCGCCAGCGTGGCCCGCTGAATACCGGCCTTGAGGGCCTCCGCAATCAAGGGCTGCTCCGCCAGATAGACCTCCATGACCTCGTCGTCCACTTCCGCCACGGCCTCCTCCAGGGCTTCCCGGGCTGCTTCCGTCCGCTCCCGGTAGTCCGCTGGAATCTCCAGCTCTGCAAAGGCCACGCCCAGGGTTTCTTCCTGCCAGCGGATGGCCTTCAGGTTCACCACGTCGATGACTCCCTGGAAGCGGTCTTCTTCGCCCCAGGGGATGGTGAGGACCAGGGGGTGCGCGCCCAATCTTTCCTGCATGGACGCCACCGCGGCCCCAAAATCGGCGCCCATGCGATCCATCTTGTTGATGAAGGCCAGCTTGGGAACCCGGTACTTGTCTGCCTGATGCCAGACGGTTTCGGATTGGGGCTCCACGCCGCTCACCGCATCGAAGACCCCGATGGCCCCGTCCAGCACCCGTAGCGACCGTTCAACTTCGATGGTAAAATCCACATGGCCGGGGGTGTCGATGATATTGATGACGCACCCCTTCCACTGGCAGGTAGTCACCGCCGCGGTGATGGTGATGCCCCGCTCCTGCTCTTCGGGCATCCAATCCATGACCGCGGCGCCGTCGTGCACCTCGCCCATCTTATGGGTGCGGCCGGTATAATAGAGAATACGCTCCGTCAAGGTGGTCTTGCCGGCGTCGATGTGGGCAATAATGCCGATGTTGCGAATGGCCTTGAGCCGGGGGGTGGTCACGGGGTACACTCCGAAATTAACAACCTCGACTTTTGTAAATGAATTTGCCCTGACTTTCAAGCCTTAATATTTTGGCGCAGCGCTTGAGGACCAATTATGTCTTGTAACCCTTCAGCTTTCAGCTACTGCCCCTGTTGCGGGGGCCCTTTGGCCACCCGGCGCCGGGGCGATCGGGACCGTCTGGTGTGCCGGGAGTGTAACCGGGTGCTTTATGTCAACCCTGCCGTAGGAGTGGCGGTGGTGATCCGCCGGGGTGGCGAAATTCTTTGGGGGCAACGGGCGGGCGGCCCCTATGCCGACGCCTGGTGTATCCCCTGCGGTTACATGGAGTGGGGCGAGGAGGTGAGGGCTGCCGCAGCTCGGGAATTTTTGGAAGAAACGGGTCTGCTTGTGGAGCTGGGGCCGGTGCTGGCGGTCCATTCCAACTTCCACGACCCGGAGCGCCTCACCGTGGGTATCTGGTTCGCGGGCCAGGTAATGGGCGGCGTTCTAGGCGCCGGCGATGACCTGAAAGCCGCAGAATTTTTCCCCCTGACCTCCCCGCCACAGCCCCTGGCCTTCCCCACCGATGCCCTGGTGCTGGCGGAACTCCAGGCGGCTCGGGCCCGGCTCATTCCCGACTCGGTTCTCTAATCCCGCGTTCTTGGCGCCTTGGCGTGAAATATTTCCCTCGCCAAGGAGCCAAGCAAACTCATTCCGGCGGGACAGTTTCGTGCGTTTTACGCACCAATAATATAACGGCCCCATAGGACGCGCCCTCCGCAGCGAACCTTATTCTGGGAAAAGCCGAACAGCCGGCAAGTCCTGGAGATTATTCAAGGAGACCATGGCCACTTGGGAGGCGGCCAAATCCAGGACTGCGAAGCTTAGGGTAAGATGCCGCTGCTCCTCCATCGTAAAGGCCCCCGGCACGATGAGGTACACGGTGTCCGGGTCCAGGTTCAGGCAGGCTTGGCGCGCCTGAAACTCTTGGGGCCGCAGCGCGTCATTTATATAGAGGATGCGGCTGAATGGCGGCGTAAAGCGGGTAACGCAGGGGACATGAGTGTGCCCGTGGCAGGCCAGCAGCGGCGGGCGATACGTATGAGGGCCGTGGCTATAGACCCGGATACGCTCATGGAAGTGGGTCCAGATAAAGGCCCGGGTGTGGGCCAGCAAGACCCGGCCCGCCACCTCCAAGGCAATGCCGCAGCCGCTGGCCTCGGGCATTTGCGGTCCGAAGACGTCATACACCCAGTATAGCCGGTTTTCCGGGGCCATCCTCAGCCACGGGCGGAAAGGCTCCGGCGGACAGTCACCCAGGCAGGCCAGATGGTGCAGACCCTGGCGCTGAAAAAAATCCAACAACGCGGACAGGCCGGCCTGGTAGGCATGGGTATCCGCCACCAGCGCCAGCCTTTCCATAACTTCTTGGGAAGCCACTTATGGGTGGGTCAGCAAGCTTTACTTCGCCGGTTTGGGGCCACAGGCGTGCCCTTCGGTGCCTTTAAAGCGCTGCACCAAGCCGGCCAGATACTTAATGGCTTCTTCTTTGTCCTTATCGATGACGATGGCTTCAATCTGCATCTGTTCCTGGTCCGAAAATACGATCTGTTTTTCTGCCATAGCTGTTCACCTTACGTTTAATTTTTATCGCGCCCCGACCGGCCGCGCTTTTGGTGGAATTGAAAAACTTCTGGCCGCGAGCGTCGGGGCACCTGGGTTACCCATGATCAGAGTGGGTTGACCTGGTGGGGTAACCGGGTTGCTAAAACCGGGCGAACTCTGGTCCACCCGGTTGCGGGCCCCTCAACCATGCCCCGGAGGAGATTCGGCGGCTTTAGGGCCGCAGGCGTGGCCCTCCCGGGACTTGAATTTGTGGAGCAAATCACCTAAGTAACTCAGGGCTTCTTCCCCGTCCTTGTCAATGACGATACCCTCAATCTTCTGCTGCTCCTGATCCGAAAAGGTAATGACCATATTTGCACCTCTCCTTTCATGCATTACTCAGTGCCCACAATGTAAGATCAAGGTGCCCTAATGTCAATAAAAGGGCGCGATATTTGCGTATTTGGGGAAATCAGCGATAATAAAGCCAGGCGCTCGCGTGCGCCCGCCCTTTGGGCCCGGTTCCGGGCTACCTGAATCAAGCTTATCTGAGGTATGGAAGATGCCGAATTTATTCCGTGACCGCACCCTACCGGCGCAGTGCCCTTTTTGTAAGGCCGAAATCTTGCGGCCCGTGGAAGTGGAAGCCGACCAATGGTACGATTTTGCCGGGGGGGTGTGCGACTGCGGCGCAGTCTTTGCCCATGATCCCACTGCCAGGAACGGCGGCGCCGTGTTTTTACAAGCCCTGCTCATGGCCGCTGGCGGCGACATGGATCGGGCCATGGGAATGACCGAAGGCGAGGATTATGACTGCGGCTACGTCTATAAATACAATGTCGAACTCCACCGCCTGGAACCAAACTCCTTCGGGACCCTCTACTTCATCCGCCTGCGGGCCGGGCCGGCGTCCCCATGATTCTGTTCACCGCATCGTAATCTAAAAAAGATCAAAATACGTACCTGGAGGCACAGGACGCCCATGAAGCGAGTCGGTCTGGCGCTGGGAGGAAAACTTTGCACCGGTCGCCGAAATCGGGGAAGCAAGCTAGTTTTAGTCAGGCCGTAAGGGTTAGGCCTTCCACAAACCGTGCAAATTGCAATATTCCCGCGCCACCACCTTCTCGGCCTTGATGGCAAAAACGGCTTCCGGCGCTTCTCCCGGAGTCAGGAATTGCCGGTAGGCTTTGCCGTCAGCAATAACTTCGATCCATTCGATATAATGGTTCTGCTCCATGGGATGCGGGACGCTCCCCACCTTCACTTTAAAACCCTCAACGGTCTTTTCGATCACCGGCACATGCTTTTCCTTCGCAGCATCAACCTTGTTCTCCTGGTAGAGCTTCATCGGCTGGCCGCAGCACACCATCTGGCCAGCCCCGGCATGCACCATCTCGGCGATATTGCCACAGACTTCACACTTGTAGATTTGCAACCTCTCCGTCATTTCCCTATCCTCCTGAAAGAAATTTACTACAGTCTTGCGCCACCTTAAAAAAACCTTGGCGGCGCCTCGCATTCAGCCTCTGCCAGCTTCTTTTTAATACTTCCCTGTCCTTTATCAACATGCGCCGGGGTTCTGGGGGCCTGCAAGAGCTGGGCTAATCGTGCCGAGGCCACGGCACTCCTGCGCCCTCCTCTTCGAAGGAATAGAAATGATCACACTCAATCTCCCGGAAAGATACGGGACACCGCAGCTTGATCTTATACTCCCTCACCTCCATTACTTCCCAATCGCCCCGCCTCGGACCGCCATCGATGTGGATCTTGTGGCCCGGCTGCAACGCATAAGGCCGGAAAATTAAGACGTTGTGCCGGTTCTCGGCCATCTGGGTGCTACGCTCCTTGGCTTCTGGTTTCCTCACATTACTGGGCATCGCTCCTCCCGCCCCTTCATTTACCTAAAACACCATGCCAATAACCTCCACTTTTTGGCGGCAGGCCCGGCGGAGATGACCGGTAATTCGACTCCCTTTTTTAAATAACTGTTACTGGAAGATAATAATTCTTTATTATGGAATTACAAGCACACTGGATAAATTTTTTCTCCTGGTG
>DZCR01000168.1 GCA_022736495.1 Desulfobacca acetoxidans
GCCGAGACTCCTGTTTGGTCAAACCCAGCTGAGTTTGCAGGCGGGAGACCAATTTATCTTTGGTAAGAGCCATGATTCACCTCTATCGGCACGGTTAGTTGGGTCAGAGCTAAATGGTAACCATTTGGGAATATAACAGATTTACCAGGAAAAGATAACTCTCCTGAGCCTACTCACCTATCCTGAATGGAACATTGGTACCGGCTTCAGTGGCTGACATGGAGAAATATCTGAACTCCGGTCTCAATAAGGGCATCGGGCCTGTCATGGCCAAGCGAATCGTTAAGAAATTTGAGAAAGAGGCCCTCTATCGCAGATACCTGAAATCATCCTCCCCACAAATGCCTGGTCCAGATATGCATATCAGATCGACAACTATTTTATATTACAAAGAAATATAAGATCATGGCAAGCGTATTGAGGGAGGTTTCACCTCCTCGAGAGATAGCGCCAAAAACTTTCCCATCCCCCTGAAAGTTCGACCACCCTATCTTGCACCAACCCTCAAGGAGCCATTTGGGCAGTCGACAATTTTTGCAGACCCCTTGACAAATATAAACAGATGTTACATATTTAACTCATGTCACATAATAACCCCAAATGGCTTCTCTTCTTCTACACGGTCCCGGCCAAGCCGGGGAACCTGCGGATGAAGGTATGGAGAAGGCTCCTCAAGCTGGGGGCGGCCTCCTTAAAGGGTTCGGTCTATATCCTGCCCCATTCCGAGGATCATCTTGAAGTCTTGCACTGGCTGACGGGGGAAGTCGCCAATCTGGGAGGGGAGGCCGCCTTCGCCAAGGTGGAGCGGATTGAAACCATGGGAGATGAGGAGATCGTGTCCCTGTTCCAGGTGCAGCGAGCCAATGACTACGCCCCCATTGCTGCGGCTTTGGAGGCCCTGGAGGGGCAATTGAGCTCTCTGGAGCAACAGCAGGACCAGCAGGGACTTGAGAGGGTCAAGGGAAATTTCCAGAAGCTGTTCAAGAACCATCGGGGCGTTCAAGGCATTGATTTTTTCCATTGTCCCCAAGGGTCTGACCTTCAGGAACGGCTGGAACGATTTGAAGAGAGATTCACGCAGCTCACCGCTCACCCTCAGGCGGAGAGGCCGAAATCGGCAGGTCCCCGGAGCAAGGAAGACTACCGGGGCAGGGTATGGGTAACCCGCCGGAACCCCTTTGTGGACCGCATGGCCTCAGCCTGGCTTATCCGTCGATTCATTGACTCCCAGGCCCGGTTTGAGTTCCTGGAGACCGACCGGATGGTTGCCGCGGGTCTAAACGGCGTGTCGTTTGACGTGCCGGAGGGTGATTTTACCCATGAACAGGATCGCTGCACCTTCGAGGTGTTGCTGGACGCCTTCGGCCTGCGGGGGAAAGTCCTCCGGAAGATAGCCGAGGTGGTCCACGATCTGGACCTCAAAGACGGCAAGTTTGCCAATTCCCAGGCCAGCGGTGTGGAAACCATCTTGCTGGGCATTCGCAGGACAGTAAAAGACGATTGCGAAGCCCTGGAGGAAGGCATCAAGACGTTTGAACGGCTCCATGCAGCCTTATCTAAATGAATGATTGAAGGAGAAAAACAATGAAAGATGTCTCCATAATGGTGGCCCAACTTATGGCCGCCTCAGCCCGGACAGCTCCCAAGGCCGGGGGCAAGGATTTCCTGGAAATCGTGGTGGTCGAGGATGATACGGATCTGAAGAAGATCGCCCAGGCCATGAAGGACTATGCTCCCCGGAGCACCAACGAAGCGTATTGGCTCAGAGACGCGGCCAATATCGAGAACTCCCAGGCCCTGGTGCTTATCGGCTTGGCCAAACCGAATCTGGCGGGCTACGACTGCGGCGGCTGCGGGTTCTCCACCTGCAAAGAGTTTGAGCTAACCCGGCGGATGCAGGAAAAAGAGATGGGCTATACCGGCCCCCACTGCATCATGCGGATGATGGACATCGGCGTGGCCCTGTCCTCCGCGGCTAAGACCGCCTCGCTCCTGAACGTCGACAACCGGGTGCAGCAGCGGGTAGCCGCTGCAGCCCGGGCCCTGGGTTACATTAAGGCGGAAGTGGCGATGGGCATACCGGTGAACATCAGCGGCAAGAGCATCTACTATGATAGGCCCACTGCGGCTAAACACTAAGATGATTTGAGAACTACCATGGCACTGCTGAATCAGTATAATTCTCTGTGCGCTGTGGGGTTCCTGGCCCGGTTTTCCTACGCCCTGGCCCGGACTCCAGTGCTCCCCTTGTTCGCCCTCTATTTGGGAGCCGGCCCCGAGGCCATCGGCTTGGTCGTAGGCATTTCCACGGTCACCGGTGTCTTTTTCAAGCTGCCCGCGGGCGCAGTCTCCGACCTCATCGGCCGCAAGAAGACGTTGCTGGCGGGCCTGGTGGTCTTCGCGGTCATCCCCTTCACCTACCTTCTGGTGAGTAACTATCAGCTTCTCATCCTAATCCGGTTCCTGCACGGCTTCGCCACCGCCATCTATGGGCCGGTGGCCATGGCGGTGGTGATGGACGCCGCAGGGGGCAGAAAAGGCGAGATGCTCTCCTGGTTTTCCTCGGTCACCATCATCGGTAACCTGGTAGGGGCACCGGTGGGCGGGTTTATCCTCTATCGCCTGGCCACCGGCTCCCCGGCGCTCTTTGATTTCCAGGTGGTTTACCTGGTAAGCGGGGTAGCTGGTTTTCTCTCCCTGGCCCTGGCCCTGATGGTCTTGCGGGGCAAAGAGACCGTGGAACGGAGCAAAGGTCTGAAGGAAGCCCTGCGCCGGTTCGCCTCCGGCATTAAAGAAGTGCTGAGCGACCGGCGGGTGGTAGCCACCTCTGCCATGGAGGGTCTACAAGACCTGACGGTAGGCGCTCTGGAAGCCTTCCTGCCCATCTATGCCGTGAAGGTAGCGGGGTTGAACGAGTTTCAGGCGGGTCTTCTCTGGGGGGTGCAGGTCTTGGTGACCATCCTTTCTAAACCCCTTATGGGCCGGATTTCCGACCACTACGGACGCCGCCCCCTGATCAATGGGGGCATGGTCCTGTGCGCCCTGTCTTTCGGGGCCATCCCCTTGCTGCACAATTTTTACCCACTCCTGATCACCGCAACGTTCTTCGGGCTGGGCGAGGCCCTGGTGACTTCGTCGTCCGCGGCTCTGGTGGCGGATATCTGCCAGCAGCGGCACTTCGGCACCGCCATGGGCACCTTCGGCACCATCTTCGACGTGGGGCACGCCGCGGGGCCCATCGTCGCCGGGCTGCTTCTGGCCCGGATGGATTATCTCCCGGCCTTTTGGATCATGGGAGCCGTCCTGCTGGCGTCCATCCCGGTTTTTCTGCTGACGGTGACCCATGAGGGCCGGGTTGAACCGGCGGAAGCGCCGAAGATTGTTTGAATAAATGAAATAAGGGGAACGCCATGGCCATCCGGGATCTTTTTTCGAAGAAGCAAGTCTGCCACTTCCTGGTCACCGATGAAGGGGAGATTGCGAAAAAATACAATCATTTTATGGAGTTTCTCGCTAACAACCGGGCCGCGCTGGGGATCATCCCGGAGTTGGAGCAGCTCTATTATGGGAGCGGCCCCTTCACCATGGCCAGGGTGGAAGATCAATACGGCAAGCTGGCGGCGGCCACCGGCAAGTTGGTGGAGGCCTTGAATGGCCTGGCGCCGGGGAAGTATGCGGAACTTTTCCGGGTCTCTGACGGCATCGCTCAGAATATCGCACCCATTTTTGCCTCGGAGCCTCCCCCGCCAGTGGGGGAACTGGTTCTCCCCCTGGAGGTCCTGAGCCATGACATGGTGAAAGTCGCCGGCAGCAAGGCCACCAATCTGGCCATTATCCATAAATATCTGGATGCGCCCATCCCCCCGGGTTTCGTGATTACGGCCGGGGCCCTGGAGCTCTTTCTCCAAGAAACCGGCCTGGCCAAACCCGTGGCGGAGCTGTTGGAGGGGCTCTCCCTCGATAATCTGGAGGACCTGGAAAAAAAGAGCCAGGCGCAGGTACCGGCCGCCCTGGCAGGGGAGATTTTGAAGGCTTACCTGGAACTGGAAGCCAAGACGCACCCGCAGGTGCGCCTGGCCAGGCGCAGCAGCGCCGTGGGGGAGGACACCGAGGCCTCCTTTGCCGGGCAGTACGCCACCGAACTGAACGTCACCCGGGACAACCTCCTGGAAGCGTATAAGGCGGTGCTGGCCAGCAAGTATTCTCCCCGGGCCATCTCCTACCGTTTGCGCTACGGGTTGGAGGACCGGGACACCCACATATGCGTGGCCGGGATCGTCATGATCGACTCCCGGGCCAGCGGCGTGCTCTATACGGTGGATCCCTCCCGCCCCGACTCGAACCTGCTCAAGATCAACTCCATCTGGGGTCTGGGGGAACACCTGGTGAGCGGCGAGGCGTCGCCGGATGAGTTTTACGTGGACAAGAAAACCGGGAGCATAGTGCAACGGGGCATCGGCAGGAAAGCGGAACGCCTGGTCAATATGGAAGAGGGCGGCACGCAGCTGGAAGCTGTGCCAACAGGGGAGCAGGAACTCCAGTCCCTGGACGACGGCACGGTCCTGGTCCTGGCTCGGTATGGCTTGCGGATGGAAGAATACTACCAGGGTCCCCAGGACGTGGAATGGGCCGTGGACCGGCAAGGAAACCTCTATTTTCTACAATCTCGGCCCCTGGGGCTGATTCAAGGCAAACCCGAACCGGAGGTGTTGCCCCAGGATTTTCCCGATCACCCGGTCCTGCTCACCGGGGGCCAGGCCGCGTCCCCCGGCATCGCGGTAGGACAGGTCTATCTGGCCGAGGGGGACCCATCCCGCCCCCTGCCGGACGACGCCATTCTGGTGGCCCGCACCGCCTCCCCCGATCACGCCCGTCTCATGGGGAAGATTAAGGGAATCATCACCGACATCGGCAGCGTTACCAGCCATCTGGCCTCCGTGGCCCGGGAGTTCGGGGTGCCGGCCTTGTTCGACGCCGGCCAGGCCACCGCGAGGGCGCCACCCTGGTGGCTTTCCCTGGGCCTCGGAGTCAAAGATCATCCGGGTTGGTTTCTCGATCCGTCCTCCATAGGCACAGATTTTCTCATCCACCCAATCCATGGCGCGATGGAGCAGCGTTTCCCATTTATCCCGGTCCCGCTCTCCCCATGATTCTGGGGTAAGATCGTGGTAAGTTGGTGGCTCGCAGGTTGCCAGGAACCGAAAAAAGGTGCCGTCAGAAAGGTACAGCCCATCCTCTCCCCCAAAGAAAGTCTTAAAAACCTTGGGCTGGACTCCCCCAAAAATAGATACCCGAGCTCCACTGATGTAAACGGACCTGCCGACGCGTACAATCCTGGCGGGATTTCCGTCATAGAGGCATAACCATGCTTCCCGGTCGGTGCCTTTGGCTTTGTACTGATTCTGCCCGCTGAGAAAGGCGCTGATTTCATCCTGGATCACTACAAGTCCACCGTGCGGGGAGGTCACCAGGTCATCTCTCAGTCCCTCAAGCGTCAAGTCCGACACGAAGTATCCCCTGGGAGGTGGGGGGAGTGGTTGTTGGTCCCGCTCTTTCCGAGACAAACAGTTATAGGCAGCCATTGCTTCCCGGTATTGTTTTTCTACCCTTTGCTGCGCTTCGTTGAGGGGTCGGGCCATCAAGCGTACCGGCGGGGTCTTGCCATCCCCTGATTCCCGAATATCCAAATGCCAAACGATTAAAGGAGCCTCCCATCCTTCCTTGGGTGAGACCGCCAGTGCCCTTCCTGTGATAGAACCTACCAGGCAAAAGGCCGCCCCTGGGAGAGCGTATGGAGAGGTGGCGCAAGCCCTGCCCAGTTTTTGGAGACTTTCAGCAATGTCGCCGGGCAGCACTTCCCAGGGGAAAGGAATTCGCGGGTACAGTTGGCCAGCAAACTCCCAGCCGGTAGCAGGGGGGAGAGACGTGTCAAAGGCGGCCTTTTCCTCTGCAATTTTTTCCCGGACCTTTTCCTGGATCGCCCCAATCTGGGTATTTTCTGAAATAGTTTCCGCGATGCTCACGGCCGCCCCCGACCCGGGTCCAGGGAAAAGCAAGCCGCCCTCTTGCGAACTATTCTCAATTGGGTTATCATAGTTGTTAACCTCAGATTTCCAATTCATTCTCCACCAGCCCCCGGGAGCCGCCAGCCCCGGGGGTCTTTATTTTTGGCTCAACGTTTCGACAAACTGCTCAAGATCGTAACGACGGAATAAAACGCGTCCCCCCAACCTTACTGGCGTCACCGGAAACGGGTCGGTCGCTTTTGGGCCGAGGCGATTGCGGACACTTTTCTCCGGGATACCTAATATAAAAAGGCCGCAGCCTCCGGAACGGTGAGGAGTGCGCGGTTCCGTGACTTTAAATCCTCCCGAAGCTGGCGTACCTCCTCCTGCGGTGGCCAAGGTGGCCGGCCCCTTTCTGCCCACATGGTACCAATTTGCTGAATTACCAAAACATTGATACTCTCCGGCCCTTAGTCCCCAGATAAACCTACCGCCGGGTATGGGTCGCCTCTGACTGAAGGTTTTGCTGCCGTCAGGGTTGCGGAACCTGCACACCTCAAAAAGGAGGGTGCCCGGCTTTCCCTCCCCGGGTACCGGTCACCTGCGGCAACGGTCTTCAAGGGGCCATC
>DZCR01000029.1 GCA_022736495.1 Desulfobacca acetoxidans
TTTAAATAAATATGTCATCATTTATAGAAAAGCTAAGGTCACTTCAATTATTATGAGGCTAATTACCCAAACAGTCCCTTTCGTCCTTTCTTCTCCCGTGGCACAAATTAATTAAACGTGCCCCAGACCACTTTCTTGGGCTGCGCCGGCTGTTCCAGGAGGGTGAGGGCGCCCTTCAGGATCCCGGTGGCATCCAGGCCGTATTTTTTCCGGAGAATGTCCTGGGTGCCGTGTTCCACGAAAACGTCGGGAACCCCCAGGCGTTTCACCGTGATGCCGAAGAGATTCTGGTCCGCCAGGATCTCCAGCACCGCGCTGCCGAAGCCGCCGGCCAGGACGTTTTCCTCCACCGTCAGGACCCGGCCATGCTTAGCGGCCAGACTCAGGATCAGGGGCTCATCCAGGGGTTTGACGAAGCGGGCATTGACCACTGTGGCGCTAAACCCCTGTTTATCCAACTCCTTGGCCGCGTGCAGAGCCGGATAAACCGAGGCGCCCAAGGCCAGGATGAGCAGATCCTCCCCTTCCCGCAAGACTTCGGCCTTGCCGATGGGCACCGGGCTCAGGGTAGAGGAAAACGCCACCCCCACGCCCCGGCCCCGGGGGTACCGCAGGGCGATGGGACCCGGATGCTGCATCGCAGTAAAGAGCATATCCCGCAATTCATTTTCGTCCTTGGGGGCCATCACGACCAGGTTGGGCAGATGGCGCAGAAAGGACAGATCGAAGAGCCCCTGGTGGGTCTCGCCGTCTTCCCCCACAACCCCGCTCCGGTCTAAGGCAAAGACCACAGGCAGTTTCTGGATGCAGATATCGTGGAGCACCTGGTCATAGGCCCGCTGCAGGAAGGTGGAATAAATGGTAACTACGGGCCGCATCCCTTCCAGGGCCAGGCCGCCGGCAAAGGTTACGGCGTGCTGTTCACAGATGCCCACGTCAAAAAACCGGCTGGGGAACTCTTTCTGGAAATCCACCAGGCCGGTGCCATCGGGCATCGCCGCGGTAATAGCCACAATCCGGGGGTTCTCCCGCCCTAAGCGCACCAGAGTGTCGCCAAAGACCTGGGTGTAACTCGGGACCTGACTCACGCTCTTCGTGGGCTCGCCGGTATCGGGATCGAACTTGCCCAAGCCGTGAAAGCCGGTGGGGTCGGTTTCGGCGGGCTCATAGCCTTTGCCTTTGGTGGTGAGCACATGGACCAGGATGGGGCCGCGTAAATTCTTGACATTCTGCAAGGTCTCCAGCAAATGGTCCAGACGGTGCCCATTCACCGGCCCCAAATAGGTAAATTTCAGCGCCTCGAAGAGCATCCCCGGGGTGAAAAAAGCCTTAAAGGATTCTTCACTGCGCTTGGCCCAGAGCACCAGGTCATCGCCGATGGCCGGGAGGGAGCGCAGCAGGTTTTCCACCTGCTTTTTCAGAAAGACCATGGTGGGCCGGGTGAGTTGGCGGCTCAAAAAGGAGGACAGGGCGCCCACATTGGGGGCGATGGACATGCCGTTGTCGTTTAAGATGACGATGAGGTCTTTGTTTAGGTCTCCGGCGTTGTTGAGGCCCTCAAAGGCGATCCCCGCGGTCATGGAGCCGTCGCCGATTACCGCGATCACCCGGTTGCGCTCCCGCTTCAGGCAGCGGGCGCTGGCCATGCCTAAGGCCGCGGAGATCGAGGTGGAGCTGTGCCCGGTGTCGAAGGCGTCGTAAGGGCTCTCACCGCGCTTGGGAAAGCCGCTGATGCCACCGTGCTGGCGCAGGGTATGGAACCGGTCCTGGCGGCCGGTGAGCAATTTGTGGGCATAGGCCTGGTGTCCCACATCCCAGACGATCTTGTCCCGGGGGCAGTCAAAGACATAGTGCAGGGCGATGGCAAGCTCCACTACTCCCAGGCTGGGGGCCAGATGCCCCCCGGTGAGCGCTACGGTGGAGATGATCTTCTCCCGGATCTCCTTGGCCAGTTGCGGCAGAGATTCCGGCGGCAGCTTCTTGAGCTGCTGGGGATTATTGATGGTATCTAATAAACGGCGGACCTTAGCGTCAGGTCGCAAGCCCTGTTGATTGTCCATGTGTCCTTAACCTTTCCCCCTGGGTTGATTATAAGTTAATCCTTTCACGTGTCTGTTGCAACTATTGGATAACGTTATCACAAATATGCGTTCAGTTCGGATCGCTTCTTTCAAGAGCGTCGCGCCAGCAGATACTGGGCCAGTTCCCGCAAGGGCTGGGCCTTGGCTGCAAAGGGCTCCAACGCGGCGACGGCCTCGGCCACCAGGCGTTGGGCCCATGCCCGGGTGGCCTCCAGTCCCAGCACCGCCGGATATGTGGCCTTCTGCCGCTTCTCATCCATACCCACAGCCTTGCCCATTTCCGCAGTTTCACCTTCTACATCTAATAGATCATCGGTAATTTGAAACGCTAACCCAAATTTTTCTCCATACGCGGTCAGGGCAGTGGTTTCGGCCCGGTTGCCGCCTCCCATGAGAGCCCCGGCCCGCACGGCCGCGGTAAGCAAAGCCCCGGTCTTGGCGCGATGGATGGTCTCCAACTCCTTTAAGGTGACCCGGCGGCCTTCCGCCAGCAAATCCAACATCTGGCCCCCCACCATGCCCTGGTAGCCGGCGGCAGACGCCACCAGGTTGATCACTTCCAGCAGGACTCTTTCCCGGTCTTCATATTTGTCAGCCGCCCCGGCCAGGGTGCGGAAGGCCTCGGTGAGCAAACCGTCTCCCGCCAGAATGGCGGTGGCCTCATCAAACTGCTTGTGGCAGGTGGGCTGGCCCCGGCGCAGGTCATCGTCATCCATGGCCGGCAGATCATCATGGATCAAAGAGTAGGTGTGGATCATCTCCAGGGCGCAGGCCACGGGCAAAACTTCGCCCGGATCGCCCCCCACGGCTTCGGCCGCGGCCAGGCACAAGATGGGGCGCAGCCGTTTGCCGCCCACGAACAGGCTGTAGTGCATGGCCTGAGTCACGCGGAAGGCCGGCCCCCGCACCTGCGGCAAATAGGCCTGCAGGGTCCGGTTGACCAGTCCCCGGCGCTCTTCCAGGTAGGCCTCTAAATCCACGCTAGCCCTCGATTGCCGGCAATCAAACTGTAAGTCATCCTAAGCGCCACTATTTTCATCCTCGGGGAAAGGCCGGGTAAAAAACCGCCCGGCATCGTCCTTGAGCAGAAGTTCCACCCGCTTTTCCACCTCGTCCAACTTCTTATGGCAGAAGCGCACCAATTGCACCCCTTCTTCGAAGGCGCGCATGGCCTCTTCCAGGGCCAGATCCCCGTGTTCCAGGGAATCCAGCACTTCCTCCAGGCGCTTGAGCCCCGCCTCAAATGTCAGTTCTTCTTGTTTTGCTTTGGCCATTTAAAATTGGTTTTCGGTTATCAGTCTTTGATTTTGTTTTTCTGGTTATCATTAACCTTCCTTAAAGAAAGATTAACGTCTGATATGGAAGTCTTAATTTCTACTCTACCCTTCAAATTCACAAACAATCCAACAACCTTTCCATCCTCCCATTTAACTTCCAAAATTCCATAATTATGTAGGCCCCGAAGAATTATGTTTGTCAATCTATTTATCTCCGATGCTTCTTCACGTAATCTATTGGCTTCTAATCGTAGTTCATCACCTGCCCTCTTATAAAAAAAATAGGAAGCCAAAAATGTTATAATACCCCCTAAGATAACTCCTAAAGCTGTCTGTACCCATTCCATTTTAATTTGATCTAATTTTTAATCTAATGCATTAATCTGGTTTTGATTCAAGTGCCGTATCCTTATTCTGTTTGTAACACTTCGCAATCCATCCGGCCCCGGGCCACCTGGACCCTGATACCCGCGCCCGGAGGCACCAGGGCGGCATCCCGAATCACCGTTTCCTCCGGGAGCAGGGTGGCCACGGCGTATCCCCGCTGCAAGATGGATAACGGATTGAGCTGCCCCAGATGCGTCTGGCAGTATTCCAAATGCCGGCGGCGTTCCGCCAGGCGTTGGCAGAGACACTGGCCCAGCCTGGTGGCCGCCTGTTCCAGCCGCTGCCGGGGCGTTGCAATGGCCCGCCGAGGGCTCAAGAGAACAAGCCGGGACGCGGCCAGGCGCAGGTGCTGCTCCTGATGGATTATGGCACGCCGGGCCCGCCGCACCAGGACCTCGGCCCGCTCATCCACCCTGAGGCGCAAGTCCGTAAGAGTGCGGCGCGCATCCGGCAGCCGCCGGGTCATCAAGCCCAGGTGCTGCCGGGCCTGGTCCCGGCGCCGGGCTAAGGTTCGGGCCAGGGTGACGCCCAGGCGGGTCAGACGGCGCTCAAGTTCGGCCCGATCGGGGACCACCAGTTCCACTGCAGCGCTGGGCGTGGGCGCCCGCCGGTCCGCCACAAAATCGGCAATGGTAAAATCCACTTCGTGGCCCACCGCCGAGACCACCGGTATGGGGCAGCGATGAATGGCCCGGGCCACGGTCTCTTCGTTGAAGGGCCACAAATCTTCCAGGGAACCGCCGCCCCGGGCCAGGACGATGACGTCAATCCCGGCATAACCGCCCAAGTCGTTCAGGGCCTGGGCAATCTCTCCCGCGGCTTGGTCGCCCTGCACCTTCACCGGATAAATGAGCACCTCGACGTTTACGGAGCGCTGCTTCAAGAGGCGCAGAAAATCCCGCACCGCCGCGCCCGTGGGCGAGGTGACCAGGGCGATTTTTTTCGGCAAAAACGGCAAGGGTTTCTTCAACTCGGGGGCAAAGAGCCCCTCGGCCTGGAGGCGGTTTTTCAGGACCCCGAAGGCCTGGGCCAGGGCCCCCAGCCCCAGGGGTTCCAGGTAATCCACCACTAACTGGTATTCCCCCCGGGGTTCATACACCGTAAGGCGGCCCCGGCACAGGAACTGGCTGCCCTCCTGGGGTTTGGTGCGCATGTGCTGATGGTTGCCCTTGAAGAGCACAGCCTTCAGTTGGGCCCCGGCATCCTTGAGGGTAAAGTAGTAGTGGCCGCTCACCGGCTGCCGGAGATTGGAGATCTCGCCGCTCACCCAGACCAGGGAGAAATAGGTCTCCAGCCGGTCCCGAATCTCCCGGGTAAGGGCGCTCACCGTATAGATATGGGGCAGTTCCTGATTCATCGAAAGAGTTTAATTTTATATTTATATCACATTTTGGCACCCGCCGGGGGAAAAATTTCCGCCGTCGGCGCGCTCTGATCAGGCAGGTTAAACCATATGTTCCCCCTTTTGACAAAGGGGGAGCAGGGAATATTTTGGTTTTTGAGCATTTATACTTAGACCGGTTTCATTGACCAGGTTGAACCCACCCGACATAAAGCGCCAACCCCAGCCAGGCCCAGTTGTTGGCGTAGTAGTTATCGGGGGCCTCGAAATAAGCTTGGCCGCCCTCTTCCCGGTAGAAGGACAATATTTTCAGCGCCATTTGCCGGGCAAAGTCCTTATCCCCTGCGGCCAGGGCTCCGGCCAGCACCCCGCCATAGAGCACCGGGCTCTCATAATCCACCGCCGGGGTGCCGTCGTAGTGATAGACCGCGGCGAGCCGGTGATGAGCCTGCCATTGGCCCTTGAAAAACGGCAGAAATCTGTCCAGCAGCAAGCGGCCCGCCTGGGGCTCCTGAAACCACAGTCCGTCCAGGGCCACCCGGAACGGCACCCGCACCGCCTCCCAGCCAAAATCGGTACTTTTGTCCGGCGCCGGGCGGATAGCACCGGCGGCGTCCACCTGGCACCAGTCGGGGAAGAGGCCCACGCCCTGCCGGTCACCTAGTTGCTGGCTAACTTTTTCTAAAAACGGATAAGTGGCGCGACCCAGTTGGCGCCAAGCGATCGCCGCGGCTGTATCCTCACCCCCTCCCCGGCCCTCCCTCATCAAGGGGGAGGGAGATGGGGCACCCTCCTTGGGAAGGCCTTTTCCTGCAGCCGCCCCTGGCCCCGGATTGGCCTGGGCAAACAGGCGGTAAGCCGCAGGCGAAAAATACGAAGGGTTTATGAGGTAAGGCGGGGCTGGCTCATGCCAGTTGCCCGGGGTGATGAGGGGTTCGCCGTTGGGAAGATGCACCACTACCTTGTTCAGGATTGCCTGGTTAACCCGGCGGGACTCCTCCAGATAAGCGGGCAGGCCCGCTGGGGGCCGCCAGCCCTGGCGGTGGGCCAAAAGCAGGGCCAGGGCGTAATCCAGATCGGCATCCGTGGCGCTGTTGGCATCCAGCACCCCCCAGGCGCCGTCGGGCAACCGGCCCCAGCGCCAGGAGAGCAGACTGTCGCCATATTTTTCGGCCCGGGACAGATGCCGATGCGTCCAGCCGTACACCCGGACAAAGGTGGCTGCGTCCCCGGCCCAAACGGCCCGGAGCAGCGCGTAAGCCTGGGCCTCGGAGATGGTGCCGCCCCCCTGCTCCGGAACCTTGACCTGGCCGTCAGGTTTGATGAACTGCCGGCAGTAGCTCCGCCAGGAGGCGGTCAGCACCTGCTTTAACCGGGCCGGAGACGGCTCCGTTTGGCAGGCGAGACAGAGCCCGGCGAACAGGGCCACGAGAATAATTTTACATTTAATCATTTTTTACAAAGGAGGGGCGGCCGCAGGGAGAGCCTGGCGCGGGCTGCACCCGCCGGGGGCGGCCTCAGGCCTGAAACCTCCAATAACCCTAACAATTATCTCAAAACCTCGCAGCTTTGAAACCATTGTCATGCTGATGGGAGTGCAGAGGCTCGCATGCCTAACCAGCCGGGAGCCTTCACTCTGTCAAGGATGACCGAAAACCTCGATTTTGAAAGAGTGCGAGGCTTTTACCTGCACCTTCTCACTAACCGGCACGGCTTGCAAGGATAATCTCCGGGGCCGGGCGCCGGGGTCCCGGCCGATCCGGCCTGGAATTTTGAGCCGGCCCCCGCTCCGTTTAGTTGACAAGTTTGCGAAAATTTCTTGACAAACACAGGTATTTATGAGAAATATTGCACGAACCTGAAGAGATCAGAGGTCCCTGGTGGCCAGGGATAACAAACCTAACGGCAACCCTTTGAATTCAACCCGTATGTAATCTAAATGGCATTGGACGGCATCTGGGAAGGCTCCGTGAGAGGCCCGAGATGCCTTTTTTATTGAGGCGATCATGATCAAAATTACCCTGGAGCAAGGCCCCGCCATCACCCTGGAGCAGGGGGCTACGGCAGCCCAGGCGTTGCAGGCTTTAGACCTGGCCACCGACCATAACGTGGTGGCCGCCAGGATCAATGGGGTTGCGGCGGATCTCAACTCTCCGCTCACGCAGGATTGCACCCTCGCCCCCATTCCCCTGGACACCCCCGAGGGTTTGGAGATCATGCGCCATTCCGCCGCCCACCTGATGGCCGAAGCCGTACGAGACCTGTTTCCCGGGGTCCGGGTGGCCATCGGCCCAGCCATCGAAGCCGGTTTTTATTACGACTTCGACGTGCCCGAGCCCTTTACGCCGGAAGACCTCACGAAAATCGAGGCCCATATGGCGGAATTGACGGCCCAGGATCAGCCTTTTCGCCGGGACGAAATGGACCGGGAGCGGGCCATCGGCTATTTTAAAGGCCAGGGAGAAGTCTACAAGGTCGAGCTCCTGGAAGAAATACCCCAGGAGAAGGTAAGTCTGTATCAGCAAGGGAATTTCATCGACCTGTGCCGAGGCCCCCATATTCCCTCCACCGGGTATATCAAGGCGTTTAAGCTCACCGCGACCTCCGGGGCTTACTGGCGGGGGGATGAGCGCCGGCCCATGCTCCAGCGCATTTACGGCACCGCCTTTGCCACCCAGGAAGAACTGGCGCGCCACCTGGAACTCCTGGAAGAAGCCAAGCGCCGGGACCACCGCCGCCTGGGCCGGGAGTTGGGGCTGTTCAGTATTGAGGAAGAAGCGGGGCCGGGCCTGGTAATTTACCACCCCAAGGGCGCCCTGCTCCGGAGCCTCATCGAGAATTTTGAACGCCGGGAGCATCTCAAACGGGGCTACCAGTTGGTCATGGGCCCCCAGATGCTCAAGGCCGATCTGTGGAAACGCTCCGGCCATTGGGACAACTACCGGGACAACATGTATTTCACCGAAGTGGAAGGGCAGATGTATGGCATCAAGCCCATGAACTGCCTGGCCCACATGTTGATTTACAAGTCGAAGGTCAGGAGCTACCGGGAGTTGCCCTTGCGCTTTTTCGAATTGGGCACCGTGATGCGCCACGAGCGCTCCGGGGTCTTGCACGGCCTGACCCGGGTGCGCCAGTTTACCCAGGATGACGCCCATATCCTGTGCACGCCCCAGCAGGTGGAAAGCGAAATCCTGGGGGTGCTGCAGTTCGTGTCCGAAGTCATGGCGATTTTTGGGTTCGAATACGAAGTGGAGCTGTCTACCCGGCCGGAGAAATCCATCGGCACCGACGCCGAGTGGGACCTGGCCACCAACGCCCTGATCGGAGCCCTCAAGACCTGGGGGGTGTCCTACGGCACTTGTGAAGGGGATGGCGCCTTTTACGGCCCCAAAATCGACATCAAGCTCAAAGACGCCTTGCAGCGGCGCTGGCAATGCGCTACGATTCAGTGCGATTTTACCCTGCCGGAGCGCTTTGACCTCAACTATGTGGGCGACGATGGGGAACGCCATCGCCCGGTGATGCTACATCGGGTGATCCTGGGCTCCCTGGAGCGCTTCATGGGGGTCCTGGTGGAACACTTCGCCGGCGCCTTTCCGGTCTGGCTGGCCCCGGTGCAGGCAATTTTATTACCCATTACCGACCGGGTTCATGCGTATGCCCAGGAAGTGGCCCGGGCGCTTCTGGATGCGGACCTGCGGGTGGAAGTGGATACCCGGCAGGAAAGCCTGCGCTATAAAATCAGAGAGGCCCAGGTCCAGAAAATTCCTTATATGGTGATCATGGGGGACCGGGAAGCCGCGGACCGCACCCTGGCGCCCCGCCTGCGGGACGGCACGGAGTTGAAAGGCATCCTCCTGGAGGCCTTTATCCAGCGCCTCAAGGAGGAATCCCGGATTCCGACCCCCGCCGGTTCTTAATGAAAATTTTTTAATATCATTTGATAAATATCTTTTTGCCAATCTTTTCAGGAGGTGACGGTCATCCAGCCGAAGCAGCAGCGAGTCAGGATTAACGAGCATATCAGGGTGCCGGAGGTGCGGCTGATCAGCGCTGACGGCCAACAGGTCGGGGTCATGCCCATCAAAGAGGCGCTAGCCCTGGCAGCGGAGGCGCACCTGGACCTGGTGGAGGTCGCGCCCCAGGCCAGCCCGCCGGTCTGCCGCGTCATGGATTATGGGAAGTATAAGTACGAGCAGAGCAAAAAACAACAGGAAGCCCGCCGTAAGGCAACCACGATCCAGGTCAAGGAAATTAAGGTCCGGCCTAAGATCGAGGAGCACGATATGGGCTTCAAGTTAAAAAATACCCGGCGCTTTCTCGCCGAGGGCGACAAGGTTAAGATCTCAGTAATTTTCCGGGGCCGGGAGATCGCCCACACGGACCGCGGGTTTCGTATTCTGTCCCAGATGGCGGAAGCCCTGGCGGATGTGGGGACCGTGGAGCAGAATCCCAAACTGGAAGGCCGGAACCTCTCCATGATCGTTACCCCCAAGTAGTTCAGCGACATTTCCCGCGCACCACCAGATGCCGTGCCCGATCGGTTTAGGGAAAGGATTTTTTTGCAGAAATCTTGTTAAAATGTGATGAATAGAGTATAAAATGTATTTTTGGGTTCAGCCGATAGTGAGAGCGATGAACTGGGAATCCACCCGGCCGCCGGTATGGCGGCCGCAGTGTTAGCGTCATGCGAGGACAACCATGCCCAAAATGAAGACCCATCGGGGAGCGGCTAAACGCTTCAAGGCTACGGGCAAAGGCCGCCTGAAACACAAACAACCTTACCACAGCCACATTTTGACCAGCAAGAGCGCCAAGCGCAAGCGGCAGTTGCGCTCGCCGGCCTACCTGTCCGAGGCCGAGGCCAAGAGCCTGAAGCGCTTGTTGCCTTATCTCTGAAATTAGGAGTACGTCATGCCACGCGTGAGAAAAAGCGTCGCCTCCAGGGCGCGCCGCAAAAAATTTCTGGGAATGGCCAAGGGCTTCCGCAGCGGCCGGCATCGGCTTTACCGGTCTGCCCGGGAGGCCGTCGAACGGGCCTTGACCTTCGCCTACCGGGACCGCAAGGTGCGCAAACGCGAGTTCCGCGCCCTGTGGATCGTGCGCATCAACGCCGCGCTGCGCCCCCTGGGGATGTCTTACAGCAAATTCATCGGGGGCCTGAAAAAGGCCCAGATCAACCTGGACCGCAAAGTCCTGGCCGACATGGCGATCTTTGATCCCCAAGGCTTCGCCCGGGTAGCCGAGCTTGCCAAGGGCGGGCAGTAAAACAGTCCTTGAGGCTCTGCGCGGTTTGTCGTTAAGCACGCGCTCGTAAAACCAAGGAAAATCCCCCTCAATCCCCCTGTGGCACAGGGGGACGTTATCTTTCCGACTTATTATTTCCCCTTTTGGCCAAGGGGGGCCAGGGGGGATTTCTCGATGCCGGGGCAGCGCGACAAGCATCATATGGTCAAAGCTGACTACTGACCACTGACAACTCACTATGACTTCCGAAGCAGTCAAAGACCTTGAAATTGCGGCGCGCCAAGAAATCCAGGGGGCCATCAGCCCTGATGATTTGGAGCTTCTCCGGGTTAAGTATCTGGGGCGCAAGGGGGCTCTGACCACCATCCTGCGGGGTCTGGGGAAATTGGACCCCGAGGTGCGGCGGAGTGTCGGCCAGGAGGCTAACCGGGCTAAAGTCGCGTTGGAAGAGGTCCTGGAGCAGGCCCTGCGCGGCCTGAAAGAGGCGGCCCGCCGGGCTGCCGTCAGCGCCGTGGATGTCACCCTGCCGGGGCGCCGCGCCCTTAAAGGCCGTAGCCATCCCTTGAACCAGATCATGGCGGAGGTCTGCGACATCTTCCTGCACCTGGGTTTCGAGGCCGTGGAAGGCCCCGAAGTGGAACTGGACTGGTATAACTTCGAGGCCCTGAATCTGCCCCCGGACCACCCGGCCCGGGACATGCAGGACACCTTTTACTTCAACGACAAGGTGCTGCTGCGGACCCACACTTCCCCCATGCAGATCCGCACCATGGAACAACGCCGGCCGCCGGTGCGCATCATCGCCCCAGGCAAGGTCTACCGCCGGGACTCGGACATCACCCATTCTCCCATGTTCCACCAGGTGGAGGGCCTGCTGGTGGATTTAGGGGTGACTTTTGCCGATCTCAAAGGAGTCCTCACCGCGTTCGTGCACCAAATGTTCGGACCGGAGGTGGGGGTGCGCTTCCGTCCCAGCTATTTTCCCTTTACCGAACCCAGCGCCGAAGTGGACATCGAATGCGTTATCTGCCGGGGCGAGGGCTGTCGGGTCTGCAAGGCCACCGGCTGGCTGGAGGTTCTGGGCGCGGGTATGGTCCATCCCGCGGTGTTCGAAGCCGTGGGCTATGACCCGGAAACTTACACCGGCTTTGCCTTTGGACTGGGAATTGAGCGCATTGCCATGCTCAAATACGGCATCGACGACATCCGCCTCTTTTTCGACAACGACCTGCGGTTCCTGCGGCAATTCTAAACCCGCCGACGCCACGCACAATTCTCACGGAATTTTAACAGTACCGGCCTTGACCGACCTCTCTAAAATTTTTATGCTTAACCTATCTTCAAAAATCATGCTGGCGGAGCCGAGCATGGAATCAATGACTGACCTTTAGCCCTTACCGGCAAATCTTCCCAACCAACCAATGCTTAAACGACCAGTTTCCCTTAATGAGGGAAACGAAGGGGATATCTCCTTCAGGAGGTTTAGATCATGAATGTTTTGCGAAGCGAACCTTTGACCACCAATATCCTGTTAAACCCTGCGGAGGCGTCCATCGAAGAATACGCCGACGTTATCGGCAGTATCTGGCCCCAGGACAAGGACCGCCCCATCTGGCTGGTCTGGATGCACGTCATGTCCCACGCCACCGAGGTCTGCGAGGAGGTCCGCAAAAACCGCTGGCACAAGGTGGCCCGGGAACTGGGGGAGGTGCTGGTGTGGTGGCTCACCTTTGCCCGGCGCGTCACCCAGGAGCCTGCCAAAAGCAGCACCGACGCGGTGAAACTGGTGCCATATATCAACACCACCCCCTCGGACATCGTTTGGTTCAAATTCCCCGGGGTCTGCCCGGTCTGTTTAGGGCGCTGGATTCACGCCCACTGTCAGCCCACCGAGGCGGTCCCGCAGCTTATCTCCCAAAAGATGAGGGAAATCAACGCCTTTTTTAAGGCCAATCCCCATTGCACCTGTCTTGCCGCCAGCAAAGAGGTGGAGGACCGGGACGATAATTTCAAGAAGTTTACGAAACAGTGTCTCCATGAATATGCCCGGAGAACCCGGGCCCGCAAAAAACCTGCTTCTATGAGAGGCATGGCGGAGATGCTTAACATGATCTTTTCCAATAATATTGAGGTCTTATCCGTGCAGGAAATTGCCTTTCACCTGCTGGAGGAAGTGGGGGAAGTCTCCAAGTCCCTGGCCAGCCTGTTCATGCAGGAGATCAAGGAGGACGAGACCGAGTCTTTCTTAAAGGAGAGGCAAGAAAAGGCCCTGGACTTCGCGGAAGAAATCGCCGACGCCTTTTCCTGGTCCGTGTCGCTCTTGGCCAAGATTTACCGCTTCCTGGAATGCGCCGCCGAGTTCGCCGCGGAATACAAGACCGTGGAGGGTATGCCGGAGTTGGTCCGGGGCAACATGGAGCGCATCCGCAATATCGTGGACCTGATCTGGACCATGTACGGCAAAGGCAGCATGCTGGTGTGCGAGGAGTGCCGCGAGTATCCCTGCAACCCCGACCACCCGGCCCATGCCGGCCGGCGGGGCAACCTGGCCGGCAAGAAACTGCCCCCGGTCATCTGCGACTCCATCCGCACCGCGCGGCTGCTGTGAGACTGGAGACCTAAAATTTTGAGGGGATGACCGGGGAAAAACAATTCCCCCACCCTCCCCTCAAACTCCCCTTCCAACCCCATGTGATAAATCATTATAGTAAAAGGCCGGAAGTCGAGACTTCCGGCCTGCGTTGCTTAGAGCCGGCGCTGCAAGGCGTGTTCCCCATCCCAGCCCGGCTGGACTTTTCGATAAGGCGCTCCTTTACGGCTGATCAGGAATACCTAAGATCTTCATAATCTGGCGGTGGTAGTAAGCCGACCAGTCCTTATTGCCCAGCGTGCCGAAGCGGATCTTGACGGTGGTGATCTCGTTGGGACGGGCGGTCAAATCCACGGTGACCTTGGTGCCGTCCTGAGTCAAGGCGTTAATATGCGATTCGGAAGGGGCATATTTTTGCGCCGTAATCTTTAAGTTCAGCTTCTTAGCGGCTTCCAGAGCGGCATTATAGGTTTCCTGCATGGGCTTGGGGTAGTCCTTCTCCATATTGCCTTCAATCCACTTATACGAACCCAGGGCGGCAAGACCCCCAACCCCCATAAGCACGGTCGCAGGACAACCACCCGTCACCGCCATGGCCACCACGACCGCCACCAGTTTGAGCCGCCATTGTCTCCGCATCATTTCGACCTCCCTTAAAGCCGCGATTTACCGTCTTATGCCATGAATCGCTGGTTCTGTCAAGCAGCCTTCCCGGTCGCCTTTTGCCCATAATCGCAGTAAGGCAGCAAGGGGCAGTGAGGGCAGTCTGGCTTTTTGGCGGTGCAGACCTGGCGGCCGTGCCAGATCATCTGGTGGGAAAACTTTACCCAACGCTCCTGGGGGACCAGGGGCATCAGGTCGAACTCGATTTTGACGGGGTCCTTCTGTCGGGTCAGCCCCAGGCGCTGGGACACCCGGCCCATGTGGGTGTCTACCGTGATCCCCGGAATGCCGAAGGCGTTACCCAGGATCACATTGGCGGTCTTGCGGCCAATGCCCGGCAATTTCACCAAGTCATCCAGGGATGCGGGGACCTGCCCGCCGAACTGCGTAACCAAAGCCTGGCAGATGGCCTTGAGGCTCTTGGCCTTCTGGTGAAAAAAGCCGGTGGTGTAGATGGCCTGCTCCAGGTCTTCCAGCGGCGCCCCGGCGTAGGCGGCCGCGGTGGGGTATTGCTTAAATATGGCGGGGGTGACCTGGTTGACCCGGATATCGGTGCATTGGGCCGAAAGCACCGTGGCCACCAGCAACTCCAGGGGATTGCTGAAGTCCAGGGTGCAGTGGGCCTCCGGGTAATGCTCCTCCAGTAGTTTCAAAATGGGGCCGATCTGCTTGGCCGGTTCCATGCTAGTCCTCCTTTAAGAACGGGTGAGCCTGCTCCGGACATGCCGGATTAACTCCTGGAATTCCGGGATCTGCAAGCGTGACACCAGGGCCACATAGAGGGCCAGCCCCACCGCGATCACTCCGGCCAACCCCAGGACCCGCCCCAGTAAACCAGCCCCCAACCAGGCGGCGACCTGGCCCTGGAGCCAGTAAACCACCAGGCCCATAATCAGGCTGGCCGCGGTTACCTTGAGCAGTTTGGCCAAAAGGTCGCGCACCTGGTAACCGTTTACCTTATGGTAGAGCACTGCGGCCAGGAAGAGAAAATTTAAGACCATGCTGAGAGCAGTGGAGAGCGCAATGGCCCGGTGTTGCAGGGGCGCCAGGGTGAGGTGGATCAAGAGCAGGTTCGCGGCCACCGTCACAAAGGAGCCCAGCACCGGTATCCGCGTGTCATCTAGGGCATAGAACACCGGCACCATAATCTTGACCGCGGCAAAGGCCCAGAGCCCCAAGGCATACAGCGCCAGGGCCGCCGCGGTTTGCCGGGTATCCAGCGCGGTGAAATGGCCGTGCTGATAAATGAGGGCGATAACAGGCTGGGCCAGGAAAATCAGACCAGAGGCCGCGGGCAGGGTGACCAGGAAGGACAGGGACAGGGAGGATTGCAAGGCTTCCCGGAGGGCGCCCATATCCTTATTGGCGGCGTGGCGGGAGACCAGGGGCAGGGTGGCCATCATCAAGGCCACGCCGAACAGGCCCATGGGCAGGTGGAACAGCCGATAGGCGTAGTTGAGCCAGGAAATACTGCCCTGGGCGCAGCTGGAGGCATAAAAGGTATTTATGAAAATATTGATCTGTGTAGCGGACAGGCCCACCACCGCGGGGAGCATCAACTTGACGATACGCCGAAGCCCTGGTTCCTTCAAGTCCAGGACCCACCAGAGCCTGAACCCCACCCGCCACAAGAGCGGCAATTGGACCGCCAGTTGCAAAAGCCCCCCCACCAGGGCGCCCCAGGCCATGCCGACAATAGGCGCCACCCCGAACCGGGGAGCCACTAGGCTTAAGCCCACCCCCGCGACAACGGAGCCCAGGTTAAAAAAGCTGGAAGACAGCGACGGGACGAAAAATTTGCCCTTAGTGTTGAGGATCCCCATGGCCAGCGCCGCCAGGGATACCAGCACCAGAAAGGGGAACATAATCCTGGTCATCAGGGTGGTGAGGGCGAGCTTCCCCGGGACCGCCCCGAACTCCGGGGCCATGAATCCCACGATTTTAGGGGAAAAGATCATACCCCCCAGGACCAGCAGGCTTAAGAGCAGGGTGCAGCAAAAGATGACGTTGTTGGCCAGCCGCCAGGTCTGCTCCGGGCCCAGGCGCTGGTCGTAATCGGTGAATACAGTGACGAAGGCGGAGCTCAAGGCCCCTTCGGCAAACAGGTCCCGGAGCAGGTTGGGAATGCGGAAGGCGACCACGTAGGCGTCAAAGGCTAAGCCCGCGCCAAAGAGACCGGCGAAGACCTGCTCCCGCACCAATCCGAGAATCCGGCTGGCGAAAACCGCAAGACTCACCGTCCCTGCGGCCCGGGCGATTTTTCCGGTTTGGGTGGCGGAAACCTCGGGCAACGGTTACTCTGCCCAGGTCGGGTGCGGCTGGACCGCGGTCATGAAGGTAAAAACCTTGGGATATCTTGGCGATTGGCGGATCACAGCGGCTGGGGCGCAGTTTGGCGCATGGCCGCAAACCCCGGTGCTTTAACCGGCACTAGTCTGCGCGCTTCCCGAAGTAGAAGGCCGTTTCTTTTTCTTAGCGCGGTTCTTGGCGGCCATCTTGTCCTTCTTGGACGAAGGGGTTGCGGCGTTGGTAACCTTAGCGCTTTTGCCGGACGATTCATGGACGCTGGGGGTTTGCCGTTTTTTGGCAGCCCGAACCGGCCGGGGTCTGATCAGCTTCTTCTCCGGCTCTATCTGGCTGGCCGGGGGCTCCGGATGCAAGAGGGCATAGGTCGGCTGTTCTCCGGCCCCCTGGTTGACGGCTTTGACCGGCGGATATTCCACCTTATCCACCCGATCCGGCCAGCCCTCGGCATACACGGTCCCCAGAAATCCGGCCAACTTCAGGCGTTGATCATGCTTGTCCGGGGAGTAGCAACACCAAATAATCAAACCCAACCCTAAGATACACCCCACCAGCGTGAACCCGGAAAGCTTACGTCCGCGACTTTGACCGCGAGAATAGCCACCCTTGCGCTGAAACATAAAGGACAACAGGGCGTACATTCCATAAGTCAATAAGATTACTACTAAAGTAGGAATCACCAGTTCTCCTCACGCCAGGGTTGTTAAAGCATAACAATAATATTTTTTCGAAGTCAACCTTTTTCCCGGCGCCTTAACAAGCGCGGCTTTGGTCTATGTCATTTTATTGACACAAAGGACGCTTTGGTGTATCCTTCATCAACTATGGGAGATCTTTCATGAAACGGGATAATGCCTCCATCCTGGTAGTGGATGATGATCTGAGCCTGCTCCAGGGCTTGAAAGAAATCCTGGAGGCCGAGCGCTATGAAGTGACTACTGCGGCCGACGGTGAACAGGGCTTGCTCCTGATCAAGGACCAGGCCTTTGACCTGGTGCTGAGCGATCTGGCCCTGCCCGGCTTGGACGGCATGGAGCTGCTGAAGTATCTGCGGCGCGAACAGCCGTCCTGCCCCTGCATCATCATCACCGGTTATGGCACCATCGCCAACGCCGTAACCGCCATGCGCCAGGGGGCCTATGATTATTTTACCAAACCGGTGGACGCCACCGAACTTCGCCTGGTGGTGGCCCGGGCCCTGGAGCATCGCCGCCTCAAGTGGGAGAATCTGCACCTCAAGAAACAGCTGCAACGTCGGTTCGGGTTCGCCAACATGGTGGGCGACAGCGACCCCATACTCCGGGTCTTCGAGCTGATCCGCAAGGTGGCGGACAGCGACAGCAACGTCTTGATCCTGGGTGAATCCGGCACCGGCAAGGAACTCATCGCCCACGCCATTCATTATAACAGTCCCCGGGCCGAAGGTCCCCTGATCCCGGTCAACTGCGCCGCAATTCCCGAAGAACTTTTGGAAAGCGAACTCTTCGGGCACGAACGGGGCGCCTTTACCCACGCGGTGCGCACCCGCATTGGACGTTTCGAACAGGCCAACGGCGGCACCGTCTTTCTGGACGAAATCTCGGAGATGAGCCCCGGCCTCCAGGTGAAGATTCTTCGGGTTCTGCAAAACCACTCCTTTGAAAGGATCGGCGGAATCAAGACCATCCGGGTGGATATCCGGGTGATCGCCGCCACCAACCGGAACCTGGAGGAATTAGTGAGCCAGAACAAGTTCCGGGAAGACCTGTTCTACCGCCTCAATGTCATCCCTATCCGGGTACCTCCCTTGCGGGAGCGGGTTTCGGATATCCCGCTATTGTTGCAACACTTTTTGGAGTTATTCAGCCGCACCAAGAAGAAGCCCCTCAGACGCCTGAGCCCTGCAGCCCTGGACCTGCTCTGCCAGTATCCCTGGCCCGGCAATGTCCGGGAGCTGGAAAACCTCATGGAGCGTCTGGTCGTCCTCACCGAAGGCGAGGTTATAGAGGTAACCGACCTGCCCGAAAAGTTTCAGCGCCTCATCCCCCCACTCCAGGAGAAAACCGGGGATTTCCCAGAGCGGGGCATCCATTTTAACGATGCGGTGCAGTCCTTCGAGCGCAACCTGATCCTCAACGCCTTACGCCGGAGCAACTGGGTGAAAAGCCAGGCGGCCCAGCTCCTTCACCTCAACCGCACCACCCTGCTGGAGAAGATGAAGAAACAGAACATTCCCTCGACCCCCAACTTCTCCTCCGAGGCATCCGCTAAAGGTACGGTTGCGTGAACCTCCGTCCTAAGGATTTTCCCATCAAGAAATTGACCTAAAGAATTTGGGTTCCTCCAGTTATTCGCTTGCGGTTGGTCCTGCCAGACTAATTAGAGTTTATTCCTTTTTATTTCTTCTAGTTCGGCTGTTTGTAATGATACTTGAATTATTTTTATAACCTAAGCGCCCGGGGGAGGGCAGGCCGCTGTCCCTGCCTGCTCAAGATGGGCCGGGACAGGTGAGGCTCATGCACCCTCCGGGGCCGCCGGTTGTGGCCGGAAATGAGATATGGTAAGGTAAGCGACAATCATTCTGGAGGTGACGTTATGGCTAAAACCTTCCCGGCCAGCCGGCGAGAGGCGATCCTGGCTTTCCATTTTGCCGACCGGATAAAAGCGGAAATTCTGCTCGCATCCCGACTGCTCAACGCCGTGATCCAGATGCAGGGGTTGGAACAGGAAGGGGCGGGCAAGCTCTTCGTGGAATTTCTGCAGGGCTTGGAACAAGAGATCAACCTGGCCCAGGTGCAGATCGGCGACCCCGATATGATCCGGGTGCGCACGGTGATGGCGGGGCTCATCGGGATGGCGGATGCCAAGATGTTCGCCGATATCCAGGGCCACCTCACCTGGATGATCAGCACCATGACCACCTACGCCCAGCGAGCCATGGAATATCTCGTCAAGGAAAAGCTGCTGTAAGCCAGCAGGACCGGGCCGATAAACTCTGCAAGATCAGTGTGCTTATATAGCTATGTCCACATCTTTATTTTTGCCGTGATGCACTTGCATTGTGATCCAAGGGCTGCAAGAATCGAGAGTCTCAAGAAAGCTTGAGCCAGTCCGCCTCATTCCCGGGGGACCAGGCGGTAGATTTCCATCAGCGGCAGGCCCTGGGCCTCGGCCATTAGGCGGCAGGCTTCGTATTCCGGCAGCAGGCGGCGGCGGCCGCCGTATTCCATGACCTTGACCGTCAGCGGCCCGTAAGGGGTGGCGATGGTGTCGGGCCAGCGGCGGGCTGTGACCCGCTCCACTTCCATGAGGCGCACCCCTAAGGTGGTGGAGTCCGCGAAGATGCGGTCCAGCAGCCCGGCTTTGGCCGCGAGGGGCGCGACCACCGTGAGGCGGACTCCGGGCCGGTTTTTCTTCATCTGGATGGGGGATAAGGCCACGTCCAGGGCTCCGGCGTTAAAGAGTCCCGTCATCAGCGGCTCGTACCACTCTGGGTTCATGTCGTCGAGGTGGGTTTCCAGGACCAGGATGGTTTCCTTCAAGCCCGGGGCCGCGGTTAGGGGTTCCCCCAGGTAGAGGCGCAGGAGATTGGGATGGCCCGGCAGGTCCCGGCTGCCGGCCCCGTAGCCGACTTGGGCCAGCGCCATAGGGGGGCAGGGCTCGCACACAGCCTCGCAGGCTTTCAAGATCGCGGCCCCGGTGGGGGTGACCAGTTCCCCGGGCAGATCGGTGCCGTAAACGGCCAGACCCTTTAACAACTCCAGGGCGGCGGGGGCCGGGTTGGGGAGCCGCCCGTGGCCCGCAGTGATCATCCCCCAGCCCATGGGCAGGGAACTGCAAAAGACCCGGGAGACCCCGAGGCGCTCCAAGCCGTGCGCCACGCCCACCACGTCCACGATGGTGTCCAGGGCCCCGATTTCGTGAAAATGCACCGTTTCCAAAGGCTGGCCGTGGATGCGAGCCTCCACCTCACCCAGGAGGCGGAACGTAGTAAGGCTTCGGGTTTTGACCGCCTCGGACAGGGCGGCTTGGTCAATCAAGGCGCAGATTTCCCGGTAGGTGCGGGCCGGCTGCCGCTCTCGGGAGGAAATCTCCACTTTGACGCCGGTGAGGTGTGCTTTGCTCACCCGGTGTGCCGCAATGGAGACGTCCGCCAGTCCCAGGGCAGTAATCAGACCTTGCAACTCCTCCACCGGGAATCCCAGGTCAATCAAGGCCCCCAGGGTCATGTCACCGCTGATGCCCGCGAAGCAGTCAAAAAACGCCCAGCATGGCTGAGTTCCCAAAAATTATTTCCCCCTCGCCTAGTCCTCTCCCCACCGGGGGAGAGGGGATGTATAACGTGATCTCAATGCCTACAGACTATTAGGCATCTTTTGCTGAATCCCAGAACGCGGCAATGCATCATACTTTTCAATCTTGGGTAATCCTTACGTTAGGTCGCAAGCGCCGAAAATCTGAAGCGTACATTGCCGAACCGGAAATTATTTATAGGTCAGGCAGTTGCGCCCAGCCGCTTTGCTCTGGTACATCAGGCCATCGGCCCGCTGGATGAGAGTTTCCGGGGTGTCTTGGATTTTGGCCAGGGTTACTCCCAGGGAAATAGTCGCCTGGAGGGAACGGTCCTCCAGAGAAAGCCAAGAACTTTCCACCAAGAAGCGCAGCCGTTCCGCAATGCTGATGATATGGTCAGGTCCTGTCAGCTTGGCCAAAACGCAAAAAAATTCTTCTCCGCCCCACCTGGCTACCAGGTCGAAGGAGCGACAATTTTTCAAGAGGGTTTGCGCTACCATTTTCAGGACCTTGTCTCCCGTCTGGTGGCCGAAGGTATCATTGATCTGTTTGAATCGGTCCACGTCCGCAAAAATGACCCCAAAGGGCAGGCCCAGGCGCCGAAATTCATTGAATTTGGAGACGATAAACGTTTGGAGATAGGTGCGGTTACCAACGCGGGTAAGCCCATCCAGGTAGGCCAGGCCTTCCATATCCTTGATTTTCTCTAAAGCCGCAACGGTGGCGGAATCATCGCGAAAGATCTCCACCGCCCCGATAATTTTATGCCGCTTGTCGGTAATGGGGGAAACTCCAATGGCCACGGGCAACCGGTAGCCATTTTTGTGGTGCAGGAAGACCGAGGCAGACCTTTTAAGGCCATCGCGCAAGGTATAGGACAGGGGGCAGGCCCCCTCACACAGGGAATTGCCGCGGTCGTCTACGTGGCGTAACAAGTTGTCGGCGCAACGCTTGCCCAAGACCTCCGATTTGGTGAATCCGGTGATCTGCTCCGCGGCCTTATTCCAGAAAGTGATTCGTCGCTCCCCATCGACGAAATAGACGCCGTCACTGAGGTTGTCCAGCAGGGTTTCATAGAAAGATGGGGGGTTGATCATTGGTTCCTCTCAGTCCCCCACCAGGGCGCGGATGACTTCTTGATGCGAAAGTGCCAGTATTCACTCCGAAGTTTTAACGACAACGAGTTCTACCTCCTTCACGGCCCGGGCCTCGGCTTGGCGCACGGTGAACTTGAGATTGCGGAATTGCAGCTGCTCCCCGGCCCGGGGCAAGTCCCCCAACTGGGCAATGAGAAAACCTGCCAGGGTTTCATAGTCCCCGGCGGGCAGTTTCAGGTGAAGAGATTCGTTTAAGGCCTTGATTTCGGTGCGGGCGCTGATCAGGTAATGGCCTTCCCCCAGTTCCCTGAAGGGCGCAACCTCCTGGTCAAATTCATCAATGATCTCGCCGACGATTTCTTCCAGGAGATCTTCGATGGTGACAATGCCTACGGCGCCGCCGTATTCGTCCACCACCACCCCCAAGTGGTTCCCCTGGCGCTGCATCTCGGCCAACAGCCGGTCGATCTTTTTGAGCTCCGGCACATAGGCCACGGAGCGCATGATGCTGCGAACAGGTCGCTCTAATTGCTCCTCGCCCAGCAGGTCGAAATCATGCACCACTCCGATGAGGTTGTCGATGCGGTGGTGATAGACCGGCAGGCGGGAAAAGCGGGAAGTGCGGAATTCTTCCAGGGCCTGGCTCATGGTGAGGGTGTCCGGGATGGCGGTCACCCGGATCAGCGGCACCATGACTTCCTTGACGGTGCGCAGGGAAAACTGCAGGATGCGGTGGATAAAAACTCGTTCCTTGCGCTCCAGGTCCACTTCGGGCCCGCTTTTGGCCACTACCAGATGCAAATCTTCCCGGCTGATAAAGGGCAACTTGCTGGTCTGGCGCGCCCCGGTCAGCCAGAGCGCCATGCGGCTTAAGCCCGCGAAGATGAAGGTGAGGGGATAAAGAACCCAGGATATGACCCAGAGGATGGGACCCAGGCGACTGGCCAGACGGGTGGAGTGCTGGCGGCCGATGGATTTGGGGGTAATCTCCGCGAAGATCAGAATCAAGGGCGGCAGCAGCAGCATGGCCAAGATTTCCCCCCCGGCCCCCATGGTCTCCAGCAAAAAGGCGCTGACCAGGATCGTATTGCTAATTTCCGACAGGTTGGAACCCAGGAGGGTGGTGGCCACCAGGCGTTCCGGCCGTTCCAGCAGCTTCAGGGCCCTGGCCGCCCCTCGGTCCCCCTGCTCGGCCCAATGCCGGAGACGGCGGCGGCTGGCTGAAATGAGGACGATCTCAGACCCGGAGAAAAAAGCTTCCAGCAGCAGGAAAGGGATAAAAATAAGAAGCAGGCCAATAATCATGGGTTTAGCCGCCGCACTTCCAGATCCAGGATGCGGGTGCCCTTCATCCGCAGCACTCGAAAAATGAGCTTTTCATAAGCGTCATATTGAATGACCCGGCCCTCCCGGGGCAGGGAGCCGCAGAGGTTTAGAACCAGGCCGCCGATGGTATCGAATTCCTCGGCCGGCAGGTTCAGGTTAAGTGCGTCGTTGAAGTCCGCCAGAGACATGGCCCCCTTGACCCGCCAGACTTCCGGGGACACCTGCTCCAGGACTTTTTCCTCGACCTTGAATTCCTGGGGAATTTCGCCGCAGAGTTCCTCCAGCAGGTCTTCCACCGTGACCAGACCCACCAGGGTGCCGTATTCATCCACCACCAGGGCCAGGCGCTGGTGGTTGGCCTGGAGTTCGGTTAAAAGGTCAAAGGCTCGCTTATTTTCCGGGACATAATAGGCCGGCCGCAGTAGATGCCGGGGCAGTTCACCTTCGCAGGGAATTGGATGGCACAACTCCAGAATGTCCTTGGAATGGAGGACCCCCAGCACGAGGTCGTGGGTCTCCTCATAAATGGGCACCCGGGAAAACCGGGACCGTTTGATGGCCTGGATCATCTCCGGAAAAGACAGGTCAATGGGGAGAGTGAACATGTCGGGCCGGGGCACCATGATCTGACTTACCCTGACCTCCCCGAAGTCCAACAAGTTTTGAATGAAATCCCGTTCCAAGGCGGCGATCATCCCGCCCCGATGGCTTTCTTCCACCATGCGGACAAAATCCTCCTGATGCACGGTGGGCTCCTGGAGGTCGGGCCGAAACCCCAGGGTGGCCAGGATTCCCCGGCTGATCTGGAGCAGCACCACCCGAACCGGCGCAAAGACCGTCAGGGCCACCCGCACCAGGGGGGCCAGGTGCGGCGCCAGGCGAGCCGGATACGTGAGGGCCACGGACTTGGGAATGATTTCTCCCAGGAGCAAGAGGGTGGGGGACATAACCAACAGGGCAATCCACTTACCACGATCCCCCCAAATGCTCAGGGCCAGGGAAGTGGCCAGCACCGACGCCAGGATGGTGATGACCTCAACGCCCACCAAAAGCGTGATCAGGAGACGCTGGGACTGCTTCAGGAGAGATTCCACCAACTCCCCTCGGGCTTTGTTTCGTTCCTTGAGCCGCAGGCGGTCAAGGGGACTCAAGGCAAAAAGAGAGGTTTCGGCGGCGGCAAAAAAAATGTAGAGGATCAGCAGCCCACCCAGGGCCAGCCAGCGAGTTAGATATGGATTTGAAAGGATGGAATCCACCATTCCAGGTGTCAGGTTGACTGCTGACAGCTTTTTATCATACCACCGGCGGCGGAGGCGGTGTCGTCAGACGCCCCTTGGGGGCCCCGGTTTTTTTGGCCTCTTGAAATGGGGAACGCAGCAAGGCCTCGTTCAGCACCTCGTCCATATCGGCCACCGCCACGAACTTGAGGCGGCGCTTGACGTTTTTGGGAATTTCCACCAGGTCCTTCTTGTTGGCCAGGGGGATGATGACCTTCTGGACCCGGGCCCTCAGTGCCGCAATGGCCTTCTCTTTGAGGCCGCCGATGGGCAACACCTTGCCCCGGAGGGTGATTTCGCCGGTCATGGCCACGTCCCGGCGCACCGGGATCTGGGTGAGGGCGCTTATCAAAGCGGTGGCCATGGTGACGCCGGCCGAGGGGCCGTCCTTGGGGGTGGCTCCCGCGGGTACGTGAATATGAATGTCCAGCTTCTCGTAGAAATCCGGCGTCAGATTGAGGCGTTCGGCCCGGGCCCGGGCGTAACTCAAAGCCGCCTGGCCCGACTCCTTCATGACGTCACCCAACTGACCGGTGAGGGTGAGCTGGCCTTTGCCTTTCATCAGGCTGACTTCCACCGGCAGGGTCTCGCCGCCCACCTGGGTCCAGGCGAGCCCCGTGGCCACGCCCACCTCGTCTTTCTCCACTTCGCCGTCAGGCAAAAAGCGCGGCGGTCCCAGATAGAGGTGCAGATTCCCCCGGCTGACCGCGAACGGCCCTTTCTCGCCTTCGGCGATCTTACGGGCCACCTTGCGGCACAAAGAGCCGATCTCCCGCTCCAGGTTGCGCAGCCCCGCCTCCTGGGTGTAGTACATGATGACCTGCTTGATCACTTCGCTGGAGATCTTGAAATCGCGTTCGGTCAAGCCGTTTTCCAGCAACTGCCGGGGCAGGAGGTGGCGGCGCACGATCTCCAGCTTCTCTTCTTCGGTGTAGCCCGCCAGGCGGATGATTTCCATGCGGTCCCTCAGCGCCGAAGGGATGGGGTCCACCAGGTTGGCGGTGGTGATGAACATCACCTTGGACAGGTCAAAGGGAACATTGAGGTAATGGTCGCTGAAGGAATGGTTCTGCTCCGGGTCCAGGACCTCCAAAAGCGCCGCGGCGGGATCGCCCCGAAAATCCATGCCGATCTTGTCCACTTCATCCAGGATAAAGACCGGGTTGTTGGAGGCGGCGTTTTTGATTCCCTGGATGATCCGCCCCGGCAGGGCGCCGATATAGGTGCGCCGGTGTCCCCGAATCTCGGCTTCGTCCCGCATACCTCCCAGGGAGATACGGACAAACTTGCGCCCCATCGCCCGGGCGATGGACTGGCCCAGGGAGGTCTTGCCCACCCCCGGAGGACCCACGAAACAGAGGATGGGCCCTTTCATTTTTTTGTTGAGTTTGCGAACGCTCAGGTACTCCAGGATGCGGTCCTTGACCTTTTCCAGGTCGAAATGATCCTCATCCAGGATGGCCTTGGCTTCTTTGACCTCCAGCTTGTCCCGGGTGCCTTTGCTCCAGGGCAGGGATACCAGCCAGTCCAGGTAGGTGCGGACGATGGAAGACTCGGCCGCGTCGGGGTGCATCTGCTCCAGGCGGGACAGTTGCTTGACCGCCTCTTCCTCCACCTCCTTGGGCATCCGGGCCCGGGAGATCTTGAGACGGTATTCCTCCATCTCTTTGCTGGTCTCGTCCAGATCGCCCAGTTCTTTTTTGATGGCCCGAAGCTGCTCCCGCAGGAAATATTCCCGCTGGGTGCGGTCCATTTCCTCCCGAGCCTGGTTCTGGATCTTGGCCTGGATAGCGGAGACTTCCATTTCCTTGCGCAGAAAATCATTGACCTTGATGAGACTCCGGATGGGGTCCATCTCCTCTAAGACCAGTTGGGCTTCTTCGATCTTCAGACGCAGGTTGGCCGCCACCAAGTCGGCCAGGTGCCCGGGGTCCTCGATGGATTCCAGGATGGCCAGAAGGTCCGGGCTCATGATGCCCTTGAGGGTCAAAATCTTCTCGGACATCTCCCGGGCGTTGCGCATCAGGGCCTCGGCCTCAGGGGAAATCTCAGTGACGGTGGTTTCCGGGCATACTTCCACCCCCACCTGGAAGTAGGGCCGCTCCTGAGCATACTCCTGAATCATGGCCTTGGCCTTGCCCTGGACCAGAATTTTCAAGCGCCCATCCGGCAGTTTCAGCATCCGCAGTATGAGGCTCACCGTGCCTACGGTATAGATTTCCTCAGGTTCGGGATTCTCTACGCTTTGATCTTTCTGGGTGGCCAAAAAGATCAGGCGGTCCTCGGCCAGGGCCGCCTCGATAGCCAATACCGAAGTTTCCCGTCCCACGAACAGCGGCAGCACCATATTGGGAAAAACCACCACGTCCCGTACCGCCAGCATGGGCAATTCGTCGGGAATGATGATCTGGTGTTGTTCTTCGTCTTTCGTCGCCATGTTATCTCCTGAAAGCTATCCGTAAGTAGATATGAAAGCAGACACCGGCGGACTGGCGAGACAGGGTTCCAAACCGGCTGATGATGGTCATGTTCAAGATAGGTCTCCCATAGCAGAATTTTCCGCCGCGGTCAATGTCAATACATTTTATTAAAGATAATAACGATCATTTTGGATGCAACGTGCAACTCCCGGAATAAGGGCTGAAAGGTGCGCTCGAACTGAGAATGCGCCTAAGGCCACCAGGAATGCCAATCGCCATAGAGGGTCAAAACCTGGCGGCGATATTGCGTGACAAATGCCTCATTGAGGGCATAAATCTGAATGCCCCGGATGGCGGCATATTGGACGTGGGCGTTTTCTTCTTCCAGCAGCAAAAGATGTAACCGTATGGGCGCAAAGAGGGGTGCGAGGCCGTCTTCCAGGCGTCGCCGTACTGCTGTCCTTCCCAATAATCCAGGGGGTGTTCCAGTAACACCACGCCAAGTCCAGGTCGCTTTCCGTAGCCCCCTCTACATTCTTGCCTGCAAGGATACGAGGCCCCAGTTCTTTCTGGGAACCAAAGAAATAGGCCAGACCGATATCATGAGTTAATATATAATTTAAAAAATATTCTCTTCGATTGTGGTGGGGTTGATAATCCATTACTATTGAGCCTCTTGCAAAATTCATAAAGATTGCCGTTAGAGCCTCTTGCAAAATTCA
>DZCR01000030.1:0-2238 GCA_022736495.1 Desulfobacca acetoxidans
ATGCTTATTGTTGCTTCCAAAATAGATAATAGTTCAGAGAGAATTATAAAATATTTGTCAGACTATTATGGTATTGGAATTAATGCCGCAACATTTCAATATCTAAAGAGCGATAATGGAAAAGAGTTTATAGCAAAACTTTTTTTGATTGAACCTAGCCAAGTTGAATATAGTTTTCAAACCAAGACTAGTTCAAAATGGAAACCAAATTTGACCTATGAAGATTTAAAAGCTATCGCTGAACAAAATAATATCGGTGATATATATAATTTATTAATTGATGGTTTAAAACCGTATTTTGATAGAACGGGTACCACTAAAAGCTCTATAGCATTTTTGGGAGTTTCGGGAGGTAAAGGTACTATAGAAGGTAAACAAAATACAATAATGAGTTTGGTACCCAAAGAAAGCAATGTTGATAGTGGGCTAAAGTTCATCGTTTATAATTTAAGATTTTCAAAATATTTTGGAATCGAAAAAGATAGGGTAGCTGGATTTTTTCCTGTTAATAAAACTGAATGGAAATATTTTAAAGATGCCCCTCCTGAATGGTCTGGATATGAGGGCTTCTTCCAGAATGTTAAAGAGGCCAAAGACTTTTTGAATAGGCTTAAAGAAATTAATGGAATAAAGTAATTAATTTCCGATTGTCATAAAAGATAACAATTATGAGCGACGATCTGCACTACTTCATGTTTTTTGTGGGGCGGCTGTTTCAGGGTGCGGAAATGATGATTAAGCATAGTGAATATATCGAGGCCGATGAAACAAATCTGATGTACGATTTTGTCGCGGCCCGGGAGGCCACCCGGGAAGCCCTCACAGATTTACGGGGATTTTTGGAAAAAATGTCTCCGCAAGAGAGCAGTATTAAGCCTTCGTTCAGTGAATAAGGCGAGTACCTGCATCATGTTCGAGGCTGGAATAATGGCAAACTCATAAAAAGTCAGGTTCCCCTCCCCTGGTGGGAGGGGATTAAGGGGAGGGGGATAATAACTCCTTGAAAGTGCAAATTATTTCACCCACACCCTAACCATCCCCCATCAACGGGGAGGGAATTTTGGACTTTTTACGAGACCATCAATAATGGCGGGCAGTGCCCGCCCTACAAAACTTTTTCTGCTATTTATCGAGAAATGAGGCATTGGATGGCGTTACGCAAAAGCGGATTAACCATTTTATCAATCTTCATGATTATCCTTCTGTGTCTGGGAATAGCCCTGGCGGCGCCTGAAAAAGACGCAGCCCAAGAACCCTTTGAGCAGGGCGTGGCGGCTCTGGGCCAGGGCAGCCCCACCCAGGCCGTGGAGAAATTCACCGCGGCCATCAAGCTGGACCCCGAAATGGTGGAGGCTTATATCAATCGGGGGATTGCCGAAATGAAGCTGGATCTGTGGGCTGACGCGGTGGGCGACTTCGACAAGGCCCTGGACCTGGCCCCCAACTCACCCGAGGCCTACTACAACCGCGCTCTAGCCTATAGCCGCCAGAGGGTTTACGACAAGGCCCTGGCGGACTACACCCAGGCCTTGAAATTCGCCCCTAAGGACTGGCAGATTTATTACAACCGCGGCAATACTTACCTGGACCAGGACAAACCGCAGGAGGCCCTCAAGGACTATGGCCAGGCCTTGAAGCTGCATCCCCAGGGGCCGGAAATTCTGTATAACCGGAGCCTGGCCTATCTGGCCCTGGATAAACCCGAGCAGGCCCTGGCGGACGCCGATAAGGTAACGGAACTCAATCCCAACTATGCCCGGGCTTGGCTCAGCCGGGGCCGGGCGTTGGAAAAACTGGGTAATAAGTACGAGGCCCTGGCCGCCTACCGGCGTTTTCTGAATACCGGCAACCCCGATACGGACGGCCCCTTGCTCCAACAGGCCCTGGGCCGCATTAAAGTCCTGGAGGCGAGTAAATGATTGAGTGAGCAGTCAGCAGCTAGCCGGTAAAGACCTGGAGATCATTCTCACTGCTCACTGCTCACCGCTCACTGCTCACTGCTATGCCCTACTACATCACCACGCCTATCTATTACGTCAACGCCGAGCCCCACATCGGCCATGCCTACACCACGGTGGTGGCCGATGCCCTGGCCCGTTTCCACCGCCTCCTGGGGGAGGAGGTGCGGTTTCAAACCGGCACCGACGAACACGGCGACAAAGTTATGGACGCCGCAGCCGCGGCGGGACTGCCGGTCAAAGAGTTCGTGGACCAGATCAGCGCCCGCTTCCGCCAGTC
>DZCR01000030.1:2338-26847 GCA_022736495.1 Desulfobacca acetoxidans
CGGGACTGCCGGTCAAAGAGTTCGTGGACCAGATCAGCGCCCGCTTCCGCCAGTCCTGGGATGACCTGGATATCAGCTATGACCACTATATCCGCACCACCGACCCGGCGCATATCCGCACGGTGCAAGAGGTGTTGGGGCGGGTACACGACTCCGGGGACATTTACTTCGGGGAGTACGGCGGGCTCTATTGTTTCGGCTGCGAGTGCTTTTACCTGGAGCGCGACCTGGTGGACGGCCTGTGCCCGGACCATAAGGTGGCCCCCACCTTCCTCAAGGAAGAAAACTACTTCTTCCGCATGAGCAAGTACCAGGATTGGCTCATCGATCAGATCAAAAGCCACCCCGACTGGATCAGGCCGGAACGCTACCGCAACGAAATACTGGCCTTTCTCAAAGAGCCTTTGGAAGACCTGTGCATCTCCCGGCCCAAGAGCCGCATGGATTGGGGCATCACCCTGCCCTTTGACGAGCATTACGTCACCTATGTCTGGTTCGACGCCCTGATCAACTACCTTACAGGTTTGGACTACCCCGGGGGTGAGGCTTACAAAAAATTTTGGCCTGCCCAGCATCTCATCGCCAAAGACATTCTCAAACCCCACGCCATCTATTGGCCCACCATGCTAAAGGCCATGGGGCTTTCGCCCTTCGGGAACCTCAACGTCCACGGCTACTGGCAGATGGCGGCGGGTAAGATGTCCAAGAGCCTGGGAAATGTGGTGGACCCCCGGACCCTGGTCGCCCGCTTCGGCATCGACCAGGTCCGCTATTTCTTTCTCCGGGAAATGGTCTTCGGACTGGACGCCCATTTCAGCGAAGCCGCCATGATCACCCGGATAAACGCCGACCTGGCCAACGATCTGGGCAATCTCGTGGCCCGCAGCCTGGGAATGGCCTTTAAATACCGGCAAGGCGTGGTGCCGGCCCCCAACGTTCCCGACCCCATAGATTCCGAAGTCGTCACCGCGGTGCAGGCCGTGGCCGCGGACTTTCTGCGCCTCTTTCCGGCCCTGGAGTTTACCAAAGCCCTGGCCGGACTCTGGGAATTTATCGGCCTGCTCAATCGTTACATCGTCACCGCAGCGCCCTGGGAATTGGCCAAACAGCCCGAAGCTGCAGGGCGCTTGGACACCGTTTTGTATCATCTTTTGGAAGGACTGCGCTGGATCGCGGCGTTGCTGAGGCCCGTGATGCCCGGCAGCGCCCTGAAAATAAGCGAACACCTGGGTCTGGGCCTGTCCCTGTGGGATCAGCCCCTGCCCCAGGCGCTCAGGTGGGGCAGGCTGACGCCCGGCAGCCGCTTGGCCAAGGGTCCGGCCCTGTTCCCCCGGATAGAGACCGAAGAAAGGTGATGACGCCGGGCTCAGTCCCGGTTTCCGCCATGCCAGCCTGGATGGAGGTGTTATGGTCGCCACATTGCGCCGCCTCATGGTGGCCGCCGTGGGCGCGGCGCTGCTCTTGGCGGGCTGTGCCGGGGCCCCGCCGCCAAAACCGCCGCTGGGGCCAGTGGCGCCTTTGCCCGGGGTGGGGCGCAACCCCCTAGAGATGGCCATAGAGCAGGCCCTGGGCGATTTCCATGGCGCTCCTTACCGCTCCGGGGGCACCACCCCCGCCGGGGTGGATTGCTCCGGGCTGGTCCAGGCCTTGTATCAACGGGCCGGGATACGCCTGCCCCGGACCGTGGTCCAGCAGTACCAGGCAGGCCAACCGGTGGAGCGCGGCGCTCTGCGGTTCGGCGACGTGGTCTTCTTCAACCGCTATTGCCAGACCCGGGGGCACGACTTCTTTCTGGCCGGGATTCTCTCCCTGGGATCTGGGGACGAGGTGTGCCACGACGGGGTCTACCTGGGCGGTGGCCGGTTCATTCACGCCTCCCCCCGGGGCGTTTTTATCAGCCGCCTGGACGCCGAGGTTTGGCGGGTGTCTTATCGCGGGGCCCGGCGCTATCTGCCCGGCAACAATTAATCTCATCTTTTTTGGCTGTGGAGGCCTCCATGCAAAACAATCGGTATCGGTTTCTGATGCGGCTGAGCTTGATTCTCTGGGTGGGGTTATGCCTCAATGTTGCGCCGGCCCAAGCGCAAACCGGGGGGTTCCTCGGCGACTATACCTTCGGCTTCTGGGGGAACACCCGGGAACAGGGCCGGCTGGGCCGGGAGGATCTCATCGCCCGGGAGGGCTATTGCCCCACCGGCGGCTGCGTCCTTCGCCTGGACCGGGTGGAGGTTAAACCGGATCGGGCCAAGCGGGGTGAAACCTTGCTGTTGAGCACCACCTACACCATCCTCACTCCGGAACAGGTGTCTCTGCCGGTATCTATTACCCGGGATATTTACTACCGGGGAAAATCTCTGGGACGAACCAAAAGTGTGGATATGCGTCGACAAAACGGCACGTGGACCCAGGACATCAATTTTACCCTGCCGGCCAGCGCCGCGCCCGGGGTCTATACCCTGGTCACTTCCATCAACACGGCCTACGGCACGGCCCGGGATACTACGGAGTTCTACGTAGATTAGATCGCATTAAAGCGTGCCTTTCGGGCAGATCATGATAGCTACTCAGGCTAAGAAATTCCTGAAAGCCGGTTAATTAAGAGATATAATTACAATTAAATTCATTAACAGGTGGGAGATATCTTGCCCGGATTGATCAATTACCTGCGGCTTTCCATTACCGACCGCTGCAATCTGCGTTGTTTCTATTGCACCGCCTGGGGGGACTGGCAGAAACTGCCGTGCCAGGAGATCTTGCGCTACGAGGAGTTGTTGCGCCTGACGTCAGTAGCCGCCGGCGTTGGCATCCGCAAAGTTCGCGTCACCGGCGGCGAACCCCTGGTGCGCCGGGGCGTCCTGGAATTCATCCGTCGGCTGGGCCGGGTTCCTGGAATCGAAGAGGTCTGCCTCACCACCAACGGGGTCTGTTTAGCGGAACTGGCGGCCGGCCTTTATGATACCGGTTTGCGCCACCTCAATGTCAGCCTGGATAGCCTGCGCCGGGACCGTTTCCGGGAGTTTACCGGGGGGGACCACTTCGATGACGTCCTGGCCGGCCTGGAACGGGCCGCGACCCTGGGATTTGCCCCCATTAAGATCAACTTCGTGGTCTTAAGGGACCTCAATGACGACGAACTCCTGGACTTTGCCCTCCTGACCCGGGAGCGGCCTTTCCAGGTGCGCTTCATCGAGTTCATGCCCACGGTGGAGGAGACCAGCTGGCGCCGCCACTTCCTGTCCATGGACGAGGTCCGCCAGCGATTGGCAAAGCTGGGCCCCCTGGAGGCCATCACCTCCTCTCCTACCGCGGGTCCGGCCCGGGCCTTCCGGGTACCGGGGTTTAAGGGCGAAATAGGCTTCATCAGCTCCGTCAGCGATCATCACTGCCCCACGTGTAATCGCCTGCGCCTCACCGCAGCCGGCCGTCTGCGGCCCTGTCTCTTTGCCGCGCCGGAACTGGATCTGAAGGGGCCGTTGCGCCAGGGCGCCGACGACGAGACCCTGGCCCGGCTCTTTGAGGAGGCCATCCGCCTGAAAGGCTGCGTCTCCCCCGCCCCGGCGCTGACCTCTCCTGCCCCGGGCCGAGGCATGGTGAGCATCGGCGGCTGATCCGGCTGGCCTTTTCATTTTCTCAAATTTTTCGGCGCCAAACCATTAACGTTTTCCGTAACCTAAGAGTATATTGTAAAGAGACTATGAGAAGGGAGCCGCTCGCATGAAGCTGAGTATTGTCATTCCGATTTACAATGAGAAAGACACTCTGGAAGAGATCTTCCGCCTGGTGCAGGCGACTCCTTATGACAAAGAGATCATTGCGGTGGACGACGCCTCCACCGATGGTACCCGGGATATCTTGGCCCGCCTGGCCCAACAATATGAGAATGTTAAGACTTTTTACCACGAGCGCAATCAGGGGAAGGGCGCGGCCTTGCGCACCGGCTTCGCCCAGGTAAACGGAGACGTGGTTATCATCCAGGACGCCGATTTGGAGTACCGCCCCCTTGATTACCCGTCCTTACTGGAGCCCATCGAACAGGGGGTGGCCGACGTGGTGTACGGCTCTCGGATGGTGGGCGGTCGGCCCCACCGGGTGCTGTTTTTCTGGCATTACCTGGGCAACCGGGCGATAACCACCCTCTCCAACATGTTCACGAATCTGAATCTGTCCGACATGGAAGTGGGCTACAAGGTATTCAAGGCAGAAGTTTTGCAGGGGATTCAGATCAGATGCGAACGCTTCGGGGTGGAGCCGGAACTCACCGCCAAAATCGCCAAAAAGCGCTGGCGCATCTACGAGGTACCCATCCAATATCACGGCCGGGATTATGCCGCCGGGAAAAAGATCACCTGGAGAGACGGCGTCGCAGCGGTTTATCACATCATCAGGTTTAAATTTACCGACTGAGGCGATTTTGATCAACAGCGCAAGTCGGCAAAGCTGGTCAAACGTGGGCTTCGGCTGCTTTTATTTTCAATAATATGGCGTCGGTAACAACGTGGCGGCTCTGGTTGGTGAGGCTGATCCTCGGTCTCTGGGGCCTGCAGGTCTTGTGGTTGATCTGGCACTTCGGGCCGGAGGCGGGCGAGGTGGCCCGGAGAGCGGCCCACCAGCAGGCGGGCGTCGCCATCCGCCAGGAAGATCCGCTGTACCTTTGGGCCACCGCGCTCAAGGCCGTCATCCCCAAGCACGCCACTTATGTCTTCCTGGACGATTACGCCGCGGGCAAGGAAATCCAGGTCCGTTACTATCTGGCGCCCCGGCGTCACATCCTGAAACCCCTCAACGTCCCGGCCAGTTTTCTCTTTTATGCGTTGCACCAGGAGGACGCGTCTTTTCTGCTCATGCGGGATGCGACGCAGCCTCTGGGTCCTGGGGTTCAGGCCGCGCTCCAGTGCTCGGCGTTTCAGCCAGTAAACCTGCCGGGCCCGGGACGGGTTTTCCGCGTTGACGCCAGGCGCTTGGGTTGGGGTTTTTATGATTGAGACCGGCATCGCCCTGCTGCGTCTGCTCCTGGGACTGGGAGCGGTATTTTTCCTGGGTTATGCGGGGCTGACCCTGCTTTGCCCGGTTCCCCGGGATTTCACGTTCGGAGAGCGGGCCGCCTTTAGTTTCGGAGTCGGCACCCTGGGCCTCACGGCCTGGATGTTGGCCCTAACCTGGTGGGGAGCGCTTTTTAACCTGGGGCTCATTTTAGGGCCGCCCCTGGCCCTGGCAGTCATGGTGCTGCTGATCCCCCGGGGCCGCGCCGTCGTCTCTCAGGACTTACAGGGATTTCACTTGTCACCCCGTGCCAAGTTAGGAGGATGGGACTGGCTCTTTTTGGGGATGTTGGCGGTGGTGTTTATCTATGCGCTGCTCCGGGCCGCGCTTTACCCCATGTGGGCTTGGGACGCGGTGGCCACCTGGGGCTGCAAGGCCAAAATCTTTTATACCAGCCGGGGGCTGGACCTGACCTGCATTGATGCACACAACTATTACCCCAACCTCATCCCGTTTTTACTGAGCTACCTGTATTTCTGCCTGGGTCAGGTGAATGATGCCCTGGCCAAGGCAGTTTTCCCGCTTTTTGGGGCCTTGACCTTGACATTGCTCGGTTCCCTGGGGATGCGGCTGGGCTTGCGCCGTTGTCAGGCCCTGGGGCTGGCGGCCTTTCTGGCCTTAAACGGCACCGTCTTCATCGTGCACCTTTACATCGCCTACGCCGACCTGGCCCTGGCCTTTTATACCCTGGGGGGGAGCGGTCTCCTTTACCTCTGGCTGGCGGATGCCGCCCCCCGAGGCAGCCTGACCCTGGCGGCCTGCTCTCTGGCGGGGATGGCCTGGAGCAAGTATGAAGGTCCGCCCCTGGCCGCCACCCTGCTTGTGGCCGCGGCGCTGACCCTGGTCTGGCTGCGCCCGGAGCACTGGCTCCGCCGTCTGAGCTGCCTGACCGTTCCGCTGGTCGGGCTCATGGTGGGTTATCTCCCTTGGCGGCTGTTCACGGTGCAGCAAAAACTGGAGATCGGCGCGGATCACATCCAGAGCTTTTATCCCCAGCAATTGCTCAAGGCAATGGTCTATCTGCTGGGTGGATTGGCAGAGCCGTTCTATTTCGGGTTTCTCTGGCCAACGCTGGTTTTGGCCCTCATTTTCGCGGGCAAGCGCCTGTGGCGCTCCCCCCGCCTCTTCCTGGCCCTCTTTGTGGTCGGAAATCTGGCGGCCATCCTCCTGGCCTATGCGGTGGCCCCCACCGCCGCGGCGGAGTTTCCCGCCTACGTCCGGGCCACTTTGGACCGCCTGCTGCTCCACCTCACCCCCGTAGTCGCCCTGCTTCTGGCCTTAGGTCTTGAGGACTTGAATGAAAAAGGCAGATGATCCGTGAGGCGGGATGCGCTGCGCTTTCCCGCCCTAAGTGCTAAGGACTCCGTCAGCCGCGGAAACGGCACTTGCCGCGTACCTGGCGGCTGGAACCGCTTATTTGAACATTCATCGTCCCTGTTTCCTGGGGGAGAGATTCGCGGCTTTTTGGTGTCAGCACCAGTTCCTTTGCCTGCCACTATACTTCTCTTCGGCACTGGCATAGCAGGCTTGGCAGGAGTCCGGCTCAGAAGGAAGAAACAGTAGTCAAGACCAGGCAGGATGATTGTAACCCTGTCTTGTCAAAATTTCGATCAGCTTGCCGATATCAATAATTATTTGAATGCCGCATAGTTATCAATATGATCGGCAAATACAATTGAGTCACTTTAGAAAGCGCCGCTATTTCCAGCCAGACACCTCATACCCTTTCTCACGGAGGCATTGTTCCACCAGCCGGCGCTGCTCCGGGTCAAGGTCCCGATCCCCGGAATGGAAGAGTCCCCGGATAAGGCCGCTGGTGCCGCCCCCGGCTGCTCCCATGGCTGCGCCTCGCCCGGCGCTGCCGACCACCGCCCCGGCCACGGCCCCCACTGCGGCCCCGGTAGCGGCTCCCACGGCGGTTGAGCCGGCGACTTTGCCAGCCGGCCTCGGCTCCAACCCTGAGGTGGCCCGTCGCAGGCAGTCATCGATATCCTGTTGGGCTGCGTCCATCCCCACCGTCTCAAGCCGCGGGCTAGGGACCAACACGGGGCGTTTGGCCGCACAGGCCAGGCTCGAAATTACGATACCGATCACCAGCGAAATCCGCAGAAGGTTTCTGGTCATGGAAGATTCTTTATCGTCTGACGCCGGGTAGGGCGATGACGCACAGGCCAGCGGGACTAAGGTAATCTACCAGAAGAGCGCCAATCGGGGGGCGAGTTGCCGCCCCCCCTTCGTCTTGCGCCCGCGATTAATGCCAGCCCGGTCGCCAGCTGTTATGATTGTACCGGTAAATGTTGCAGTTGGCACGATTTTCCATGCGATGCAACCGGGCCCGCTCGTAGCGATTCAGGTGGCCGTCGGCCCGCATCCTGGCCTCAGCCAGGCGGATGCGCCCCTGTTGGTGTTCGAGACGGCGAAATTCTCCGGGAGTCAACCGCCCTGACCGGAGTCCCTGGCGGATGCGATATTGCTGATTCAACTCCCGCCTGTTGATGCAGGGGCCATAGGGACCCGCCGCGAGAGCGGGGAGGCTCGACAAGATGACTGCGGCCGTCAGCAGGCCAGTAACAATGCCTTTGGTCCAGGTTTTCATTGCTCCATCCTCCGGGTCACGTCAGGAAATTCAGCGCTGAATGTCCTCGATTAGTTGCCCACCTTAAGGGTGGTAGGACTTTCATTGGATTGGACCGCTGCGGGGAGCAAACGTTAAGGGGTAAGTTTTAGCTTGCTGGGATTGCTGGTGCGCGGTGCGCACCCTCAATGAGCTACATTAACTTTATCTCTATCTGGCGGTGAGCACGGAGGCCCGCCCCGACAATAATCCTGGGTATCAGACCATCCGTATGGCCAAGCGCTGGCAGTGGGGCGCACAGTAGCCGCACAGGATACAACGCTCGTGATCGACCACCGCTTTGCCGTCCACCAGTGACAAAGCGTCGTTTTCACACTGCTCCACACATTCCCCGCAACCTTCACAGGCCAGGGCCACGATGCTAAGGCGCTTGCTGGACAGGGCGGTATTCCGGTTCAGCTCTTCAGGGATGGGCTGGCTGGAGGCGAAGCGCACGTTCCAGTCGACTTCCAGGGGCGTGACCATACCCACCACCACGGCATCGATTTCGTCAATAGCGAAAATGAAGCGCAGGGCCGCCTCCCGATTGGGCACAAAATTACCCCCGGCCAGGGATTTCATGGCGTAGACAAACTTGCCGGCCCGGTGGGCCTCCCGAATGGCCGCCAGCATGTCCTCCACCCCGCCCTCCAGAATGCCCATGCCTTTGATGTTGATGAGGGGATGGATCACTTCAATGTCCGGATGGCGGGCCGCCTCCAGCGCCCCCACCGCGGAATGGGTACTTATTCCCACCATGCGGATCAACCCCTTTTCCCGGGCGGCCAGGAGCGCCTCCAGGGTGGGGCCCCACTCTTCCTCGCTGAAACGGTTGCGGGCGCAATGGCAGAGCATGATGTCGATGGTATCCCGGCCCAATTCCTTCAAGGCGGTCTCCACATGTTTTGCGGCCAAAACCCGGTCAGTCTTGGCGTGGGTCTTGGTGGCCAGAGTGATCGGCCCCGACCAACCCTGGAGCCCCCGGGCAATATGCTCATAAGTCCCGTAAAGGGTGGCGGTATCCATAAAGGTGATGCCGCCTTCCACCGCAGCGCGCACCACCCGGGCGCCTTCCTCCACGGTTAAGGAGCGCTGCAAGGGACCCATGGGCAACGCGCCCAGGCCCAGACGAGTCACCGTGCGGTTTAATCGGGGTATAAAACGCGTCTCCAACATCGGTTGATTCTCTCCTGTGAGATAATTGAAAATGTATCATAGGATGACAGGGAAGCAAATGGGCGGGCGATGCCTTTCCATAATGTGAACATTATTCATAAGTTGAAACATAAAGATCATTATTCCAATTAAGCTTTATTCATATATATTATTAAGTTATTTAATTTGGCATTTATTTTGCATAATCTCTGAGAAAATCTCATTCTGCCGGCTGTGGGTTTTATGCAAATAACATTCGTCGACATCCTGCATGCGGCCGTGACAAACCAGTTCATTATTTTGGCCGTGGCCATCGCGTTATTTTTGCTGGTCATCACCCTGTCGGACCCTGGTCACAGTGAGGCAGTGATTGCCCAACTTTGGTGCTAGCTGACCAAGTTGCCGACTCCCCTGCTTCCTTTGGCGACGGAGCCGCTCCACAAACCTACCCGGTAACCTACGGCTGTAAAACTACCTAGTAAAATGGTAACAGCTGTGGCATTTTTACCCATTCAATTAATATGTATGTAATTTAAATTAGTTATATTTAAGTTTCTCCACTTCCCTGTCCCAAAAGCCCCCGTTCTTCCCAGTGAGTAAAAAATGCGCCTGCCCTGAGGGTCGCATGCCGTGCGGGTTTCACATGCTTAGCCGGGGGGGTATAGCCTTTGCATAATAAAATTGTAAATTCAGGGTGGCAGGAATTCTGGTTGAGTCAGCCGGGGTCTCAAATGAAGGAAAAATGCGGTACGCTCCTGGTGGCCGAACGTGGGTGCGAGCTGGCCCAGAGCTTAAATTTTTGGGTCGCCGAACAGGGACATCGGCTCAAGGCAGTGGATAACCTCAAAGACCTGCTCATGACTTTGCAGAATGAGAAGATTCATGTGCTGGTCATGGACGTGCGTCTGCCCGAAGCCATGGGTTATGAGGCCATCTCCATTATCAAGGGGCTGGACCGCAAGCTGCCCATTATCATTACTGCCGACGAGAATAACGCGGAACAGGAAAGCCGCATCCGCCACCAAGGGATTTTTTATTATCATGTCAATTCCTTTGGCAAGGATGATCTCATATTAGCCATCTCCAACGCCATGGTGCGATCATCCCAATAAGCGAGAGAGGGACGCAATGCCATTACAAGAGAAATTGACTTCCGGTGAATTCGTCATTCTGGCAGAGATCGAGCCGCCCAAGGGCACGGATGTTTCCGGCATGGTGGCTGCCGCCACCAGCGTCAAGCGCACGGTGGACGCCTTCGTGGTTCCGGAGATGAACAACGCGGTGATGAAGCTGAGCTCTCTGGGCGGCGCGCTCCTCTTGCAGACCAAGGGATTGGAAACTGTGTTGCAGGTCTGCTGCCGGGATCGCAACCGCCTGGCGCTGCAAGGCGACCTGCTGGCGGCGCAGGCTCTGGGAGTGCCCACTGTCATGGCGGTCAGCGGCGAGGAGATCACCCACGGCGATCATCATGAGGCCAAGGCGGTCTACGACCTCAAACTCCTGGAGTTGCTGGGGGCCATCCAGACGCTCCAGGCCGGCCGGGACCTGGCCGGGGTGGACCTCAAAGGCGCGCCCCAATTTTTGGTGGGGTCCACGGTCAAGGTGCCTCTGGGGACCGCAGGTCTGAAGGCGGAGTTGGCGGACCTGGACCAGAAAATTGCTGCAGGGGCGAGGTTTTTCACCACCCAGCCGGTTTTCGAGGTGGAGGTCTTGGAGAACTTCAGAGAGCAGGTGGGAAGCCGCCAGGCGGCCATCATTCCCACGGTGCTGCTCCTCAAGAGTGTGGGCATGGCCCGCTACATCAACCGCCATTTGGAGATGAAGATCCCGGAAGAGTATATTGCGCGGATTCACAACGCTGCCGACCGGGTGCGGGAGTGCGTGCAGATCGCGGCGGAATTTGCCATGGCCATTAAACAGAAGGGATTCCCGGGAGTGCTCATCGCCACCATCGGGTGGGAGGATAAATTGCCGTCGATCCTGGGCGCCGCCGGTTTTTAACGGCATCCGGAAAATTTTATATTTTTCATAGGGGATGGAATTATGCCCAAAGAAAAAGACGTAGCGGCTCAAGAAGCAACCCGGGCCACCGGCAAGGTGGGCTCCGTGATGGTGGTGGGCGGCGGCGTCGCCGGGATGCAAGCGTCCCTGGACCTGGCCAACGCCGGCTTTTATGTCCATCTGGTGGAAACCAAGCCGGCCATTGGCGGGGTCATGGCCCAGTTGGACAAGACCTTCCCCACCAATGACTGCTCCATGTGTATTATTTCCCCCAAGCTGGTGGAGTGCGGCCGGCATTTGAACATCGAGATCCACACCCTCACCGACGTAGCGGGGATTGGGGGCGAACCGGGAAATCTGAGCGTCACGCTGAAGAAACAGCCGCGCTATATCGATCAGGCCAAGTGCACCGGCTGCGGCGAGTGCGCCAATGTCTGCCCGGTGACCATGCCGGATACGTTTAACGAGAATCTGGCGCAGTGGAAGGCCACCTATCGCCTCTATCCCCAGGCGATCCCCTCCACCTTTGCCATCAAGAAATTTGACCGGGCTCCCTGCGTCCGGGCCTGTCCCGCCAACCTGAGCGCCCAGGGCTATGTCCAGCTTATTAAGGCCGGGAAATATAACGAATCTTTAAGCCTCATCATGGAGCGGCTACCCCTGCCCGGAAGCATCGGCCGCATCTGCCCGCATCCCTGCGAAAGCGACTGCCGCCGGCAGGAAATAGATGAGCCTGTGGCCATCTGTTCCCTCAAGCGATTCGCCGCGGACCAGGCGGATTGGGATGCCCTGCCGGTGCCCGAGATCCCCCAAAAAAATCTGACCGTGGCCATTGTCGGCGCGGGGCCTGCGGGCTTAAGCTGCGCCTACCATCTGGCCCTGGCGGGATACCAGCCGGTGCTCTTCGAGGCCGCGGCCTCCGCCGGCGGCTGGCTGCGCTACGGCATCCCGGAGTATCGCCTGCCCCGGGAAGTCCTGAAGCGGGAAGTTGATTATCTGAAGCGCCTGGGAGTGAAAATCCATTACAACGCCCCCATCGGGGCAGGGCGCACCATCAACGATCTCCTCACCCGGGACGGGTTCAACGCGGTCTTTCTCGGAGTGGGGACCCAGGATTCCATCCGCCTGCCGGTGCCCGGAGCCGAAGCTGCCGGGGTTTTGTGGGGGGTGGAGTACTTGAAGGAAGTGAACTCAACGGGCGTCTCCCCCACCCAGGGCAAACGGGTGGTGGTCATCGGCGGCGGCAACGTGGCCATGGACGTGGCCCGGGTGGCCCGGCGCCAGGGGGCCGCGGCAGTGACCCTCATTGCTTTGGAATCCGCCGCAGAGCTGCCCGCCTCCCCCTGGGAAGTGGCAGAGGCCACGGCCGAAGGCATCGAGATTGTGCACCGCTTAGGGGTCAAGCAAATCCTTTCCGAAAATGGCCACGTCACCGGCCTGGAACTGAAGGCGGTGGCGCGGGTCTTCGACGAGCAGGGCCGCTTCGCGCCCACGTATTTCGAAGACCAGCTCTCGCGCCGGGAGGCCGATGTGGTCATTATGGCCATCGGCCAGAAGGCGAATCTTTCCTTCATTACCGAATCCGACGGGATTAAGCTCACCCCCCGGGGTCTTATAGAGGCCGATGCGGACACCCTGGCCACCTCCCGGGAGGGCGTTTTTGCCGGGGGGGATGTGGTGACCGGTCCCTGGATCGCCATCGGCGCGGTGGCCGCAGGGCGGGAGGCCGCCATCTCCATCGGGCGCTTTCTGGAAGGGCGGGACCTCAAGGCGGACCGGGAGGCCCCCTTACGCCCCCTTTTACACGGCAACTGGAATCCCATCCCCAAAGATCAGCCCAAGGCGGCCCGGGCTCACATGCCGGAGTTGCCCCAGGCGGAATGGACCCAGAGCTTCAAAGAGATCAACCTGGGGTTCACCGAGGCCCAGGCGCAGGCGGAGGCGGCCCGGTGCATCAACTGCGGTCTGTGCTCCGAGTGCATGCAATGCGTGGCGGCCTGCCAGGCCGGGGCCATCGACCACGCCATGCAGTCCGAAACCAGAGAGGTCAAAGTCGGGGCCGTGATCCTGTCCCCGGGTTATCAGGTGTTCAATCCCAACAAGTATGAAACCTACAACTACTCCCGGCATCCCAACGTGGTTACGGCCCTGGAATTCGAGCGCATCCTCTCGGCGTCCGGCCCCTTCGGCGGCCACCTGGTCAGGCCTTCGGACCATCAGGAACCCAAAAAGATCGCCTGGCTACAGTGCGTGGGCTCCCGGGATGTCAAGACCCATTCTTATTGCTCTTCGGTCTGCTGCATGTACGCCATCAAAGAAGCGGTGATCGCCAAGGAGCATGCGCCTTATGCGCTGGATACCGCCATCTTTTTCATGGATATGCGGACCTTCGGCAAGGATTTTGAACTTTACTACAATCGCGCCAAAGACGAACAAGGGGTGCGGTTCATCCGGTCCCGCATCCACAGCATCGATCCCCTGCCGGGCGACCATCTCTCCATCCGGTATGCCGATGAAAGCGGCGAAGAGCAGACCGAGGCCTTTGACATGATCGTGCTGTCCGCGGGCATGGAGGTGAGCCAGCCCGCCCGGGAACTGTGCCAGACCATGGGCATAGATACCAATTCCCATGATTTCGTGGCCACCTCGCCTTTTGCCCCCGTAGCCGCTAGCCGTCCAGGCGTCTATGTCTGCGGGGCCATGCAAGGACCCAAAGACATTCCCGAATCGGTCATGCAAGCCTCGGCCGCGGCCGGGGCGGTGAGCGCCGCGCTGGGGGAGGTTCGCTGGACCGAGACCAAGACCCGGCAAGCGCCGGAACCCAAAGACATCAAACCGGGAGACGAACCCCGCATCGGGGTGTTTGTCTGCAACTGCGGCATCAACATCGGCGGCTATATCGATGTGCCGGAGGTGGTGAACTATGCCAAATCGCTGCCCAATGTCACGTACGTGGAAGACAACTTGTTTACCTGCTCTCAAGACACCCAGGTCCGGATGACCGAAAACATCGAAGCACACAAGCTCAACCGGGTGGTGGTGGCGGCCTGCACTCCCATCACCCATGAGCCCCTGTTCCGGGAGACTCTGATTGACGCGGGTCTGAACAAGTATCTCTTCGAGATGGCCAACATCCGCAACCAGGACTCCTGGGTGCACATGAAAGAGCACAATAAAGCCACAGAAAAGGCCAAGGACCTGGTGCGCATGGCGGTGGCCCGGGCCTCCCTGCTCAAGCCCCTGATGGAAAAACCCCTGACCATCAACCAGCGGGCCCTGGTCATCGGCGGCGGGATCGCGGGCCTCAATGCCGCCCTCAACCTGGGGGACCAGGGCTTTGAGACCATTCTCCTGGAGAAAGAGCCGGAATTGGGTGGCGTGGCCCGGCGGATTCACCAGACCATCGAGGGCATGGACGTTCAGACTTACCTGGATGGGCTCGTGGAGCGGGTGAAGGCGCACGACAAGGTCCAGGTACTCACCGGGGCGCTGGTGGTGGGCTTCAGCGGCTACAAGGGCAACTTCACCACGGAAGTGTTGGTGGGCCCCGGTATGTATGAACGGAAAATCGATCATGGGGTCACGGTAGTGGCCACCGGCGCGTATGAATACCGGCCCAAGGAGTTTCTCTACGGCGAGCATGACCGGGTGATGACCCAGTTGGAGTTGAGTGATTTTCTCCACCGGGAGCCGGCTGAAGCTGCAGATTGGAAGCGGGTGATCATGGTGCAGTGCGTGGGCTCCCGGAACGAAGAGAACCCCAACTGCAGCCGCATCTGCTGCCAGGGCGCGGTGAAATACGCCTTGCAGTTGAAGGACCTCAATGGCGACATGGAAGTGGTGATCCTCTACCGGGATATGCGCACCTACGGCTTCCTGGAGGATTACTACCGGGAGGCCCGGGATAAGGGGGTGCTGTTTGCCCGGTTCGAACCGGACCATCTGCCCCGGGTCACTAACGAGGCCGGCCAGTTGGGGATCACCTTTGTGGACCACGTGCTGGGCCGCCCCATCAGCATGGCCGCGGACGCGGTCATCTTGAGCGCCGGGGCCCGGGCCGCGGATACTGAGGAACTGGCGTCGCTGCTGAAAGTCCCCCGGAACGCCGGCGGGTTTTTCATCGAGGCGCACGCCAAGCTGCGGCCAGTGGACTTTGCCTCTGAGGGCATTTTCCTCTGCGGGATGGCCCATTCTCCCAAGCTCATCAGCGAGAGTATCGCGCAGGCCATGGCTGCGGCCTCCCGGGCCGGGGCGTTTCTGGCGGATGTCAACCAGACCATCAGCGGCGTCACTGCGCATGTTTCGCCGGAACGCTGCGCCGCCTGCCTGGTCTGCGTCCGGACCTGTCCCTACGGCGTGCCCCAGATCAACCAGGATAATGTTTCGGAGATCAATGAGGCCCTGTGCCAGGGCTGCGGCACCTGCGCCTCGGAATGTCCGGCCCAGGTCATCCAGTTGGCCCACTATGAAGATGACCAGATCACTTCCAAGATCAAAACCTTATATTGAGGAGTCCGCCGATGGAAGCGTTTGAGCCGAAGATTGTCGGTTTTTGCTGCCACTACTGAGCCTATTCCGCTGCGGACCTGGCAGGTTCGATGCGATTGCAGTATCCGCCCAATGTGCGGATTATCGAGGTCCCCTGTACCGGTAAGGTGGACGTCATGCATCTGCTCATGGCTTTTGAATATGGGGCCGACGGGGTCATCGTGGTAGGTTGCATGGAAGGAGAATGTCACTATAGCGCCGGCAACCTTTACGCCCGCAAGCGGGTCAACCGGGTCAAGGAGATTCTCGACAAAGTCGGCATCGGCGGCGAACGGCTGGCAATGTATAACCTATCTTCCGGAATGGGAGGGCGGTTCGCCGAAATCGTCCGGGAGATTACCGAAAAAGTGCTGGAACTGGGTCCCAGTCCCATCCGAGTTGCGACAGGCAAGACCCCCAGGCCCATTGCGGAGGTAACCACATGATCAAAGCGGTCCCCAAACCCCTGGAAGAAGTCCTCGACCTGGTCAAAGACTTCAACAAAGTGCTCATTGCCGGCTGCGATGGCTGCGTCACCGTATGCGAGGCCGGCGGCCTGAAGGAAGCCAAGGTGCTGGCCTCGGCCCTCAGGCTCTACTTCACCCAGGCAGGCCGGCAGGCCCAGGTTGATGAAACCAGCCTGACCCGCCAGTGCGAAAAAGAATACCTGGCGCAGCTCTCCGACAAGATAGACAGCTATGACGCCGTGGTCTCCCTGGCCTGTGGCTGCGGCGTCCAGTACCTGGCCGAGATGTACAGTAATAAGATCGTCTATCCCGGCGTAGATACCTGCTTCATGGGGGTCAACGAAGAGCGGGGACTCTATTCCGAGCGTTGTCAGGCCTGCGGCCGCTGCATCCTGGCGGAAACCGGCGGCATCTGCCCCATCGCCCGGTGCTCCAAGCGTATGCTTAACGGTCCCTGCGGCGGCTCCGAGAACGGCAAGTGCGAAGTCAGCAAGGACATCCCCTGCGGTTGGGAGTTGATTTACGAGCGCTTAAAGACCCTGGGCCAGTTGGACCGCTTTGAAAAACCCGTGGATCCTAAAGACTGGACGACCTCCCGGGATGGCGGACCGCGCACGATCGTCAGAGAGGATTTACGGATATGAGCGCGACTACTCCCAGCAAACTCCAGAAGATGATTGCGTCGGGCAATTTTGCCGTCACCTCCGAGGTCGGCCCGCCCCGGAGCGCCGATGGCGCCGTGATTGAGCATAAGGGCAACCTCATCAAAGATTACGTGGACGCCATCAACGTCACGGACAACCAGACCTCGGTCTGCCGGGTCTGCAGCCTGGCCTGCTGCATCCGCCTCAAGCTCATGGGGCTGGAGCCGGTGCTGCAAATGGTGACCCGGGACCGGAACCGCATTGCCCTGCAAAGCGATATCCTGGGGGCCGCATCTTTCGGCATCCACAACATGCTCTGTCTCACCGGCGACCACCAGCATTTTGGGGACCACTCCAATGCTGCCAACGTCTTTGACCTGGATTCCATCCAGCTCATCCAGACGGTAAAGATGATGCGGGATGAGGGCCGGCTGCTGGGGGGCTTCGAATTCCAGGTGCGCCCCCAGATGTTCATCGGGGCGGCGGCCAATCCCTTTGCGGGGCCCAACGTCGCCATGCGGGTAGTCCGCCTGGCCAAAAAGGCTGCGGCCGGGGTGCAGTTCGTTCAGACCCAATGCATCTATAATATGGGCACGTTCAAAGAGTTCATGAAACTTGCGGTGGACCGGGGCTTGCACGAAAAAGTCGCCATCCTGGCGGGCATCACCCCCATGAAGAACGTGGGCATGGCCAAATACATGCAAAAACGGGTGCCGGGCATTGATGTGCCTGACGAGACAGTGCGGCGCATTGGCGGGGTGCCCAAGGAAAAGCAGGCCGAAGAAGGCATCAACCTGGCAGTGGAACAGATTCAGGAACTGAAGGAGGTGGAAGGCGTCCGGGGGTTCCACATCATGGCCATCGAATGGGAGGAGAAAGTCCCGGAGATCATTCAGCGGGTAGGATTGTATCCCCGGCCTCAGGTTGACGCAGCTTAATACGCCTCAAGGAACTTGTAATTTATTAACTTTGACCCCATAATGAAATCCGGGGGCATCCGGAAAGGAGAGGTCTCATGAATGGCAAATACGTACTGATCGTCGACGATGACCCTGATCTGGTGGAAACCGTCTCCATGATGCTGGAGTCCAAGGGCTTCGAAGTGGGGAAGGCCTACGACGGAATCGAAGGTGAAGCAGCCATTAAAAAGCGCCGTCCGGACGTGTTGATCTTGGACGTCATGATGCCCAGAAAAAACGGCTATGAGCTCTGCAAGGAGTTGAAATCCAATAAGTGGACCCAGGAAATTCCCGTGATTTTGCTCACCGCGGTGGGCGAGGCCGTGCCCACCACCAGTTACAGTCATGCGGAGGGAATGGCCGTGGAAGCCGAGGATTTTATTCCCAAACCCGTGGATGCGGCCAGCCTGGTGGAAGCAGTGCAAAGATTACTCTAACTAAGGCATGTATTCGACGAACTTTGGAAAAATTTCACCGGCTCAGGATAGGTGGCCTTAAAGTCCTGGAGGGGGGCGCCTGCGTGGAGTCCTCCTCCCCGTTGGAAGATAACCGTTTGGGCCCTAAGGTGTGCGCGCCTTTGGCCCAGCACCGCATCAACCTCACCTTTTTGACCCATGTGGCCGGCGACCGCGAAGTGGTGTGCACCGCCGGCAACGCCGGCGAAGCCACCTTAACCCTGCTGCAGGCCCAAGCGGACCCCCAGGCGTCACTGGCCTTGCAGTCGGGCACCGCCATTCTGGCCGTTTATCCCCACGACAAGCGCCCGGAGGTCATCGGCACCTTCATCCGCAGCCTGGCAAGGGCACGGGTGGTGATCCACGGCCTGGCCAGCTCCCCTGCCGCCATTTCCGCGGTGTTGTCGACCAAAAGAGTCAAGCCCGCGGTGGAACAGTTGTTCGAGCACTTTCATTTTCCAGGGTTTGCCTCACCCCAGGAATTTTTTTCCGCCCAGCCCCCGCCCAAGGAATATCTGGAAAAGGTGGTGGCCACTTACCAGGAGAAGATCAATAAGGTGTATTGGATCATCCCCCAGCCGGACCTGGACCTTTGGGGCATGAGTATCGCCACCGCCGACATCCTGGCAGGTTTTGCCGCCGCCCTGATGGAAATGGGGAACCTAAGCTTGGCCGTGCCGTTTCTGGTGGCCCTGCCGGGGCTGGGAGGCCGGGAATTCATCCTGTCGTTCAGCACGGCCCGGCGTCAACCCGCGTCTCACAGGCTGGAAGCCTGTGCCACCGGCGACCACGGCAGCGACGTCCGGCGCATTTTGAAGCACCATCTGCCGGACCTGCGTCCCATGCGCCTGACTCCGGTGGCGGGCCTCTTTCTCCACGGCCCCCATTTCGGGGACCGTTACGGCATTGCCCACACCTTGGTTTCGGCCCTTGAGGCGGCCCATATTTCCCTTTTGGCTTTGAGCTGCACCATCTCGTCCATTTCGTTGATCATTCGACAACACGAACTGGCCGCGGCCCAGGTGGTACTGAGAAATACCTTTGCAGCCCCGGTGGAATGCGCCCCCGCCGCATCCGGGCGTTGAGGCGAGCCGGGTAGATCAGCAAAGAGAATTTGTTAGTAAATTCACATAATTGTTATCTTAGAACTCCTGGCTTCTGGCCGGCGAGAAGGGACGGCCCATGAAATCTAAAGACCAAGCCAGCCTCGGCGAATCTATCCCCCCGGCCGCTACCGGGGCCGCACCCGTGCCGCTGGAATTCCTGGGCCCCCTCCTGACAGATTTCGTCGACCCCGTAGTGGTCACCAACCAACAGCAGGAAGTGGTCTTCCTCAACTGTGCCGCCCAAAAACTCTTTGGCGGCAGCCTGCGTGTGGGTGACCCCTGCCCTCTCTGTTCAGAGACCCATCTCATTACCGGCATCGGAGAGAATGCCTCCCGGTTGGAGCGGTGTCCCCAGCAGGGGGAAAGCCTCAAGCAGGTTCCGGTGCTGCTGAAGGCGCGCTGGCCCCTCGGCGCGCCCCTAACTTTGAGCGCTACGCCCATCCGAGGCACCGATAACGAGAGGATCGGCTGTTTTATCCTCATCCGGGAACATACGGACTTGCTGGTCCATCCGGTGATGGAACAACAAATGGCCACCTTATCCAGCATCCTGGAAAATTTCCCCATGCCTTTTTTCCTGGTAGATCCGTTTTTGGTGGTCACCCATATTAATGACCACATGGAAAGACTCACCGGCTACTCCCGCAGCGAAGTGGTGGGCCGGATGACTTGCGGGGAATTGCTCAACACTGCCGAATGCACTACCTGCGATTGCACCCTCAAGCAAGTCATGGAGCAGAAAAAACCCATCTCCGGGGTGCGCCGGGTGGTCCGTGCGCGAGATGGCCGAGAGGTTCAGGTGACGGCCTCCGCTTCCATCATTACTGATCCCGAGGGCCGAGTTATTGGGGGATTCGAGGCAGTACGCGATATTACCCAGGTGGTGGAAGCAGAACAGAAGCTCGATCTCCTGACCCAATTAACCCAGGAAGGGCTCTTGATGGCGGATGAGAATTATCGCATCATCTTTGCCAACACCCGGATGTTGGAAATTCTGAATATTCCCAGAAGCCGGGTCATCGGCATGCACCTGGGGGAGGTGCTCACCTCCCAGCATCTCCATATGGCCCAGGAACTGGCTAGTCTGCTGGACCAGGACCTGCAGCAGGAAACCCGCTTCTGCAGTATCCTGGACCGGCCCCAGGATGAGGATCATGTCCCCCGGGTCTTCGAAACCTGCATGGCTGTCTCCCACCTGGGCAAGAAAGTCCTCACTTGTTTATACCTGCGGGACCTCACCAACCGCATTCTCATGGAACGGGAACTGCAAAAGACCAACGCTTTTCTCACCAACATTATCCAGAATTCAGTGGACGGCATCGTAGTGGTGGACAACAAGGGGGTGCCCCTGATTTTCAATGAAGGGGCGAAGCGCATCCTGGGCTACCAGGCCGAAGAGATGATCGGCAACGCCGAGAATTTCCGCCGTTTCTATCCCATGGAGTCGGCATCCGAGATGATGCGGCGGATGCGCAGCGATGAGTACGGCCCGCCGGACAAGTTGAATACCACCCGGATGACCTTTATCAATAAACATGGCGAGGAAGTGCCGGTCAACTTTTCCGCCGCCATCATTCGGGAGCGAGGCCGGGTAGTCGGCAGCGTGGGAATTTTTTCCGATCTACGGGAAATCCTCAAAGTACATCGGGAATTGGAGGCGGCCCAGTCGCAACTGGTGCACACAGAAAAGATCGCCTCTTTGGGCAGGATGGCCGCGGGGGTGGCCCATGAAATCAACAATCCCCTGGCGGGCATCCTCATTTACGCCGAATTGCTGCAACGGGACCTGACCGCGGATGACGTCCACCGGGAAAATATCGAGATCATTATTTCCCAGACCATGCGCTGCCAGCAAATCGTGCACCGGCTGCTGGACTTTAGCCGCCAATCCCTGGGGGACCAGAAGCTCTTTGACGTCAATGACATCCTCCACCGCTGCGTGGAACTCCTCAGCCACCAGGCTTTTTTCCACAATATCCAGGTTATCCAGCACCTGGACCCGTTTTTGCCCCAGATTGTAGGGGACCCGGGCCAGTTACAGCAGGTCTTCACCAACCTGCTCCTCAATGCCGCGGATGCCATGAACGGTCAGGGACAGATCACCATCACCAGTGAGCCCACGCCGGCTGAAGATGGGATCGTCCTGACCCTTACCGATACCGGCGGCGGCATCCCAATGGCGATCCGGGACAAGATTTTTGAACCCTTCTTTACTACCAAGCCGCCTGGTAAAGGCACGGGTTTGGGGCTGTCCATCGTGTACGGCGTGATACAGCGGCACGGGGGAACGATCAGCGCCGATAGCCCTCCGGAAGGAGGGACGACCTTCACTATCAGGCTGCCCTTGGAACCTCGGGACCAGATGTCGCCCAGCAAGTTTGGGGAGGCCTGATGCTACCAATAAAAGTTCAAAGTTTGGCAATTAACCATCAACTTTGAATCTCGAACTGTGAACTTAGGTAAGCGACCATGAACGAGCAATACACCGTACTAGTGGTGGACGACGAAGAGGTGCTGCGTCTGGGCTGTAGCCGGGTGCTGACCAGTGAGGGCTACCAAGTGACCACTGCCGCCAATGGCCAGGAGGCCCTGGAGAAGCTGGCCTCCGAGCCGGTCAACGTGGTCCTCTGCGACCTGAAGATGCCGGTGATGGGAGCCCTGGGGGTGCTGGAGCAGGCCACCGTCCTGTATCCCGCCATCCCGGTGATCATCATGACCGGCTTAGGCACCGTAGCCGATGCCGTTGAGTGCATGAAAAAAGGGGCGTACGACTTCGTTACCAAGCCCTTCAGCATCGACCACCTGTGCCTGGTGGTCAGACGCGCCCTGGAAAAGCAGCTCCTAGAGCAGCAAACCCGCCAACTTCAGGAGGAGCAGGCGCGCAACCTTTACAATCTGGCCCTGGAGCAGAGCCGGATGCACACCATCGTCAATTGCATGGCCGACGGGGTCTTGGTAACCAACCGGGAGGGCGAGGTTGTCCTGTGCAACTCCACCCTCCTGCAGCTCCTGGGGGTGAACGCGCCCCCGCCCCAACCCGGACCGTTGGCGGGTTACCTGAAAGACGGCGCGTTCCAGGACGCCATCCACTCTTTGCTGGCGGGGGCCGGTAGCAACCCAGAAAAGCTCATCGCCCAGGAACTCTGCCAGAATAACATCCACCTGCGGGCCCTATCGGCCCCCTTCTCTGGGCCTGACAGTCAGATCCTGGGCACGGTCACCGTATTTCACGATGTCACTCGCTTCAAAGCGCTGGATGAAATGAAAAACGACTTCGTGCGCATGGTGTCCCATGAACTCCGGTCCCCCCTGGCAGCCATCAAACAGCAGCATGCGGTGATCCTGGACGGCTTGGCCGGCGACCTGACGGAGAAGCAGCGGGAGTTGCTCACCCGGGCCCATGCCAAGATCCAGGGTTTGTTGGACCTGATCAACGACCTGTTGGATGTAGCCAAGATGGAAGCCGGCTACGGGCAGATGGAGCAAGTGCCCCTGGATTTGTACCCCCTTCTGGCCGAACTCCTGGAACTGCTCCGGGAACGGGCGGCGGACCAGCGGATCACCCTGCAATTACAGACTCCAAATAACCTCCCTCCTATCCAGGCCGATCGCCGCAGCATGGAGGAAGTCTTCACCAACCTGGTGAGCAATGCCATCAATTACTCCCCGGACGGGGGCGAAGTCACGGTTTCCGCCCTCTCGCACGGCGACTACCTGGAAGTCCTGGTAAGAGACCAGGGCATCGGTATCGATGCCGAGGAAATTCCCAAAATCTTCGACAAGTTCTATCGGGTCAAGAGTCCCAAAACCCGGCAGGTGATCGGGACCGGCTTGGGCCTGGCCCTGGTCAAGGGACTCATTGAGGCCCACCGAGGAACGGTGGACGTGGAAAGCACCATCGGGGCGGGCACCACCTTCCGGGTCAAACTGCCTACCGCGACCGGCCTCAAGGGTGTGCATGAAAAAGAGTGACCTCAACCGGCAAATCCTGGTGGTGGATGATGAAGCCGCAGTGCGCAGCGGCATCGCCCAGGTTTTGTCCCGTCAAAACCTGGTGGTGACCACGGCCGCCGATGCCACCCAGGCCCTGGAACATCTGGCCCATCAGCCCTTTGTTATCGTCCTGTTGGATATCAAGCTGCCGGACATGGACGGGGTAGAGGTGCTGAAAACCCTGCGCCAGGACTTTCCAGAAACCGAAGTCATCATGATCACCGGATATCCCACTATCCAGGGGGCGGTGGAGTGTATCAAGTTAGGGGCTCTGGACTACCTGGTAAAGCCTTTCCGGATTGATGAACTGGAAGCGGTGGTGCAGAAGGCCCTGGATCACCTGGCACAGAAAGGGAAACCGCCCCGCGCCGAGCCCGAGGGGGCCAATGACCTGGGTCTGGATTTCATCATTGGCGACAGTCCTACCATGCGAAAGGTATTTGCCAAGGTCCGACGGGCTGCGCCCAGCGACAGCACCGTCCTCTTAACCGGCGAGTCCGGCACCGGCAAAGAGCTTGTGGCCCGGGCCATCCACCTCCTCAGCCCCCGGACCGATAAGGAATTTGTTCCGGTAGACTGCTCGGCCCTGGTGGAGACCTTGTTGGAAAGCGAACTCTTCGGGCACGTCAAGGGTTCGTTTACCGGGGCCCTCCAGACCAAACACGGTCTCTTCGAACTGGCCAACCATGGGACCTTTTTCTTCGATGAAATCAGCAACCTGAGCCATAACATCCAGGCCAAGCTCCTAAGGGTACTCCAGGAGCGGGAATTCATGAAGGTGGGGAGCCAGAGACGCATCAAACTGGACATCCGTATCATTGCCTCATCCAACCGCGATCTGAGCGAGGCCATTAAGTCGGGCGCCTTCAGGGAAGACCTCTATTACCGGCTCAGCGTTATCCCCATCCACTTACCGCCCTTGCGGGAGCGCACCGGAGACATCCCCCTCCTGGTGGACCATTTTCTTCACAAGTACAGTCAGAAAGGCCATCGGGAGATGACCGGGATTTCCAGCCGGGCCCTGAAAATGTTGAACGATTATGCCTGGCCGGGGAACGTCCGAGAGTTGGAACATACCATCGAGCGCATTCTGATCCTGGAAGATGGAGCCATCATCCAACCGGAACATTTGCCCAGTTTCATTTCGCAGCGCCAGGGGGAGTTTCAGGTCTTTTCCGACGAAAACTATACGTTGGAGGAGTTGGAAAAACGCTACATTCAGTTCATCCTGCGCCGGACCAAGGGACGCCGCCAGGAAGCCGCCCGGATTCTGGGAATTAACCGCAAGACCCTGGGTTCCAAAATCGAAAAGTACAACCTCCGAGTGAATTAAGGCTCGTCCGCAAAACCGGGCGGAAAGCGCGTATGCGTTACTTTAACCGCAATAGGCGCGTCAGGCATGGTAAATGCTTTTGACATTCCCGGCTGATCCTCTTGACACCGTCTGATGGGTGAGATATATAAATTTGCGCGGTCCCATCGTCTAGAGGCCTAGGACACCGCCCTCTCACGGCGGAGACACGGGTTCGATTCCCGTTGGGACTACCA